>NZ_JOGV01000007.1:0-179365 GCF_000721365.1 Streptomyces sp. NRRL F-5650 | reverse complement strand
CTCCAGCGTCCCGCAAGCACCGGGACTGTTATCAAGGAATCCACAACACCCCAGCTCAAGCCACCCTCACCACACCAACTACGAACCTCGGAATCACAGTCGTCACAGACCCCCTGGTACCTCCGCACATCGTCTCGACCAGCGGTCGACACACGGTGGTCGATCCGCAGACCGTACACAGTGCACTTGAGATCAAGAGCACTCTCGACTCGCCCAAGTTGAGGGAAGCTCTCGATCATCTCTTCACTCTCCAAAATGCTCCCCGGGCCTCCATCAACCCAGCGGTGCAGTTGGACGTGCGACTCCACGGCCAGGTCTTCCCGTACGTCCCCGTCTCAGGCGGCATCGTCGCCTATACGAGCAAGCTCTCCCTATCCGCCATCGCGTCAAAGATCGAGGAATGGGCTGTCTCTCGGTCTCCTGAGGTCTGGCCCAACTTCGTAACTGTCCTCGACCGAGGACACCTGATGTGGTGCAACCCTCTGGCAGGAAACCCTCGGCCCTGGGCTATGCCCGGCGACAAACTGCTCTGGTACAGCCGTAACGAGGCCACCGACCCGATCGCGGCCTTCACCGCCCTTATGGAAGTACTGGCACAGCCCTGGAACGTGCCGGGCACCAAACCCGTAGCGCGTTCGCCCAAAATCACCGGTGGCATCAAGATCGGATCGGCTACGCGCCCCCCAGGTGTACCGGAACCAGACGAGTGCGACTGCTCGTGCGCAAACTGTCACTTGGCTGGCCGCGTCAGCTTCGCAGAGCAGCGTCGCCGACGAGAGCAAGAAGACGGTATTCAGCAGATTTAAGAGTTTGCTAATTCCGCTCCGAGAGGCAGACAAATGAATGATATTCAGCTTCGGGAACACCAGGTCGATCAGCGCTCCGCGTTTCGTAAGTGGGTGGGATTCCCTGCAAGGTCATCTGTGCCCCCGCAGGGTGCCCGGGGCACAATCGTGTCAGCGACTGGTTCGGGCAAGACGATCACGGCTGCCGCGTGCGCGCTGGAGTCGTTCGCGGACGGCCGGATCCTCGTTACCGTGCCGACCCTGGATCTGCTCGCGCAGACGGCCCAGGCGTGGCGCCTGGTGGGCCACACCGCCCCGATGGTCGCGGTGTACTCGCTGGAGAACGACGCGGTGCTGAACGAGCTGTGGGTGCGCACCACCACGAACCCGATCCAGCTCGCACTGTGGGCCGGGCACGGGCCGGTCGTCGTGTTCGCCACGTACGCCTCTCTCGTGGACCGTGAGGACGTCGACGCTCCCGAGGGCCAGCGGAAGGTTCGCGGGCCGCTGGAGGCCGCTCTGGCGGGCGGGGAGCGGCTCTATGGCCAGCGCATGGACGGCTTCGACCTCGCCATCGTGGACGAGGCCCACGGAACCGCCGGTGATCTTGGTCGCCCGTGGGCGGCGATCCACGACAACGCCCGAATCCCGGCGTCCTTCCGGCTCTACCTGACCGCGACCCCGCGCATCCTCGCCGCTCCCCGGCCGCAGAAGGGAGCGCACGGCCAGGAGGCGGAGATCGCGACCATGGCCGACGACCCGGAGGGCACCTACGGCGCGTGGATCGCCGAGCTGGGCCTGTCGGAGGCGATCGAGCGCGAGATCCTCGCCGGGTTCGAGATCGACGTCCTGGAGATCCGCGACCCCTCCCCCGTTCTCGGGGAGTCGGAGGAGGCGCGGCGGGGCCGGCGTCTGGCGCTGCTGCAGACCGCGCTCCTGGAGCACGCCGCCGCGCACAATCTCCGTACGGTCATGACGTTCCACCAGAAGGTGGAGGAGGCCGCCGCGTTTGCGGAGAAGCTGCCGGAGACCGCGGCCGAGCTGTACATGAACGACGCGTCCGACGAGGACCTGGCCGCCGCCGACAAGCTCCCTGCGTCGTCGATCGACGCGGAGTTCTACGAGCTGGAGGCCGGCCGCCATGTCCCGCCGGACCGCGTCTGGTCGGCGTGGCTGTGCGGCGACCACCTCGTGTCCGAACGGCGTGAGGCGCTGCGGCAGTTCGCCAACGGCATCGATGCCGCGGGCCGGCGCGTCCACCGGGCGTTCCTCGCCAGTTGCCGCGTGCTCGGGGAAGGCGTCGACATCACCGGCGAACGGGGAGTCGACTCGATCTGCTTCGCCGACACCCGCGGCTCCCAGGTCGAGATCGTGCAGAACATCGGCCGGGCCCTCCGGCTCAACCGCGACGGCTCCACGAAGGTGGCCAGGATCATCGTGCCGGTGTTCCTGGAGCCCGGCGAGGACCCGCAGGACATGGTCGCCAGTGCCAGCTTCCGCCCCCTGGTAGCGGTCCTCCAGGGCCTGCGCTCGCATGACGAACGTCTGGTCGAACAGCTCGCTTCCCGCGCGCTCACGAGCGGGAAGCGCAAGGTCCACGTCCGGCGTGACGAAGAGGGGCGGATCGTCGGGGCCGGCGGCGAGGGCGACGGCGAGGACCAGGAGGACGACGACACCCAGGCCGCCGCCGAAGCGGCCCTGCTCCACTTCTCCAGCCCGCGCGACGCCGCGACCATCGCCGCGTTCCTTCGCACCCGGGTCTACCGGCCGGAGTCGCTGGTGTGGCTGGAGGGCTACCAGGCCCTGCTGCGGTGGCGGGCGGAGAACGAGATCACCGGCCTCTACGCCGTGCCCTACGACGTCGAGGTCGAGGTCGGGGCGACGAAGGCGTTTCCGCTTGGCCGATGGGTCCACCAGCAGCGGAAGGCCCTGCGGGCCGGGGAACTGGAGGAACGGCGCAAGGAACTGCTCGACTTGCCGGAGGCCGGGATGGTCTGGGAGCCGAGCGAGGAGGCGTGGGAGAACAAGCTCGCCGCGCTGCGGTCCTACCGGCGGGCCATGGGGCACCTCGCGCCGCGTCAGGACGCGGTGTGGGGCGAGGACGAGGCGATGGTCCCGGTCGGGCAGCACATGGCGAACCTGCGCCGGAAGGGCGGCCTGGGCAAGGACGCGGAGCGGGCCGCCGTGCGCGCGGCGCAGCTGACGGAGATCGACCCGGACTGGAACTGCCCGTGGCCGCTGGACTGGCAGCGGCACTACCGGGTCCTGGCGGACCTGGTCGACGCCGACGGCAGCCTGCCCGAGATCCAGCCCGGGGTGCTGTTCGAGGGCGATGACATCGGACGGTGGCTCCAGCGGCAGAAGAACCCGGGCACCTGGGCGCCGCTCCTGCCCGAGCAGCAGGAGCGGCTGTCGAAGCTGGGCGTGCAACCCGCCCAGACGCTTCCTCCCGCCGCAGCGGCCAAGTGCGCGGCGAAGGGGCCGAGCAAGGCACAGGCGGCGTTCCAGCGGGGCCTGGCGGCCTTGGCGCAGTGGGTCGAGCGGGAAGGGCAACGGCCAGTCCCCCGGGCCCACGCAGAACAGATCACGGTCGACGGCGAAGCCGCGCCGGTGTCTGTACGCCTGGGCGTATGGCTATCGAACACCCGCGCCAGACGCGACAAACTCACCGCCGAGCAAGTCGACGTCCTACGGGAACTGGGCGTCGACTGGGCCTGAACAAGCCGCCCGCATTGGGGCCTTGGGATACTCGGAAGATGCTGCTGATCCGTGACATCACCTGGTCCGACTATCAGGCGGTGGGGGAACTGCTCGATTCGAACGGTCTGGGAATCGGCGGGTCTTACAGCCCCGAAGGTCTGCACGTCATCGTGGCCGAGCTCCACGAATCCGTCATCGCGGCCGCCGAGTTTCAACTCGACTGCGACTTCGGCCGCGGCGAGGGGCGGCCGGACCATCCCGGAGAGCAGGCATGGATTCTGGCGATGGCCGTCGCGGATACCCACCGCCGTCATGGAGTCGGTCGCACCCTCATCACCGAGATCGCCCGCCGGGCCCAGCAGGCTGGCCGCACCTTCCTTGCCCTGGCCCCCCAGGACGGCGACGATACGGCTGGCCGAGGGACGTTTTTCCGGGCGTGCGGACTCGCCCCAATCGAGCCTGGCGCATCCGGCGCGGCCTGGGGCTGCCCGGTTAGGCAGATCCTCGCTGCAGGTGGGTGAGGGCCAGCCGGAGTCAGGCGCATCCCGCGCGTTCGACCGGCGTACGGACTGTGTAGGGCAGTACGGACTGCGTAGGGCAATCCGCGTACGCAGTCCGTACGCGATGCGTACGGTTGGTGTCAGGGTGCGAGGTCACGCGCAGACCGAGCGAGGGTCCCGCGCCCTCGCTCCCGTCCTCTCTGCGCGGCCCCTGCGGCGGTGCGCGCCGCAGAAGGCGAGCCACTCGGTCCGCGCCGGGGGGGGCAGGGCTACCCGCCGAAGACCGCGCCGAAGGCCTGTTGGCCGTACTGAACCGCGGCGGTAAGCCCGGCGGATGCCGGGCCGATCTGCGCAAGTCCGCCCATCACGGTGTCGAAGGCGGCGCGGATGCGGCCGGGCTGGGGTGTCTCGCTGTCGGCTTCTTCCGCGAGGACTTCGGCGTCGCGGATGAGTTCGGCTTGCTGCGCGGGTTCAGCACCGAAGGTGGGAGCGAGCTGCTGGACCAGTGCCGCGAACTCGCGCATGGCGCTGGGGTCGAAGGCGTTGTTGTGGTTGTGCTGCTCGACCTTGCCCTGTGAGCCAGCAACGATGTTCGTGCCGTTGATGCTGTAGTAGTCGCCGGGGCGGGTTCGGTTGAGGTAGTCGCTCACGGTGGCTCCAGAAAGTACGCAGTCGATGCCGTCGATGGTGATGGCGACGGTCTTGGGGTCGGTGCCGGCGTCCTCGACGAGTCCGGAGTGGGTGAGGCGTGCCAAAGCGTAGTGCAGTTCGGTGCCGGACAGCTCGTCTCCCGCGAAGTGGGATTCCGGTGTCGTAAGGAAGGCGACTGCGTCGGTGGGGCGCTGGTCGTGGGCTGTGGTGTAGAGCCAGCGTAGGAACGCGTCGGTGGCGTAGCGGTGCCGGGCGGCGGGGTCACTGCGCAGTTGGGCGAGCCGCCTGAGCTCTACCCTCCCGTCGTCGGTCACTCGGTAGGCATCGTCCTCGCCGAAGGCGCCCATCGAATCGATCAAGCCGTCTCGCTCCAAGACGTGAGCTAGCACGTTGACGTCTTCCGGGGACACTCCTGCCAGGTCAGCGTAGGCGCTCTGTTCTGCGAACCCGTTGTAGGGTTGCTCGCCCAGCCAGATCAACAGCCGGACCAACTGGGGATCCTGCTCGATTCCCACTCCCGTGATGCTGGAGGAGATCGAGAAGCCTTTGCCGGTGACCGGCACGGTGACCGGGTACTTCCGCGCGGCGCGCTGATACGCCTTGTTGATCTCCTTCACATGCTTCTCGATCGCTCGATGGTCTATGTCCTTGTTTGCCACGTCAGTCCCCTCCGCTCCATCGTCCTCCGAAGAGTAGTGAGGAGCACTGACATCTGGACGGCATGCGGAACACAACAAGGGCTGTCGTCTCCGCTCCCGGCTGGCCGCATCTAACTCCCGGCGGTCAAGGAGGGTCGCGCAACGACGTCGGCCGCAGAGCGAATGAAGCAAGCGGGCCCAGCCGGCCAGAAGAGGCAAGCCGTCCCGGCCTGGCTAGGGCGCTATGACGCCGCGGGCCGCCTGCAGTAGGTCGGTCGCAGCACCGCGCTCTCCCGAAGTACCGGCTGTGCCCTATCCGACTAGCTGGCCCCGCCGACGGGCACACATCCCTGGACCGGGTGGTCTTTCAGCGCCGGGGGGGGCGCAGCGCACACTCGATGTCCATCTGGTGCAGCCCCACGTCGTGATGGAGTCGCCGTCGGCGTCGCCCGCGATACGGCTCCTGTGATTCATGGTGAGCACCAGACCAACTCAGGAACCAGCGCGCACCCTCCGCTCCAACTGTTCCGGAGTGGAACACTGCGAACTTCCTTGCCGATGGCGGCATTCAGCCCGTCCACACCGCATCCGCGCGGACATCGACGTCCAGGAGCTGCCGCTGTTCGGCGCGTCAGGGGGCAGGGCCAGGTCGTGGTCGACCAGCGCAGCCCGACCACAGACCTGTACAGGACCCGGCCGCGCAGCGCGGCCGGGATCGCACTGCGCGCCGGACCTCCGCAGAGTGGACCCGAACGGACAAGGTGCCTTACGTCGGGGCGCTGAATTGCGACAGCAAGGCCAGCAGCTCCGGGTCCTGTAGCTCGGGTCGACGGGCGCCGCTGCCTTGTTCTCGGCCAGTCGATGGGGCTGCCGCAATCCGCGGAGCCGGGATCGCGGGAGGCTCCGGCGCCAGCCGCAGGTATCGGGGCGACCTCATGGAGGTGAGGCGGTAAACGGCATTCTGGCACCATGCCGCCGCGCCCTTATTGGCTTGACGGGCGAGTGCCGCAGTAAGGACGCCGTCCTGATATCGCTCGGGTGTCCGGGTGGAGATCAACAGATGCGTGGGGGACACCGGAGCGAACAGCTCGGTAGCCGCGCCGAGCAGAGGTGGCGCAATGCTGTACGTGCCGCTGGTACGGCGGATGACGACACCGGTGTCTCCCAGGATCAGGCAGGGGGCCTCGGCCTGCACCAGAACCAAGTGCCGCTCTGGGGCGCCCAGATAGTCCATCGCGAAGCTCAGCCCTTGAATGGGTGCACGGAGATGCCAGCGGTCATCGTTGAAGAGCTGGGGATCGGGGGCCCGGTGATACGCGTCCCAAAAGACCGCTACGCCCTCTTGATCCGTCAGCATCCGTCCCAGCCGGCGCTGGTACAGCGAGATGACCTCGTGTGCCCACACCACCGGTGCCAGGTGCGCGCCCACCTGCGCGTTTCAGGACCGGAACATCTGCGTGCGCACCAATTGCCAGGCCAGCGTCCGTCGCAGGACCTGCAGACGCTCTGCGGCCAATGGCCAGGTCCCGCTGCGCACTGCGCGCACCACGGGCGCGGCATGATGGTCGACCTTCTCCGCAAGATACGTCTCCAGGGCGACCCGCTGCATGCCCTGGACCAGCGGGTCGGTGTTAAAGTTCCTGGCCTTGGCCGCGCTCTTGACCGGTGTCCGGTGTTCCCGTCCGTCGCGGTGAAGTCCGGTGAAGTGCCCTTCCTCAGCGAAGGCCCGCAGCCAAAACTTCGGGACCAGATGGTGCTCTTTGGCGATTTGCGCCCCCATGTTCCGGATCTTACGGGTCGGATGCAACGCGGGCTTCCCGATTTCGAGCAGCAGTTGCTCCGGCACATTCTCATTTCGACGTGGTGATCACCAACTGCCCGCCGACGCTGTCAGGGGCCTGCCACCCGGCCTGAGCGCGCTCGCTCCGGACACCACCCTCGTCTGGTTCACCAGTCCAGGTCGTCGGCGGAAAGGAGCGCATCGAGGAAGCCCGCCGACAGGGAGGCCGCGCTCAGCGTGAGCGCATAGGTCGGGCTCAGGGGATCGGCACGATGGTCTTCTGCTCTGCGGCCGCGGTTCGGTTCAGTCCCAGGAACGGTTGGGGCACGGCGAGGCGCTCGGTGCGGTGAACGTCTCCACGCCTGTCGTGGCGCGGGCCTTGGAACTGTCGCGGTTCGTGGACCGGATGGGCCGGCGGATCCCGGGGAACAGTGCCGCGTACAGGCCGGCGAAGCTGTGGACGTGGCTGGTGCCCTCGGCGGAGAGGCGGCAGACCCGGACGTCGTCGAGTATCCGTGAGTGATCAAGTGCGGGGCAGCGTCTCCGGCTTCTTCGACAGCATGTTGGTGACTGCCCGGTTGCCGACATCCCGGCGCATCGTGACGGCATCGACGTTGTAGAGGTCGACCAGGGTCTGCCACACGTCGGAGGGCTGGTCGGTGAGGTGCTCCGCCTCACCGGGGGATGATCAGATCGGTGAGCTGCCCCGGCGTTGGCATCCGCCCACGGTTGACAACGACTGCGACGAAGAGGACCACCACCGGCAGTAGAGGAATAAGGGCAGCATCAGGCAACCCGAGGAAGGCTGCGCCGGCCATCACCAGCACGACCGTGAGCCCCACCACGACCCCCCGCAAACGCTCCCTCGGTGCGGCTGGAGTCACGCCTGCGAGTTGGTCTGCGTCGAGAAGGTCATCGACACGGCCCTCGGCGTAGCGTTCGGCGATGGTCAGGAGCATCACGGTGAGGTCTTCCAGGGCGCGGTCCGGCTTGGAGTCCTGCTGCGCTTCGGCCCTTCGTAGTGCGCCCACCACCAGGGCGGCATGGGCCTTGAACTGCCGTTCGTTGTGTCGTCTGGCTCTGGCGCGGCGGGTGCGGTGGGCCCTCCAGATGGCGTGCTCCACCGGCTGCACGGACACGCGTGGGATCTGGCAGTCCGGCTGGGTTTCCTCCCAGCGCCGCAGAACCGCGGCGCACTGGGCCGCGACCGTCAGCAGGGCAACGACCGGCCAGCAGCGCCGGTCCTCCACGAGCGCGCTCTCCCCGTCCGCGCGGCCGGTGAGGACCTCCAGGTCGTAGGCGGCAGCCGTCGCGCCTCTGCCGGAGCCGGTCAGGTTCACGCGCTTGATAAACCGCACCTCGGCGATCAGGATCAAGGCCACGAGCAAGAGCGCCGACACTCTGCTGATCGTGGAGGAGTCCCAGGTAGCAACCGTCGCTGGCATGGCCACGAAGCTGCTGAGCAGTGCCTGCATCACACCGGGGTGGGGTCCCGGGTCCGCACTCCACCGCAGCTTCTCCCAGTCGGCCACATCGTCGACGTGCCCCATGATGTACAGCAGCAGCATGAATCGGAGGATCTTGAGCGGCCCCGCCAGGGGACGGGCATGCCACCACCGCACGACGTACCCGGGGGCCAATCCGTGGTCATCGACCCGGTTTCGTATTCGTGGCGGGAGCAGCAGCATCTGCGTCAGGAGCGGAGCAGCCCGGCGCACTGCCGAGTCGGCACGCAATCGCTCGAAACGCTCCACGGACGCCGTTCCCCAGCGCTGAACTGGTCCAGGAAAGAGGAACAGAGCCATTGCGACCAAGACCAGCCACGGAGTGAGCGCGAAGAGGAGACCATTCAGCACCTTGGCAGTCTCACGCATCCCACCGACAACAGCCCGGGGAACGTGAGGTCTTGCCCGGCACGCCGTCCCTCTCCGGCTCCGCCTGGCAAGCCCCGGACCCCCGGGCAGGATCACACCGCCTGGATGGGTGCGGCATCCGGACAGTCCAGGCCTCTCCGGCGGGACCTTTCGGCCTCATACCTTGGTGGGACTCGGTGCCGAAGGACAGCACCGGGGTGCCGGCGACGTCCGTCCTGACGCCCGCCGCCAGCTTGTCGCCGGTGCCCCCGAGGGGCTCGTAGCCTGCGTCATCCGGCGCTGTCCCGAGAATGCAGAAACTGGCAGGCAGGGGCGGGCGATGCGGGAGAACTGACGCTACGGACTGTGGGGGCTCCGGCCGTGCGGGCTGGTCGCTTGGGGAGACGGACGTGGGACAGATCGAGCAGGGACTGGAGCGCGCGTTGCGCACCCGGCCCATTCCCTCAAGCACTGACGCCCGCCTACGTTTTCTGCTGGCGAGGAACCGGGGTTCCACTCGGAAGGTGGCCACGATGCTGGGGGTCTCGCAGCGCACTGTGCAGCGGTGGGTGTCAAAGAGAGCCGAGGCACGTCGTCCGCCGGGTCTGTTGCAGGTCCGGGCGATCGAGGAAGCGGTTCTGGCTCGGTGGCAGCCCCGGGTACGGGCCCGTCGGCGTGCCCAGGCAGAGGCGGATGGCTTCGTCTTCCATACCCGTGCGCGATTCGGGTTCACGGCTCCTGCGGGGTCCTCGGACGATCCGCGGGTGCGGTGGATCACCCAGGACCTGCCGGGAGAGGTAGCCCGGGAGCTGTTCGCCGCCCGGGATGCCGGCGCGGGCGAGCAGCAGCAGACGGTGATACTCGCCCGTGCGCTGGGACACGCCTACTTTCGCGAGTGGGGCCGCCGGGCCCACGGCCTGCACGTGGCTTTCAGCGACGTCGAGTTCGCCGACTTCTCGATCGGCTGAGCCCGGCCCATCAAGCGAGCACTGCAGGGTGGTCAGCGTTGCGACGGCCTGGCGCGCCTGGCCGGTATCGCTTCGTACCTCTCGGCTTCCTGCCGCTCGCGCCAGTCCCACTCCACAGGTCCGACCGGGCCTTTGCGGCGGGCTGTGGGCGGCTGTGGCGGGCGCAGTTTGGCCGTCTCCGCTACGCGCAGCAGGTGCGCACGGTCACCGGGCGCGGCGAGCATCTCCTGGTCTTCGCCGGATACGAGCCGGGTGAAGCAGGCCGCGGCCCTCAGGTAGATGCCCGCCCAGGGTGGTACGGGGTAGGCGGCGCAGCCGTCGGTGTAGCGGGCTCGGTCGTGCAGGGCGAGTGTGGCCGCGGCGTCGTCGTAGTCGCGAGGGCGTGCGGTGGCGAGTTGCTGGAGGGAGGCGCCGGTGAACAGCGCGGCGGCGACGGCCGCGGCCAGGCGAGGATGTGCGGTAGCCGCATGCAGTTGGTGGGCGACGCGCTGCGCGGTGGGCGCGGTGAGAGGCACGGGCGGTGGCCGGTGCCGCCAGGCGATCGGCGGTGGCGTGCACGGCTCGGCGCAGGGGCGGGGGCTGTCGTAGGAGACAAGGCGGTCAAGTGCCGGCAGGGTGAGCCACCGGCTGGCCGGCGCGGCGGTCTCGCCTGGGGGCGGGGGTTCGGCGGTAGGCGTGCCGTAGTAGTGGCGGCGGGCAGCTTCGATGTCGGCGGTGAGGGAGTAGTCGGCCGTCCGTAGGGCCTGGTGCAGAGCGGCGGGAAGGTGAGGGCGGTGGCAGACCAGGGTGAGGTGGATACTGGTGCGGGCCTGTAGTTGCAGGAGGCGCATCGTGCGGCGGGCGGTGAGGCGGTGAGCGCGCAGGACGGTCAGCCGGGTGACGGGCAGGGCGGTCAGCCAGGCAGTGGCGGCTTCCCAGGCGGGCTGGCGGCCGCCGAGAAAGCGGCCTGGGAGCAGAGGCGGTTTGCCCAGGGCGGCGAGTAGGTCGTGGGCGAGGCCGGTTTCGCTGGTGGTGCCCGGGCCGGGGTGCAGGGTGATCCGGCCGGACGACGGGTGGTGGGCGGCCAGGGCGGTGTGCGTGTGGAGCGCATCGTCGTGACGGTCGATGACCACGGTGACGGACGGCAGCGGCGGGATAGGAGGCATGGGTGGTGTGGTCAGGCGAGGCGGCTGAAGGCCCAGCGCAGCAGCTCCTGGTCGACGCGGGGGCGGCCGGTGCGGGCCAGGGCGGTGCGGGTGTGGGCGGTCAGCTGGGCCCAGGCGCGGAAGTTGCCGTGCGCGGCGTGGCTGTCGGCGAAGGCGATATCCTCGGGGTCGGCGTCGGCCCAGATGGAGTGGAACAGAGGGATGACCTCGAGGACCTCGTTGGGTGTGAGGCGGGTGAACTGCTGCCAGATGAAGACACGGGAGGAGAGCATCGGTTCGCGGCGCAGTACGGTGTGGCAGCCCGCGCCACCGACGAAAATGATGGCGAGCTGGGTTGAGGGTTCGTCCCAGAGGTAGCGGAAGTATTCGAAGGCCTCACCGTTGAGCCACTGGGCCTCGTCGACGAGGAAGGTGCGGGGGCGTTCGGCCAGGGCCGTTTTCAGCAGGCGGTCGAATTCGCTGGGGTGGCGCGGTGGCTCGTCGGCCAGGTCGAGGGCGGTGAACAGTTCGTAGCGCACTGCGCGGGCGGTGGGCCGGGCACGGAAGGTGATCTTGCGGACGTCCTCGCCGGGTTCGAGTTCGCGCAGGCAGGTGTTGACGGCGAGGGTCTTGCCGAAGCCGGCGCCGCCGTGGATGCACATCATGGCGCGGGCGGCGACGGTGTCGGTGATGTTCTCCCGGGCGGTGAGCAGGGCGCGGGTGGTGACCACGGAGGCGTCGGGCAGGTCGACGTACTGGTAGGTGGCCGCGGTCACGAGGTGTCTCCGTCTTCATCGGTGGTGGGAGGTGCGGCCCGCCCATCGCGGCCGTCCGGGGCGGAAGCACCGTCACGTCCATACGGCTGCCGGACGGGCGGGCCTGGCGTGGTCAGCGCGGCCAGGGAAGCCGGAGTGCGCCAGTCGGCCGGGGGCGCGGCGTGCGGGATGAGGTCTGGCATCGCGAGCTGCGCGAGGTCGGAGTCGGCATTCTAGGCGAGTTCGGCCTCGGCCTGCGCGGTGGTCAGCGCGCCGAGCCGCTGAGGTGCCTCGGCCTGGGTGACGGCGGCGTAACGCTCCCGCTGGGAAGCTTCGAGATCCTTCTTCAGACGGCGGGCACGGGCAGACCGTGCCCGCCGTACGGCGCGGAGTTGTTCTTCGGTTGCCTGGTCAGCCAGGTCCGCAGGACCGAGGTAGCGGCCGGTGGCGGCGTCGTCGACCTCGATGCGGTGGTCGTGGTGGGGCATGAAACGGACCCGGACCAGGATCCCGGCCTGACCGGTCATCCACGCCCCCACGTAGTCACGTTTCCTGAAGCGGATACCGCGGGTGGTCAACGTGCGGGTGCCGGCGTCTTCGAGAGTGAACGTCCACAGGTCCGTGGCTGGCACGTCCCGCAGCGGAGTGGAATCGTCCTGCCATGTCTGGAGTGGGGTCTTGCCCCGTAGCGGTGCGGGGCAGTGCTCGGTGTTCCACCACCGTGTCCACTCCAGCAGCCGAGCGGTGAAGTCCTCGAAGCCGAGCAGCACCTCGTCCTTCTTCGGCCGGGAAGCCCGTTTGCCCGGGCGTGGCTGGCGGGCGTAGCCGGGCAGCGCGGCCAGGAACATGCTCTCCACCGCCCGGTTCAGGCCCTCCACCGTGCCCTTGAGGTGAGGGGTGTAGGCGGGCAGGTCCTCCACGGTGACGTCGAGGAGATCGAACGCGGCGGTCACCGTCCTCGACAGGAAGTCTTTGCCGCGGTCCACCCGCACTTTCTCGGGCAGCCCGCCGAACGGGCCGTAGGGGTCCTCGCGCAGGACCGCGGAGCGCAGCGCGGCCAGCACCGACTCCCGCGACGGAGGCCCAGACGTGACCGCGACGCCGGTGATCGCGTTGGTGGCGCAGTCGGTGAACCAGGTGATCCACGGCCTGCGGGGCTTGCCGTCGACCTCGACCAGAACCGGGGCCTGTACGTGGTCGGTCTCCCACACCTTGTTCCGCCAGGGGCGCGGCCGGGCCAGGAACACATCATGCTTGCGCGCCGCGCGCTCTCCTCCCGCGAGCCCGGCCCGCTCCCCCGGCGTCAGATCCCGCTGGATCGCGCGGTGCAAGGTGGGCAGCGACGGCGGCGGAGCCGCCGGAGGGGACTGGCGGGCAGCGCGGGCCGTCAGCTCACGATGCACCGCCGCGACGTTGCCCTTCCACAACGCGAGCAGGTGGCGTACTTCCGGGGTGACAGTGAAGCGGTCCCGGGTCTGGGCCCGCGCCCCGGGCTCCGCGGCCGCGGACTCGTCATGCTCGGCAGCGGCCAGCCACCGCCACACCGTGCGCTCGGTCACTTCCAACGACTGAGCCATCATCCGTACATGTCGGGTCGTCAGTTCCTGTTCCTGCCGCAGGGCGAGCAGCCGGCGCACGGCAGGGCCGCGCAGCGCCGACAAGGAGGAAGAAGGAAGACCTCCCCGCGTGTCCGGACCGTCCCCGCGCACGCCGGAGCGGGGAGTTCCCTCTTCCGGCCCGGCCGCCGCGCCGGTCACAGCGGCCCCATGAGCCGTGCGCAGGCCCGCTCCAGCATCCGGCGGTCCACCACCGCACGGCTCCTGCCGTAGAGCTCGGCGGTCAGGTGCGAGGTCAGCTTCGCCCAGGTCCGGAAATTGCCGTGGCCCACATGCTCGTCCACCCACACGACATCGTCCTCGCTGACGTCCTCCCATAGCGGGTGGAAGGCAGCCATGACGGTTGCCACCTCGCGCGGGCTGAGGCGCGGCACCAATTCCCAGGTCAGCACCCGAGAGGCCAGCGCGGGCACCCGGCGCAGCGCCCGTTCGCTGCCCGCGCCCGCCAGCACGAGTGCCGTGTCCGTGTCCGGGTGGTCCCACAGCCCGCGCAGAAACTCCAGCGCCGGCCCCGGGAGGCGCTGTGCCTCGTCCAGTACCAGCACGCGGGGCTGCCTCAACGCGTTCACCAGCATCAGGTCGGCCTCCCCCGCCCCACGCGGCAGACGCCTGCCCAGCTCCAGGGCATCCGCGAGAACCCGGCGCAATTCCGGAACCGTCGGGTGCACACCGACATGGACCCGACGGACCCGGGCCGGGTGCGGCAACTGGGAAAGGGCGTACTGCAACGCGACCGTCTTGCCCTGGCCGGCGTCGCCGTACAGACACACCACCGCCCCGACCGCGGCCGCGTGCGCGACCGTCCGCAGCACCGACCGAACGGCAGGCGTGTGCACCACCTGGGCATCCGGGACCAGGACCGGGACCTGCGCCAGGTGCTTCTGCTCCCGCAGAAACACCTGCCCACCGACGCCCTTCTCGGCCACCACGTTCAGGCCCAGCTCGCTGAGGGGATCCGGCCTGCGCGGCCCGGCCACCTCAGGCTCCCGCCCGGTCAGCAAAGCCCGCCCCGCCCGTCGGTCCCTGCGGATCACCCGGCTCAACGTCGACATCGACGGAATTGGCACCTCACCGCCGGCAGCCACCAGCCGACGCCTCAGCTCCGAGACATTGCCCCCGCCTCACCCAGCAGCTCCCACACCTCGTCCGACACCGCGTATCCCTGCCGGACCGGCGCCTCCGCCCGCCCCGTCGCCTTCGCCTGCTCCAGCCAGCGCCAGACCGTACGCTCCGAAACACCCACCGTCTCAGCGACCGCACGCACATGCCGCGTCGACAGCTCCCCCGCCTGCTGCCTCTCCAGCAGACGACGCACCACCAACCCCCTCGGCAGCACAGCCCCACGGCCGGCTCCTACACCCTGATCCACCCCACGATCACACCTGCCCAGCCCACGTCAGCGCATAAGGACTCACGAACCTGAGACAGCATCAGATGCCATGCGATAAAGCCCCACGACAGCGATCCCACCCATCAATCTCTCACCTCATGACAGTGCCGATCCCGCCCCAACACCTCACTGACCAGCGCCCACACAGCACACCACCAGACCAGCACCACCGACTCTCACCACTACCGACCCCAAGCCGAGAGGTCGCAACTGGGCGTATGGGTCTCCAACACCAAATCGAGGCGGGACAAGCTCACTGCGGAACAGCTGGACGCACTGCGGAAGCTGGGCATGAAGTGGGCGTAACAGTTGCCGACCCGGGCGCTGCTAAGCGTTGTCCCGCAATTGATCACGGTCGTGCTTGCTGACCTGCCTGCTCGGTTCAGCCGGTGATGGTGACATTGTGGAGGCGGGCGATGCCGAGCATGGCGTGGTGAACGCCGTGGCCCTTCAAGCGGCAGTCACGGAGGATCTTCCAGCTCTTCATCCGGGCGAAGGCGTGCTCGACGCGGGCCCTGACCTTGCGGTGAGAGGCGTTGTGTTCCTCTTTCCAACTTGGTAGTTCGGCCCGGCCGGGGCCACGGCGGTGAGGGATGATCAGGCCAGTGCCCCGGTTGGCTTTGTTCACGAGAACGGGTTCTGGCTCAGGTTTTGTGGTCCGTTACAGAGGGTTACCGGATGAAGGTCTCATTCGGGTAGGTTCACAGCGAACCGAGGAACTCGTTGACAGCTACGGCGAACTCGTCTGGGACGGTCTCGTGGACGGTGTGTCCGGCGGGAAGTTCCATGAGCTGGGTATGGGGGCGCCGCGTCGCCATGTCCTTCGCGTGCTCCGCGCTGAGCTCTGTGCTCCGGCTGCCGCGGACAAGCAAGGCTGGGCAGGCGCTGGAGAGCCAGTCGTTCCAGTGGTCCCCGTTGAGCTCCTGCTGCGAGGCATTCATATCCTTGGGGTCGAAGGCAAGGCCCCATCCATCGGGATACTCACGGACGGCACCTATGAGGTATCGCGCCGAGGTGCCGAGTCCTTCCAACAGTTCGGCCCGGGTCGGTGCCCGGTGCGGCCAGGCCAGGCTGAAGGACAAGTCGTCATCGACCTCGGCGCCGGTCCTCGACGATGAGTACGTCCACAAGTGCGGGTAACCAGGCCGCGAGCTGGTAGGCGTTGACGCCGCCCAGGGAGCGGAACGTGGTCGGCACACATAACCTGTTGAACCAGTTCGGGCTGCCAGTCCTCTCCGCCCGCAACACGGCCATGATCGAGGCGGTTACCGACCTTCCGCCCATCGTGGTCGCTGACCTCTTCGGCATACACCCCAACACAGCTCAGAGATGGGCGAACTATGCCAAAGACGACTGGAGTGCCTACCTCTCAGCCCGCATGGTCTCCGACGAATAGCGACCCTCGGAACTGCTCCTCCACCAGTCGGAACGTCCGCTACGCCTGCTCTACCTCGCGATCGTCATGCGATGCTCTCGACTGATGGCTCGGGGTGAGCCGGTTGACACGGTATACGTCCGGGACGCAGAGGTTGAGAACGGTCGCGACCGTGATCATTGCGGCGCAGGCCAGGAGGACTGCCTGGCTGTTCCACGAGTGGGCGGCGAGGGCGGTGATGAGGTAGCCGAGGGGGATGGCCAGGCGTTCCCCGACGCCGTTGAACGCACTCATGCGGCCCTGTTCGACCTGGGGCACATGCTGTTGGAATGCGGTGTTCCAGGCAACGATCGCGACATCGAGTCCGATACCTGCCAACAAGGCGGCCACCAGAACGAGTGGCAGAGACAGACTGCAGGCCATGGCCGCCAGTGGGAGCGCGAGGGCGCCGGCCGTGATCACCGCGACGGTGAGCAGCCGGTACGGCTTCCAGCGAAGGCATACGAGGGTTCCCGCCAGTAGGCCGGAGGCAAAGGCGGCCTGGATCAGACCCCAGTCACGTGCTCCGGCGTACTGCCGCGCGGCAACAAGGGGGCCAAGAAGCTGGAAGCCCGCCAACCAGGCGGCGACGAGGACTGTGCCGGCGGCGGTATAGGTCCACAGCCAGGTACGGGACCAAAAGCCTGTCCAGCCTGCCCGCAGATCGGCCAGGACGCCGGCGGGCGTAGTGGGCGGGGTTTCCAGGCGCAGGCCAAGAAGCAGGACAGCCGCGACGGCGAACGTGAACGCGTCCCAGGCCAGTGCCCAAGCCGCGCCGCTCGCGGCGACGACGAATCCGCCAGCGACCGGCCCCAGCACCCTCACTGCGTTGCTCGGGAGCCTAAGCAGCGCGTTGGCCTGCTGCAGGTGCTCTTCGGGAACGATCTGCGCGACGGCACCTTGCGTGGCTGGAACGATGAACGACGCCGCCGTTCCCGAGACGAAGCCGCACGCCGCAATCGACGCAGTCGTCGCATGTCCCGTGACCACGGTGACGGCCAGGGCACCCTGTGCACCTGCGGCCAGTAAGTTCCCGACGAAGAGGAGCCGGCTTCGGGACAAGCGGTCGGCGAAGAGGCCGCCCATGAGCAGAAACACGATCGTGGGGACGGTGTTCGTGGCGAGGACCAGGCCGAGAGATCCAGCTCCTCCACCCTGCTGAATGACGGAGTAGGCCAGTGCGAGAGGGGCAATCGCAGACCCGGTCGCCGAGATGAGACTAGCCGACGCGAACCGGCGGAAAGCCCCGATCCTCAACGGTGTGCTGATGATCTCCGGTGACGCGGCGGCGGTCTTCATGATCTCCCTTGGGCTCGACGCAGCGAGCACCCGAGTGCAGCAGCGCGCCCTGCGAGACGTCAGCGCCAGAGTTGGCCGAACAGCCATCCACCTCGGGCGCCGGAGCAGTGAAACCTCAGGCGTGCGCCGACATGCAGTGCCTTCGGAGATAGCCCAGGCATGGCAGCGGCCGACTTAATACCAGCCATCGAGCCACGAATACCGCAGCTCTCGAATACTGCTGCTTCACCAGTACGGGGACTCGGTGGAGCCTGCCGAGTACCGCGTCTGGGTCCGCGCTCCGGACCACGTGCGGCCCGTGGACGGCGCCTCGTACGACGCCGTGCCCACCGAGTACTTGAAGCCGCCCTCGCCAGTCCAGGAAGCGCTGGGGCCGCGGCGGCCATCAGGCTGGGTGCTGGCGAAGGCCGGCGGCCGCGGGGGCGGTGTCGTGCACGCCGTGGACTGTGAAGAGGCGCCGGCCGGAGCGCCGGTGTTGCCGCTGGACCGGGCGCTGGACGCAGCCGAGCAGCCGGGGGTCCGGTTGTGCTCGCTGTGTAGCGCGGCTGCGGAACTGGACCCCGTCCTCAAGGGCTTCGAGCACGGCTTCGGCGAACCGTAACCGCCGACGCGAGGGCGGCGTTGAACACGCACGCGTGCATGAGCATCCGACTGTGCCGAAGCCTGATAGTTGTCACCGTCGGGGGCATTGGCCTGCAATGTCGGGATGGTGAGGCACGGTGGTTGTCACCAGGTCGGCACACTGCTTGTCATCAGCGGCGTCGAAAGCACGACAGTTGTCACCGGCTCCACGCTGTCACCCTCTGGGGCACCTGCACTGTTTCCCCGTTTCCTATCCCGCAGCGCCCGGGCGGGGCAAGGTCGGGACCACCATGTGCGCCACCGCCTTGCCCCGGGCGTAGCGACGGCACGTTCGGCTGTCGGCTTCGACAAGCGAGCCGCATCGTTGGTGGGGGTGTCAGTGGGTATCGATGACGACCTTCTCGATCACGATGTCCTCGAGGGGGCGGTCATTGCGGGCGGTCTCGACGTTGGCGATGGCGTCGACGACTCTCTGGCTGGCGGCGTCGGTGACCTCACCGAAGATGGTGTGTTTGCCGTTGAGCCACGTGGTTGGTCCGACGGTGATGAAGAACTGGGAGCCGTTGGTGCCGGGCCCGGAGTTGGCCATGGCCAGCAGGTAGGGCTTGGTGAAGGCCAGGTTCGGGTGGATCTCGTCGCCGAACTTGTAGCCGGGGCCGCCGGTCCCGTTGCCCATAGGGTCGCCGCCCTGGATCATGAAGCCCTGGATGACCCTGTGGAAGACCGTGCCGTCGTACAGCGGTGCATCGCTCGGCTCACCCGTGTTCGGGTCGATCCACTGCCGCTCGCCCTTGGCGAGTTCGACGAAGTTCTTGACAGTCTTGGGGGCGTGGTTCGGCAGCAGCCGGATCTCGATGTCACCCTTGTTGGTCTTCAACGTCGCATACAGTTCTTCCGCCATGGTGGGATCCTTCGATGCGTGGGCCTCTGACCTGGCCAGTGTTCCGGCCAGGCGGAGCACCCTGGTGCGGCGACACGGCGTCTCACCCGCACGAGTGGCTCGCAGCGCATCCCCTTCTGTCCTGTCGCACTGCGGCTGTCAGATGGTGGGCCGCTGACGAGCTGGGATGCCAGGTCGTTTGCGACTGCGGAGGTTCGGGGTTCTCAAGCGACCTGGCTTTTACGGAAGTCTCGTTGGCGATAGAGGCGGGCCACGGCCATGGAGACATCGGTGTGGCCCGCCATGCCACCTGTTGGTCTCGGCTGTCTCAGCCTTGATTTCCGGGCTGGAGCCTCAACTGTTGGCCAGGGTTCGGTCCAGGAGGGGGAGCAGGCGATCCCAGTGGCGCTTCAGCCCGGAGGCGCTGAAAGCATCGGTGTCGGACATGGTGAAGCCGTGGATGGTGTCGGGGTAGATCTCGGAGGTGTAGTCCACACCTGCCGCGTCCAGGGCCTGGTTGAGCTCGCCGAGGGCCTCAGGTGTCATGTCGCCTTCGGCGTGGCCGAGGTGGACCTGGGCGGTGAGCTTGGAGAAGAGGCTGGCCCCATCGACACCCACGGGGCCATGGAACGCGGCGACGGCCGCCACATGGTCGGTGTGGGCCGCGGCGGTGCGCATGGCGTAGAGGCCACCTATGCAATAGCCGGTCACCGCGACCGGTCCGGCGCCGACCTCGGGCTGGGTGGTGAGGAACCTGAGGTAGGCGTCGGCGTCGCTCAGGACACGTTCGGCGGTGTGCGCCTCGATCAAGGGCATCAGCTGGGCGAAGACCGCGGGCCGGACCTCTTCTCCGATGTAATCGGGAAGTTCCACCAGCGGTGCCGGGCCGTGGCGGTAGAAGAAGTTGGGGACGAGTACGTAGTAGCCGTGCCCGGCCAGTTCGCGGGCCATCTCCCGCAGCACGGGCCGGATGCCGAAGCCGTCCGCGTACATCAGCACCCCTGGGTGCCGCTCACTGTGGTCGGGGAAGGCGGCGAAGGCGTCGGCCTGGCCGTCCGCGGTGGGAATCCGAAGCGTCTTGGTGGGCATGAATGCTCCTGTCGTGGTTGATGTGCAGAGTCTGTGATCAACACGACGGAGGCGGAGCCCGCGCAGCAGCGCAGGAGCCTCGGTCAAACAGCGGGCCCAAACCGGCCCGTACGGCGCTCAGAAGAGCACCGGGTCACCGATCCGTGTGTGGCGCAAGGCCGTCCCGGTATTCATAGCCGCACAGCGTAGTCCACCGGATATGAGCCGACGCCGGCACTCCAGCCCGAGCGGATGTCTCGATTGGATGAGAACCGACACGCACCGCATGCGACACAGTGTGAATCCGACAGCTTCAGTGCGACAGGACACCTTCAGAGCTGACGGTCACCGACCCCCGCGGATACGCGAGCGAGCCCGGACCGATGCGGTCCGGGCTCGCGGGCTGTTCGGGGTGCGGCTGCTACAGCTCGAACTCGAGGTGCTCGATGTCCGTGAAGCGCACCTCCTCCAGGGAGCCGGCGCGGCGGCCGCCGTCCTGGAAGTACACCTCCTTGAGCGCTTCGGCCGCGATCTCCTGGAGCTGCTGGTCGGTGGCGCCGGCCTCCTGCGCGTCGAAGAGGCGGGCGGCGTACTGCGGAGGCAGGGCGACGGTCAGGTGCCGGATGCGGTCCTGGTCCGTCGACCCGATCGGCGCGGTGTAGCCCATGCGGGCGCGGGTGTCGATGACGATGCCGCCGGTGGTAGCCGCCTTCTGCCGGGCCTTGGCCCGGATCTGCGGCTGCCACCGCTTCTTCACCTCGCGCTCCAGGCGCGCGGCGAGGTCGGGGCGGGGCTTCTTGATCTGGTCCTTCACGTACCGCTCGACGGTGCGCTGGGAGATGCGCAGCATCTGGGCGACCGCATTCGTGCCCTTGAGCTGCTTGACCAGGTACCGCATCTGCGCACCCGCGCTCTTGGGTGCGGGGCGGGTGAACGCCTTCTGCACCGCGGCCTCCAGGCCGTCCCCGAACAGGCTCATCGTCGCCCTCTCCTACTCTCCGTTGTCGACGTCGGTGACGGTGCCGTCCTTGATGTATCGGGCGAGGTTGAGCTCCGGCGCGTTGAACCGCTCGCGGACTTCCTCGCCCCACAGGACGGTCTGGGTGCCCTCGTGCTTGACCAGGCCGGGGTTGATGCCGAGCTTGAACCCGCCGGGCAGCGGCTTGCCCTCCCGGTAGGGCAGGAAGTCCAGCGGCGACGTGCCGTCGGCGGCGTAGACGACGCAGTCCGACAGGATCGCGACGGGGTACTGGCCGGTGAACGCGGCGTGCTTGACGATCTTGCGGTGCAGGTTGATCCGGGTGCGGGAGATGACCGCCGCGCGGATGTCCGGCCGCCACGTCGGGCGGGACAGGGCGCGCCACGGCTCGCCCGGCCGCCAGCCCTCCCCGCGCGGGCGCTCGCGCAGCTTGCCCAGTCCGCCCTTGACCGTCGCCTTGATCGCCGAGACGACGATCGCCAGCTCCGGGTCACGGGCCTTGTAGCCGTCCATCGCGGCGAGGAAGTCGGCCGGCTCCATGTCCGCGTGGACGCCGAGGTCGGCCATCGCGGCGAGGTAGGCGTCACGGAGCCGGTTGTACCAGCCATCCAGGTAGCGGCCGTTGTCGTAGCGCACCCACGCCTCAAGCGGGCGCATCTCGTAGCCCAACTCCACCGCGTACGCCACGGTCGGCGTCGCGTACCAGGCCGGTCCTTCCGGGCGCTCGCCCTTCGGCGTGAACGGGGAGGGCAGCAGGCTGCCGTCCAGCTCCACCCACTCCTTGCCGACCTTCACGCGGGACAGGTCGACGTGGGAGAGGTCGACCAGCCACGAGCCGGGCAGCCTGGGGTCGAACGCGGGGGCCTTGATGTGCGTCGCCTCACCGAGGCCGACGTTCAGGCCGTTGGCGCCGGCCGCGAACGCCATGTTCACGTCGATGCCGACCAAGAAGCGCAGGGTGCACTCCGCATCCGTCATCGGCCGCGCCCAGTCGTACGCCTCCTCGAACAGCTTCTCCGCCGGGCCGCGCACGTGGAACCGCGGAAGGTCCTTGAGGACGGGGTGCCCGTCGGGGACCTCGCACGGCGGCCAGTTCATCGGGTCGATGGCGTCCTTGCCCAGCGAGCCGGGGTTGTGCTCGGAGTGCCGCTTGCCGTCGGCGTCCGGCTCGGAGGCGCGCGTCGGCGGGTGCAGGGCGGTCATCAGCTCCAGGCCGGTCACGGCGGTCGATCCGCGCGGTGTCATG
This sequence comes from Streptomyces sp. NRRL F-5650, assembly GCF_000721365.1. Classification (NCBI taxonomy): domain Bacteria; kingdom Bacillati; phylum Actinomycetota; class Actinomycetes; order Kitasatosporales; family Streptomycetaceae; genus Streptomyces; species Streptomyces sp. NRRL F-5650. Next base: position 157,137 of record NZ_JOGV01000007.1, on the reverse strand, counting down.
ACCCGGGAGGCGTACACGCCCAGGACGCGGGCGAGTTCGGCCGGCGGGAGCTGCCCGGCCTCACCCCAGTGCCGCGTGTCGAGCGCGTTCCAGGAGGGGATGCAGAGCTGCACGCAGGCCCGCTCCGAGCCGGTGGCGGGGCGGTAGATCCGTGCCCACGGTCCGAAGCCGCGCTTGGTCAGCTTCCACTCCGCGCGCGCGAGCTGCTTGATGACCTTGTGGTCTTCCGGAATCCGCCCGGCGTGCTTCTCCTCCTCCGTGAGCGTGACGGGCAGGCCGTAGCGCTCCAGGGCGGCTTCGGTGAGCACGATCAGCGGGTCGGCGTCCTTGCCTGGACCGGCGAGCTTCGGCTGACCGAGCTTGGCCTCGCGCAGCGTCCAGTCGACCAGGGCCGGGATGCTCTTGGCGGGCACGTCCAGGACCAGGCCGCCGGTGCAGTACGCCAGCACCTTCCCGTCCTCGACGTCGACGACCGCGAGCGGGCCGTTCTCGAACCGAGGGTCGGTGCCGCCCGCCGGGGTTCCGGCCGGGGCCGCCTTCTTCGCACCCGGGCGGCGCGACGTCGACGACGTCCTGGTGGTGCGTGCCGGACGCGGCGCGGCCGCCGGAGCAGCGGCGACAGGGGCAGGGGCCTGGGTGTTCTCGGTTGCAGTCATGACCGCAGCCTCGGACGCCTCCCCTGTGGACAGAGTCCGCGGTTCCGCCGCGGCGGGCGCACCGGTGAACGTGGCTGGCACCGGGGCGGTCGACTCCCCCGAGGCGGGGTAGAGCTCCGCGAGCTGCCTCAGCAGCCGGGCGTACGCCTCACGCTCCGGGCCGCGCGGCTCGGTCGGCTTCTTCACCGACTCCCAGCCGGACACCGTGGCCCGCCGCACCTTCAGTGCGCCGGCGACTTCGTCCAGCGTCAGACCGTGCGCGACCCGCAGCCGTTTGCGCTCCTCCGCCGGTGGCAGCGGAGAGCGGGACGCGACCAGCGCGTCGACTGCATCGAACAACTCGGACATGGAACACCTCCTGACCGACACTCTACCCCACGAAGCGTAAATCTCGCGTACTTCTACCGTACGTATCGCGCACGAATAGCGAGCAGAGGTAGTAAGAGGGGTCCTGGCCGGGGAAGGGCTGGAAACCGTCGCGTCACCTCAGGTCTCGGTGGGGAGGTATGGGCGGTCGCATGCTCGGAGTAATCAGGGGGTCACGTGGGGTGGAAAGAAGCGTTCGGCGACGCCATGAAGGAACTGGAGGCGATACGACAGCAACTCGCACGTCTCGATCGTCTCGATGACCCGACGGTCGGGCTGACCGCACTGCACGGTGACGTCACGCAGAGCCGCCTGAAGATCCTGGAGCAGCTCCAGGCGGGCGTCACCGGATTGCGGGAGGAAAACCGGGAGGTCCGTCGCCGTCAGGACCGGATGATCAGCGACCTGAATGACATGCGGGGTGAGCTCCGGCAGCTCCTGGACCTTGTCGACCTTCTGCGTCCCTTCGCGCCGCCTGAGGGGAAAGGTGACACGTCCGGCGAGGGTACGCAGGCCCGTCCCGAGGGGACTGCGCAGCCGCCCGAACCTGAGGCCGGCCACGGCTTGTCTGCCGGCGCCGAAGGTCATCCGTCCGTCTCAACCGACACCGACTCCCAGGGGGGAACCATGGAGAACACCGGGCACCGGCCGCAGCCCGAGTCCGGCGAGGACCAGGACCTCCTGCTGAAGCGCGCCATCGAGGCCGCCTACCAGGGCACCGGCACCTCGGCTGGCCAGCCCTCTGCTGCCACGCCGCAGGCCTCCGCCGACGCGGAGGATCCGCAGGTCGCCCACGGCGTCCTGCTGCTGAAGGCCGCCGGTGTGGCCTCCGCCGAACTGATCGCGCACCGCGACACCTGGGAGTGGCTCGCCGCCCTGGCCGTCGACCACAGCCACTTCCGCACCCCGCCCTCGGTGGAGGACATCAAGGAGGGCCGAGTCCAGACCGTCCTGTCCGGACACTCCCTCATCGCCCTGCTCATCGAGCTGTACGGGCGTCGCGTCGGCATGCTTCCGGCGTACCGCCGCGGACCGAGTGCGCCCAGGCGCACAGCGACACCAACGGAAGCGCGCATCCGCGAAGGCCGGGCGTCCTGGGATGAGACAGGCACAAGTCACTTCCCGCCTCACCTGTCACCCCACCTGACCAGCAAAACTCACTCCACATCTCCAGCAGCACGAGCACCACAACCCGGGGGCCTGAAAACCGCCGGATAAACGGGTAATCCAGGTTAAAACGACCTCTAAGGCTTTGGGTCGCAGTACTCGCACAGCGGTGAGCGAGCCCCGGAGCCGTACTTGTGGGTGGGCTGGCGGCATGCGGCACACGGGCCGATCTGGTCGCCGGGGCACGTACGGGCTGAGGTATCCGGCTCGGTGATGGGCGGCACAGGCGTAGGGGCAGTCATCGCGGTTCCTCGTTCCGGCGGCCGGCGTCCAGCGCATCGTCTCCGTTTCACCCACTGACCCTGACAAAGGATCCTGATCGATTGCCACTGGACTTTGACCGAAGGTGCTTCCGGCGGGTGCTTCGCAAGCGGGGCAGGTGGACTGTTCGGCGGCGGCCGGTGCGGAGTGACCTACCGCTGCATCACCCAACCCCTAGGGGGTTATATTGGAGTTATATTGGGGTTATGCCGAAGATCAATGTCTACCTGCCCGACGATCTGGCCGAGGCCGTCAAGCAGACCGGCGTACCGGTGTCGGCGGTGTGCCAAAGGGCCCTGGAGCAAGCCGTACGCCGGGCGACCGCCATCCGGGAGACGGCCTTGGCCGGTCTCGATGACGGGCCGACAGGGGCGCTGGCGCATTTCTCCCCGAGGACGCGAGCCGTTCTCCATCTGGCAGTGGAGCGTGCACGGGACGCCGGCTCTCCAAGGATGAGCACCGAGCATCTGCTGGGCGCCATGCTGGAGGAGGGCACCAATCTTGCCCTCCACGTGCTTCGCGCCATGGAGGTCGAGCCGGAGCAAGTCGCACGCGACCTGTCGCGCCGCCAGTGCGAAGTACAGGCAACGGCCCCACCGGACAGTGATCCTCGCCGGCTCGACGGGCCCGCGGCCAACGCTCTGGAGCTGGCGGTCACAGAGGCAACTGCCCTCGGTCACAACTACATCGGGTGCGAACACCTGCTGCTCGGTCTAGCCGTCGAGCCCGACGGAGTCGCCGGACAGGTACTGCGGGCGCTGGGAGCCGATCCCAAGCCCGTGCGCCGCACCATCACCGCCGCGCTGGCGGGCTACGTCCACCTGCGAGCCGAAGGCGGGCAGGGTCAGCCGACTGCGGCGTCCGCCAGCGCGCCGCCGGAGCTTGCCGGTGTCCTCCGCGCTGAACTCGAACCTCTGACTCGGCGCATTGCACGGCTGGAGGAGCACCTCGGCCTGGCCCTCGAAGGCTGACCGCCGTGGTCGACCGCCAACGCAGGTCGCCCGACCAGTCGTGGCGCTCCGGCCCCCGTCTCCTTGCGGTCTGGCAGCGGCTCCTGCCGGCCGTCTTCGTCCTCCTCATGTTGGGATTTCTGTGGTGAACCCTGCATTGAACGCTCTCAACAACGGCGTCTCGAACCCCATTGCTGCCCTGGCCTCCGACCCGCAGGAGGCGGCGGAACGGTTGGCGGCGTTGCCGTCGGTGGCGGGCGTGCAGGTCGCCGGCGTCGTCGACGGGTCGCTGGACGTCGGCGCGGCGGGCGTGGCCGATGCGGAGACCGGCGAGCCGGTGACCGTCGGCACCGGGTTCCGGATCGGCTCGATCACCAAACTGCTCACGGCCCACCTGGTGATGCGCTGCGTCCTCGATGGCCGCCTCGGCCTGGACGACCCTCTCACCCGGTTCGTCCCCGGCCCCTGGGACGGTGTCCTCGTGCGTCACCTGCTGTCGCACTCCACCGGGTTGGATGCCGGCGACATCTTCGTCGACACCGGGAACGACGACGATGCCATCGCGCGCTACACGGAGATGCTGCGGGGCGTGGGTTCACTGTTCTCGCCCGGCGAGACGTTCTCCTACTGCAACGGCGGTGTCGTCCTCGCCGGCCGACTCGTCGAGGTCGTGCTGGGCCGGACGTGGCGGGAGGCGCTGCGCGAGGAAGTGCTCGACGCGGCGGGCATGTGGGAGACCAGATTCGTTACTGGTGTGGACGCCGGACATGATCTGGGCACTGCCCGCGGTCATGCGGTCCGCGGCGGCGAACTGGCCGCGCTGCCCCGGCGGATCAACCATCCCATGTGCACGCGCGGCCTCGACCCGGCCGGCGGCACCGTGGTGTCCACCGCCGCCGACCTCGGCCGCTTCACCCTGGCGCACCTGCGCACGCCCGGCACGGACGTCATGCGGACGTTGCATGCGCCGGCCCCGGGAGGCGTGGCCACCATGCGCGGGGCCGGGCTCGGCTGGATGATCTGGGCCAACGCCGCCCAGTCCAGCGTGCGCGTCGGCGGCGCCAACCCCGGCCAGTCCAGCCTGATCGCCGCCGACCCCACCACCAAGACCGCCGTCGTCGTGCTCACCAACTCCGACCAAGGGGCCAACGCCGTCAACGCACTGCTCGACGCGCCAGGGCCGGTGTCCGGTCCTGAGCCCCAGCCCGCGCCGGCCGACCTGTCCCGCTACGTCGGCCGGTACGTCTCGCACGCCGCCACCATCGAGATCAGCACAGCCGGTGACGGCCTGCTCGCCCGCGCCGATGGATATCCCGACATTCCGCTCACCCCGCGCGACCGCCAGACTTTCGACTCGCCGGGCGGACCGGTAGCATTCCTCGACTCCCAAGATCACGGCAGCCCTGACCGCATGCGCTTCCGGATGCGCGTGATGAACAGGGACGACACTGCAAGGCCGCGGTGACGCAACGGGTGCGCGCTGGACCGAGCGGCACGCAGCTACGGCAGGACAACAGTGAGCCTCCGCCAACCTGAAACCCCAGGTCAAAGGGCTGGTGTGACTGCTCATTGGAGTGCTCGCGCTGGTCGTGGGCGGCAGCCTGCGGAGTGGATCTTTTGGCCGATCGGTCGATTTGCCGGTTCCGACTCGCTGCGGCCGAACAGTCTTCTACGATCCGGTGCATGCTGGATCCAGAGCTGCTGGAACAGACCACCGCGCGGCGGGCAGAATTGGACGAGGTGCGGGCCGAGCGGGACGAACTCGCCGTCGCCGGAAGGGTTCTTGAGCGGATGGGCGAGCAGCTCGCCGACGAGCGTGCCACAGCCGTGCCGGCCCCTGGGCAGGTGGGCGGACAAGGGGTGATGCTGATCCCGCACCGCGCACCAGGTGTGGAGGACGCTGCGCTCCCGACGGATTACCAGCGCATCCTTGCCGCCGTAGGACAGGCTGCCGGACCACTCATGGCCCGACAGGGCGGCGAAGTGGTGGGTGTGGACGTCAGCGTGCGGGCCAAGCTGGAACCGCTTCGAGGGAAGCTGGTCAGACTGGCCGACCGCGGCCGGCTCCGCAAACTGCCCGACGGCCGGTTCACGACCCGCCTGTGACCAGGCGTGCTGCCGTCCCCTGCACCGACCGCAGCGGAATGGCGTGAGATTCTGACGCGCATGACCCGGATCTTGACCCGCACGGACCTGTTGGAACTGCTGAACCCATCAGATTGTATTCAGGTACTGCGAGAAGGGTTTGCCGCCTCTGTGCAGAGTCTTCTGCCAGGTCAGCGGGTGCGCACCGACCTTCCCTTCCCTGGCACCGCGACGGCCCTGCTGCCCGGGCTGCTTCCCGGGACAGCTGCCTACACAGTCAAGGTCAACGCGAAGTTTCCCGGCGCGACCCCGTCCCTCCGGGGCGTGATCTGCCTCCACAGCGGTACCGACGGCGAATTGCTGGCCTTGATCGACTCCGCCACCATCACGGCTTGGCGCACCGGCCTTGCCGCGGCTCTGGCCACCGATTTGATCGCCCGACCGGCCGACGACGGTGCCCATACGGTCGGCGTGATCGGAGCCGGAGCCCAGGCCGAACTCACCGTCCGTGGACTTCGCACGCTGCGCTCATGGGACCGGCTCGTCGTCCACGACACCGACGCGCAGCGGGCGGCTGCCTTCGCGCAGCGGCACAGTGGCACCGTGGCGTCCACGCCGACGGAGGTAGCCGCCGCGGCGGACGTGGTAGTGCTGGCCACCTGGTCGCGCGAGCCCCTGCTATATCTGGAGGACCTACTGCCCGGACAGCACTTGACCACGCTCGGTGCCGACGAACCCGGAAAGCAGGAAGTCGCCCCCGAAGTTCTCCTTTCCGCCCGCCTGATCGTCGACGACGCCACACTCGTCGCAGCGCACGGCGCCCTCGCCAACGCCAGGTTGCCCTCCTCTACGGCTGCCGCCTCCCTCGGAGCGGTCATCCGCGGTGAGGCCCTCGCCCGCTCCCACAACCAAGAAATCACCGCTTATGCCCCGGTCGGCCTGCCCTGGCAAGACCTGGCCCTGTGCTGGCTGGCCTTGCAGCGGGCGGATGCAGTGGGGGCAGGAGCAACCCTCGATCTCCTGTCATGACCCACTGCCGGGATCACCGCATGCGAAAGCGGGAAGATCAACCAAGTCCGAATTCATAAGGCCACGACGCCCACCGCAGCGCAGTGCGGGCGTAACCGACGTTCCGCTGGCGGACGTTGGAGTTGTGTGACACGAACCAAAGAGCACACCTGTCCGCTTGTCTACCAGTGCCGTCTGCAGTGTCCACGAACACTGTCAACCACCTTGCCGGTCTGCTGCGGCGCCATCTGAAGGCGATACGGTCCAGGTTACGGATCCTGCCGCCTGGACGGATCGCGGTGATCGTCCTTGCCGTGCTGCGCCACGACCAGCGTCTGGCCGGCAGGGCCGGCGGCAACAACGTGTCCGAGTCCACCGTCCGCCGCTGGCGCGACGAGCTGATCGGACTGCTCGCCGCCCAGGCCCCGCGGCTGGACCGCGCCCTGAGGAAGGTCGCCAAGCAGGGCGGGGAGGTAGTCCTGATCGACGGCACCCTCATCCGCACCAGGCGCCGCACCGGCAAGACCGACCGGCGGAACTACTCCGGCAAGCACCGAAGCCATGGCCTTCACTTCCTCGCCATGACCGATGAGAACGGGCATCTGATCTGGATATCGGCTGCCCGGCCCGTCCGCACCCACGACAACACCGCCGCCCGCCACGATCAGATCCTGGCCCACCTGCGCGCCGCCGGCCTCGGGGCGCTGGCCGACCTCGGCTTCCGCGGCCTGGACAACGACATCCTCACCCCTGTGATCGTCACCAGCTATACCGCCAGCCGCACCCACAAGCTCACCCCGGGCGAGAAGGAAGCCAACCGAGTCCTCGCCGTCGGACGTGCACCGGTCGAGCACGGCTTCGCCGACCTCAAGAACTGGCGGATCCTCACGAAGCTCCGTACTGATCCCGTCCAAGCCACCCGACTTCTGCGCGCTCTGCTCGTCCTGACGAACCTCGAAGTCAACCGTTGACGGATGGTCTTCTCCGTGGGCTCCCACACACGCCCAGCACGAGTACCCGGAGGACCGGTCACACCAGCCCTTTGACCTGCGAGTTCAAGTTGGCGGCAACTCAGTGATGCACCCTTCCGCCGATTACCTGACGCGCTGTTGAGACGTGCAGGCGGCCTATTCAGGCGCCTGTACGCAGGTGGTAGCCGTCTGGTCCCCGCCGCGGAGTGGGGTTGAAGCCGACGTCCGGCCGAACCGAACTGCGCCAGATGATCAACTTCATGACCGGGATCGTCACCCGCACGCCGAGCGGATCCCCGGGAACTGGGGGTTCGCCTCGTCTCTCACACCATGCTGAACCAAGCCTCTGCAAGTGAAGGAAGAGATTCTTCGGCAGGTGCGGGCAGTTCTCTCATGTACCAGGGAAGGTTGCCGCACATGTGTACCAACGTGTAGGCCATCAGTTCATTGACACGGCTCGAAGCTGTTTCCGTACACCTCGGTGAGCCGAGCCAACAGGGCTGCATTTCCATAGGTGACGAACAGGCCGACACCGACGAGGTCGTAGGCGCGGTCACCAATCATCGCTTGTTCGAAGTCGAACAGCCCGGTCATGCGCCATCCGTCGGGATCGACCAGGAAGTGCTGCTGCATGACCTCGGTATGCAGCAGGGAAGGTTGTGGGGCCCGTGGCAACGGAGCAGACGCGAGGAAGTCCGGAATCTGTTCCAGCCAGGCCGCTGACAGTCCATGGACGCGCTGCCGTTCCACAGCCCCGGCTGTTCGGCGATCCAGAAAGGTGCCCCAGTCCTCGGGGCCGAGGGCGTCCCGCAGCGGTTCGGGACTGAGAGAGTGCAACGACGCTAGGGCCTAGCCGATCTCGACGACGAGCCGTTCACGATGCTCCTGGGGCACGTGCTCCCAGGAGTGGGCAAAGTTCTCGCCGCGTGGCCTGGACATCAGGATGTACTGCCAGCCGTTCTCATACGCACCGGCTGCCCGCACCACGGGGGTCAGCACAGGCAGTCGCCCCCGAAACATGAGCAAGGACACGGCCTTCGGCGGCGGAGCCCGCTGGGTAGCAGCCGTCGACCGCCGCTCCGACGCGGTGTTCTGCTCGCCACGGTGCGGGGTGAGGGCCTGGAGGCGCCGGAAGGAACCGTTCGGCGAACGGTCACAGTAACCACTGAGCTTGTTCTTTATCTACCAAGATCTTCCGGGCTTGCCGATGGCCTTGAGAGTTTCGGGGCGTTTGACGGTCTTGCCGACGTCGTAGCGGGGTGCCCGGTGTCTGTTCTTGACGCCGGGTGGCCGTCCAGGGCCGGAGCCTCGGGGTTTGGGAACACGGGCCGGGCAGGCGAGGTGAGCGCGGATGTTCCTGAACCCCCGGCGGACCCGGGCCGGGGTGAGCCGGTCGGATGCGGCGGGCTTCTCCCAGGGCCGGCGGAGGTCCGCCGCCAGAGGCCGGGCGAGCCGGAGCTGGGTATGAGCCACGATCACGATCCAGGTCCAACGGTCCGCGGCCTCGGGAGTACGGAGTTTCGGGGTGGTCCAGCCCAGGGTCTGCTTCGCGAACCGGAAGGTGTGTTCCAGGTCGAAGCGGCGGAGGAATGCCTGCCAGAAGCGGTCCACGTCGTCCGGGGTGGCACCGGTCTTGGAGGACCACAACCACACCGGCGGGGCATCCCGGTCCTTCGACAGATGCTCGACCTTCAGCCGCAGTAACGTCCCCTCGACCACTGGGAGTTCACCGTCGTGGTCGAGCCAGGAAGAGCGGTGGGTGAGCCGGGGGTGAACCCGGTCCCACGCCTGGGTCTCGGCCTTGCCGTAATTGGTGGTGTCGGTGACCGTGGTGATCGCGGGCTCGGGCCAGGTCTCCGGCTTCGTGAAGCGGAACTCCGGTCCGTGCTTGGTCGGGCGGCCGTTGACGCCGTGCTTCCGCGGCGGCTTCGGCAGCCGCATCACACGGTCGGAGCGGACCCGGCCCACCAGCTCGACCGGCAGGTCGCGTAGAACCCAGGCCAGGCGGGTGACGTCGTATCCGGCATCGCTCACGACCACAATGTGCGGGTCCCCGTCCTGCCACTGACCAGCGGCGATGAGCCGCTCAACCACTCCTCTCAGCTGGGCGGCGGTGACCGCGGTCGCGTCGTCGGCAGGTCCCAGCCGGACCGCGTCCAGGATCGCGGTCCAGGATGTGGCACCCGGCTCCAGCACTGCGACGAAGGAGTAGGGCCAGCCCGGAATGAACTGCGAGGCCGTCTTCGCACGCCCGTAGACGTGGCAGAACAGCCGATCCGCCGAGCACGGCGCGTCCGACCGGAGCCACGGCGACACATCGACCGCCAGGACCAGGCGCCCGCCGTCGAAACGCGGCAGTGACAGTCCGGCCAGCACGGCCCGCAGCCGGCCGACGTCGATCCGGCCGTGGTTCAGGCCGCCGCACATCGCTCCGTGCCCACGACGATGCTCGGGCAACAGCGTCAGGTCCACCGGGGACCTCACCGCACCGTCCGCACACAGCACGGCGTCGGCCAGTTCGAACAACTCATCCCGCCGGGCAGTCAGACACTCGTAAAACTCGCCCCGGAAGCGTGACGCTTCCACGAACGCTTCCCTCCGGACAGCCTCAGGCAGGCTCACCTCACGGCCTTCGTCGTGTTCACGTGCACCTTGGTCGGAGCACATGATCAGACGAAGGCCGCCCCCACGTCCGGTGAACCCTCAGGCGAGCGAATCCGTTCGAGGGACTGTTCGAGCTCGTGGCACCATGTACGGCATGACGACCAGCCGAAAGGTCCATGCCGCGTAGACGGCCAGGACGCATCCGGGCCAGTATCCCGGACCGACAGCAGTCACAGCACTCAAGGCCGGCCATCGACCGCCTCTCCTCGCGAGCGTTGGCCGAGATAGTTCGCCTTGAACGCACTCGGAACTATCTCCAGCCGGGTGACACCAGCGCGGCATTGCGCCTGTGGAAGGACTACGTCCACCGCCCCGCACGCGAACTCTGGCACGACGACGAGTTCGGCAACGTGCACTGGTACTGCTGCGGCAACCCTCTCGATGGCCGTGCCCTACTCGACGGCGTGATCCGAGCAATGTCACCTCGCGGAGCCCGCGAACTCCGAAAGCTCATCGAAGATCTGGACGCCTCCATGGGACCGTCTTACCCGGCCAGACCACCGAAGATAAAGAACAAGCTGAGAAGCTGCGTCTGAACCTTGCTGACACATCGAATATCACTTCAGTGCAGGTCGGGAGCTGGAAGAGCCGTATCGTCCAGGCCGAAAGTAATGGGTCGCAAGCTGGTGCCGGACCCAGAGGAGGAGCGGCGGACATCTCCTAAGCGATCAAGCTTGAGGAGACTGTGCAGTGCGGATCTACATCAGTGTGGATATGGAAGGCATCACCGGGCTCGTGGATGCCGAGGATGTCCAGCCCGGCGGCCGGGACTACGAGCGTGGACGGCTGATGATCGCGGAGGATGTCAACGCCGCCGTCCGCGGCGCCGTCGCAGCCGGTGCCACAGAGATCACCGTCAACGATGCACACGGTCCGATGCGCAACATCGTGCCCGAGTCGTTGCATCCGGCGGCCCGCCTCATCCGCGGCAAGCCCAAGCAGATGCTGATGCTCGAAGGTCTTGTCCCCGAGCACGACGCCGTGATCTGCGTCGGCTACCACTCGCGGGCCGGCGCGCTCGGCGTACTGAGCCACAGCTTCATGGGGCACGAGATCGAAGACATGTGGCTGGACGGCCGGCCCGTGGGCGAGATCGGCCTGGCCCACGCCACTGCGGCCGCCATCGGCGTTCCGGTGGCGGTCCTCACCGGTGACGACTGCGCATGCAACGAGATGACGGACTGGGACGCCTCGGTGACGACCGTGGCCGTGAAGTACGCGCGGAATCGGTTCGCGGCAGATCTACGACCAGCGGACGAAGCACGTGCGGAAATCGAGAAAGCGGTCGCTGCCAGACTCTCCACGGTGCCGAAGGTGTCAGCAGTCCCTGCGGACCTGTCCGTTCTCACAGTCCGCTGGCAGTCGGCCTCCGTCGCCTCCACGCTCCTGGGCATTCCCGGGGTCACCTTGGTAGACACACGGACCGTCCAGGCGCAGGGCACCCTGCCCAGCCTCTATCGGCTGTTCGGCGTGTGGACGCGAGTGGCCGCCTCGCTCACCAATCAGCCACCGTATTGCTGACTGTCGCGCACAACGGCTGGGCAGTCATCGGGACTCGTCCCACGGTGACCACTTGGGGGATGACAAGGCGCTCCGGCTGCGGCTGGTCGCCGTCAGAGCCAACGCCGGGCGGGCCGCGGTTGTGCCGGGGGTGCGGGATGCCGGTGATGCCGACGGCAGTCTACTGCTCTCCCGTCTGCCGCAAACGGGCCTGGCACACGCGGCGCGCGCAGGCGGACGGGGAATGAGCCCGCACGCCGCCGGGCTGCGGGACCGCTTCGGGCGCCGGGTCCGTACGCTCTTCCCGCCGGGGGCGAGGCGGTCGGATCGTGCGACATGGAGGGTTTACAGGGCGAGTTGACGGCACCGGTCGGGTGTCGTACCCGGAGGCTCGTAGGGGTGGTGTCCGGATGACCGGGATGGTCGGCAGTGTGACCGGGCAGCACTATGACGAGCTGGTGAAGCTGGGACGGCACCGGGTCGCGCAGATGAGCTCCGTCCAGTGGCGGCTGGGGGACGCGGCCGGGGAAATTGACCCGATGCGCGCCCCCGGCGGGGTGAACCCGCCGGGGAGCGAGGAGTTGTTCACCGTCAGCGAGGCCCTGCGGATGTTCGCCGAGGACGTCGGCCTCGCCTGCACGACGGTGCGGAACTACCGGTGGGTGGCCTCGCGCTGGCCGGAGGAGCACCGCCGCGCAGACGTCTCGCACACGATCCACAAGCTTCTCGCGTCGATCCCGGACGAGGAGGAGCGGTTCGAGGCGGTCGCCAGTCCTCCGGCCCATCCGCGCGGGGGTCCGACGCGGTGGACGCACGACAGCGCGAAGCGGATCGTGGGCTGGAAGGTGGATACCCCGAGAGCATCCAGGAAAAAGTGGACGCCATCCATGACCTGGCAGCGGACGACCAGGTCGGCCGCGTTCGTGCAGGACGCGGCGGGGCCGCTGCCGCAACTCGCGCGGATGGAGCACAACGCCCAGTTCATGGACCTGGTCGTGGCCTGCACGCAGTTCGTCGTTACCGCCGGGCGAATCGTGCCGAAGCTGCGCGGGACGCCGTTCGACGACCCCGAACGCGAGACGGTCCTGCACGGCCTTTCCAGGGTACGAGCGTCGGCCGACTGGATCGAGAACGCGTCACCCGCGGCGAGGTCGGCCTCGACGAGCGGCTCGCAAAGCTGCTGAAGGCTCTGAGGAGTAGCCGTGGGGCGGGGCGTTCCTGCTCACGTCCACGCCGCAGCGATCTTGTCCGCCCTCCTGGAGGCCCGTCCCGCCGGACTGACCCTCGTCCAGCTCATGGCGGCCACCGAGCGCACCCGAGCGCAGGACGATGCCCGGGCAGCAACGTCAGATCCACCAGGGACTTCACCGCCCCTGCGCACACGGCACAGCGCCGGTGAGTTCGAACAACTCGTCGCGCCGAGCGGTCAGACACCCGTAGAACTCGCCCCGGAAGCGCGACGCTTCCGCGAACGCTTCCCTCCGGACAGCATCAGGCAGCAGACTCACCCTCACGGCCTTCGTCTTGGTCACGCGCACCTTGGCCGGAGCACAGGATCAGACGAAGGCCGGGCCGCCCTCATGTCCGGCGAACCCCAGGTGAGCGACCCAGTTCGAGACACCCTTCGAGACCGGAAGAAAAGGAACAGGCTGAAGTGGGGCCCTCCCCGCGGGTACGGGGGTTGCTCCGCCACCTTACGCAGAAGGCCCTTGCCGATCTCGTCGTCCCCGCGTCTACGGGGTTGCCACCCTGGGCCTGCCGGTCATGGGGCAGGGAGGAATCCCGGCAGGCATTGGAGCCCCCAGCTACCTCCTGCTCTACCCAATGGACTGCGTCGGCTGCGGGTTCACGACGGCGGTCTGCCGGTGTTGCGCAGACCGCTCTGCCTCCTCCTGCCGGAGGGCACAGCGTGCCGTCGTCTGCCGGACCCGGAGGTTGGCGGACTGGGCGCGGTGGCTGGCGGCGAGCTGCTGGAACTCCCCAGCCCTGCGGGTCGCGGCTGACCTCGTCACACTCGCCTTTGTCGACGCTGCGGCTGTGCCAGGCGGCGGCGGAGCGCATCTCCAGGAGCCGCCCGGTGGCTGTGTCCGCGCGTTCGGGCACCGGCTGACCTGGGGTGATGGCCTCCCACCACGCGCGCAGCTACGCCAGCGGCAGGGCTGACTGATTGGGCGGGCGAGTTTTGCGGGCGGCAATGGCGTTCAGCTTGGCGCGGGCGGGCTCGGAGACTACGGGCAGGAACTCCGGCTCGCTGTCGTCGTCGAGGGGGGTGACGAACTCGTTCACCAGATCGCACGCGGTAGCAGCCCCGCTGGATTCAGACACATACGCCACCGGTACCGGCCATTTCTGTCGATTCCAATCCGATCCCCGCGGATGCCATGAGCAGATGAGCCTGGTCTCGGACGCCGAGCGGAACCCGCGGCGCCTGGGGCAAAAGTCCGAAACTGGGGGAATCAAATGGCTAAGAGAATCTTAAAACGTGGGGCCCTGATCGGTGCAGCGACTGCTGTGACGATCGGTTTCGCGGCGGCTCCGGCGTCGGCTGCGAACGTCGGTGTCGAGCTGCCCTACGATCGTGGCGAGATGAGGTTCATTGACGACGGGGACCGCTTCACGGTCTGCGACACCAGGGCCGACGGTCATGGCGTCACCGGATATCTAAGGGCCCTCAACCACCTCACCGGCAAGATCGTCACTCTCAAGAGCTGGGACGACGGCGGTGACAGCGGCTGCGACGGCGGCAATTTCGACGTCCGCGGCAACACCGCCCATGACATGGTGCTGTGCTGGAACGGCGGTGGCGCCTGCGTGGTCTCCCGAGTCTTCAAGGAGAACGAGTAAACCCGCAACCCGCAACCCGCAACCCGCAACACAACGAATACGGGCGAGCTGCTGTGCCGGGCTTGACGACGGCGATCTCGGCCACCGCAGCTAGGCCGTGTTTTGGAGAGTCGATCCTGTCCCTCGTTCCGCATTGTGATGATCTCGGTGTGGAGCGAGGGGATCTCTCTGACGAACAGTGGGCGGTGCTGGAGCCGTTGCTGCCGGTTGCGGTGTTGGGGCGGCCGCCGTTGGGTCGGCGGAGACTGATCGATGGGATTCGGTGGCGGGTGCGGACGGGGGCTTCGTGGAGGGATCTGCCGCAGGAGTACGGACCGTGGCAGACGGTCTACGGACTCTTCCGCCGCTGGCAGCGGGATGGCACCTGGTGCGAACTGCTGACCGGACTGCAGGTCCGGGCGGACGCGGCCGGGTTGATCACGTGGGAGGTCAACGTCGATTCCACGATCTGTCGGGCCCATCAGCACTCTGCGGGCGCCCGCCGTGACGGCCATGCCCAGAACGAGCCACCGGGCGGTACCCGCGCCGAACCCGAGGACCATGACTTGGGCCGGTACCGGGGAGGCTTCACCACGAAGATCCACTTCGAAAGCGGGGAATCCCCTGCACGATCCCGGAGCCTGCCGACCAGGCCGCCAACCGCAAACGGCGCGGGACGGCCGACGGGCGGCCTCCTGCCTTCGACCGCTAGGACTACAAAGCCCGGCACGCGGTCGAGTGCGGGATCAACCGGCTCAAGCGCAACCGGGCGGCCGCCACTCGGTTCGACAAAGTCGCGGTCCGCTTCCAAGCCACCGTTCTGATCGCTGCGTTCGGCGAGTGGCTACAGCCGTTCCCTCTGCGGGTGGCGCGGCTTCTCACCACACCAGCGCGACCTTGTCGGCCAGGGACTCGGCCTGGGCTCGGCCGGCTTATGCTGCGGCCTTGCGGCGCTGGGGATCGTAGGGGTTGGGGCCGATGGCTTCGACGCTCTGTTCGCCCGGCACGATGAGACATACCTCGGCCTGCTCGGCCAAGGCTTCGGCATCCGCGGCAGCACCGGGAATCTGTCCGTAGCCGTCCGGCATCGGCGCCAGGATGACGATCTTGTCGTGGCCGGCGGCCAGGCGTGCGTTGGTGGTGGAGACCATGCCGCCGTCCACCCAGGAACGGCCCAAGAAGTGTTCGAGAGGCCAGACGCCGGGGACCGCACCGCTGGCGGAAACAGCGTCGGTCAGCGAGACGCCCGCGTGCTCGTCGAACAGATGCAGCTCGCCCGTATCGGCGTCGATCGCGGTGACCTTCAAGCTGGCGGGCCAGTCGGTGGTGACCAGACGTGAGGCGACGACTTGCCGTCGGGTGGCTGAGGACACGGGCTCGGGGTTCGCCTTGGAGATGCGTCCCATCGCCGCGCCGACCTTGTGCGGATCGTCGCCGCCCTCGGCGAGGGCCGCCCACCAGGCGGCCATCGTGGCCTCTGATGCCTTGGCGTCCACCTCGTTTTCGTCCGGGGCCAGTTGGGAGGCGAAGAGGCGCTCCAGGTCGTAGCCGCTGGCGACGGCGGTTCCGACGAAGGAACCCGCCGAGGTTCCGATCACCGAGGCGGCTCTGCTCCAGTCGATGCCCCGGGAGCTGAGTCCTGCAAGGACGCCGACTTCCCAGGCGATGCCTGTCACGCCTCCCCCGCCGAGTACGAGAGCTCGCGAAGGGGGCTGGGTGGGATGTGCCATGGGACGGCTCCTCGCTCCTCGCTTGATCGAGATACTCAGAATCCATTCCATGATCCTCTCTTCATGAGTACATCGCACGATGAGGGCGACGGCGCGCTCCGCATACGACGAGCTACTTCCCAAACAAGGCCCAGTGATCTGAGTCAGAGATTCGTCGGCAGTAGGCGGCGATTTTGTCAAGGATCTCGTCGGCGGTCTTCGTCCAGACGAAGGGCCTGGGGTGCTCGTTCCAGTCGGCGAGCCAGGACCGGATGTCTCGTTCGAGGGCTTGTTCTTGATCTCTGCCGCTCGGTGGCGGCGGTGCGGGGAGCCGATGACCTTGCCGGTGGCGACTTCAAGGGCGGCGACGAGCGTCTTGTGCCGGCCCGGACGTAGTCGTGACTGCGGCGTTCAGGAATGCCTGGCATTATCGGCAGGACCGGCTGAGACCGGTCCAATGCCTGGATCTGCGACTTCCCGTCCACGCGGAGCACCAAGACCTTCTCCGGCGGATCGAGGAAGAGGCCGACGACGTCGC
Organism: Streptomyces sp. NRRL F-5650; assembly: GCF_000721365.1. Lineage (NCBI taxonomy): Bacteria > Bacillati > Actinomycetota > Actinomycetes > Kitasatosporales > Streptomycetaceae > Streptomyces > Streptomyces sp. NRRL F-5650. The sequence goes on along the minus strand of NZ_JOGV01000007.1, from coordinate 140,439 downwards.
GGACCTTGTCGATGAACAGCGGGTCGGTGGACAGCTTGTACGTTTGTCAGCGGTGCGGGGCCAGGGCGAACGCCCGCCAGATCCGCGAGATCGTCGACTGCGACATTCCCGTGGCGGCCGCCATCGATCTGGTCCACCAGCGGGTGGCGTTCTTCGGGGTTTTTCGAGCGTCTTGACGATGACGCGCTCGACGTCCGCGTCGGTGATCTTCCGCGGGACGCCGGGCCGCGGGTCGTCACACAGGCCGTCCAGCCCTCGTTCCAGGAAGCGGCGCCGCCAGGTGCGGACCGTGTCCGGAGTGACCCGTAACCGGCGGGACACCTCCATGATCGAGTGTCCCTCGGCGCACTCCAGCACGATCCGCGACCGCTGGGCAAGAGCCTGGGCCGTCGTCCGACGACGCACCCAGCCCACCACCCGGACGCCGACGGCGCCGCAGCTCTGTGGTGAACTCCGCCGGAAGGTCAGGCACCTGCGCCGCCGTTCCCCGCCTGGGTCCCCTGGGCGTGGCGGGTGAGCTCGTTAGACTCCCGGAACCCGGCGGTTCGAAGGGAAGGCGCTCCCGTGCGCATGTATGACAATCCGGTGATCAGTGGTTTCCATCCAGACCCGAGCGTATGCCGGGTCGGTGACGACTACTACCTGGTCTGCTCCAGCTTCGAGTACTTTCCCGGGCTTCCGCTCTTCCACAGCAAGGACCTCGTGCACTGGGAGCAGATCGGCAACGTGCTCGACCGGCCGGGGCAACTGCCGCTCCCCATCCCCGGCGCCAAGGCGTCCGGAGGCCTCTACGCCCCGACGATCCGTCACCACGACGGCCGCTACTGGGTCATCAACACCAACATCGACGGCGGCGGCAACTTCATCGTCTGGGCCGAGCGGCCGGAAGGGCCGTGGAGCGACCCCGTGTGGATCGACCTGCCCGGGATCGATCCCGACCTGGCATGGGAGGAGGACGGCACCTGTTGGTCTGCCTTCTCCGGCCCCGAAGGGGGCATCAACATGGCCAGGATCGACCCAGCAAGGGGCGAGGTGCTGGAGAAGCCCTTCGCCACGTGGTCGGGCAGCGGTCTCAAGTTCCCCGAGGCGCCGCACCTCTACCGCATCGGCGACTGGTGGTACCTGCTGATCGCGGAAGGCGGCACGGAGCGCGGCCACAGCGTGTCCGTGGCCCGCAGCCGCTCGCCACGCGGCCCCTGGGAAGGCGCACCCGCCAACCCCCTGCTGTCCCACAGCGGCACCGCCCGCCCCATCCAGAACACGGGCCACGCCGACCTGGTCGAGGCTCCCGACGGCACTTGGTGGATGGTGCTGCTCGGTGTCCGCCCCCGCGGCTTCACGCCCGACGTGCACGTACTCGGCCGCGAGACGTTCCTGACCCCGGTGGAGTGGGACCGGGACGGATGGCCCGCCCCCGCACCTGTACCAGTGACGCATGCGGCCCCAGGCGGTGCCTGGCACCCCCTGCCGCCCCCGCCCTCCCGTGACGACTTCGACGCGCCCGCCCTCGCACCGCGCTGGATTTCACCGTTCGCCCGCCAGGAAAGCTCCTGGTCGCTCACGGAACGGCCCGGCTGGCTGCTCCTCAGGGCCACCGGCCCCACCCTCGACCGCCCCGGGTACACGTTCGTCGGGCGGCGCCAGCAGCAACACGACTGCCGCGTCACCGCCCTGATCGACCCGGACGCAGGACGCGGCGGTCTCTGCGTACGCCTCGACGAGGCCCACCACTACGAGGTGGAGGCCGGGGACGGGGAAGTCCGTGTCGCCGCCCGGATCGGGCCGCTGCGCCAGACCGTCGCCCGCCGGCCGGTCCCGGCCGGGCCACTGCGCCTCACCGTGACGATCCGGACGGCGGGCCTCGTCCCCGCGTCCGCCGAACTCACCGACGGCGGGACCACGGGGCCGGACACCATCGCCTTCTGGTCCGACGATCCTGACTCCCCGGACACTCGGCCGCTCGCCGAACTGGACGGGCGCTACCTGTCCACCGAGGTCGCCTGCGGCTTCACCGGACGTGTCATCGGCATGTACGCCACCGAGGGCACGGTCGCCTTCGACTGGTTCGAGTACACCCCGCCACCGTCCGTGTGAACACCCTGCACGGCCCGCGGTCTGCTGCGACGTCGGCGGACCGGCCCGCCCCTCCCGTCAGCGACCCGGCGTGGTGTCGGACTCCCGACGGAAGGGGTGGGGGGCGCGTCCTGGCGGCGCGGATCCCACAGGGTCCGAGGCGCACTCCCCCGCCTTCGGCGTGCAGGCGGCGGGCCCCGTGGCGCTCCGCCCGGGCGTGGCCCTGCCCGCCGATCGGCGGTCACTCGCGTGCACCCGCACCGGTGGCGGACCCCGAAGCTCGAGTTCGACGATCCGCTCCAGTGGGCGGTCGAGGTTTCCAGCAGGCCGGATCCATGGTGCGGGTGGCGCGACGGACACAGGACACCGCCGACAAGGGCGGTCGAGCAGGCTTCGGCGGGCCCCAAGGCGTACACCATCCACCGGACAAGGGGAAAATCCCCCAGGCTGCCTGACGCGGCACCGCAGCCTTGTGGCCGGCCCTCAGGAGGTGGAAGACCCCACCTCCTGAGGGCGAGGCGAGGAGATAAAGGAACGGTCGTTCTTGATTGATCGTTCCTTAAATGCCTACTCTCCTGACCTTGGGCAGGCCAAGGGCATTCGACGAAGACGAAGTGGTGCGCGCCGCTGTGACTCTGTTCGGGGGACGCGCGTATGACGGCGTGTCCGTTGACGACCTCGTCAGTCACCTCGGCGTGCACCGCAACAGCCTGTACAAGACGTTCGGAAGCAAACGCGGCCTCTACCTGACCGCTCTGCGCCGCCATCTCGCCGAGGACGTCGGCCCGTTGCTCGAGGCCCTGGCCGGCGTACCGGACGTCGCGGCCGCTCTGCGGCTCGTCACCTCGGCCGACCTCGGCCTGCTTCTCCTCGCGGCGGTCGAACGCGCACCGGTGGACGAAGAGGTCGCCACCGAGGTGACGGCCGCGTTGGCGGCCGTCGACCAGGCGGTCGCCGACGCGCTCGGCCTCCCCTCCGACCTGGCCACCGCCCTCACGGCCGCCGCGCTGGGCATCGTCCTGCGCCGCAACCCCGAGAACGCCGCCACCGGACTGGCCCAAAGCCTCAGCCCGCGCACCTGAAGAGGAAACCGGCTTGGCACTGATACGTATCGAAGGCGACGACCTCGTCGTCGTGATCGAGGGCCTCCTCGCTGGAGGGAGGTAGGCCAGTGTTTCGCCACGTGGCAGCGGCCGTGATGACGCTGGCCGTCGTCACCGTCACTCCGGCCGAGGCAACGCCCGTGCTGCTGTCTGCCGCCGATCGCGAGGTCGCCTTCACGGCCGACGGTACGACCGCGTACGGCACCCTGCACGTTCCCGAGCATCGCGCCGGACAACGGCTGCGGGCAGCACTGCTGCTGCCCGGCAGCGGTCCCACCGACCGCGACGGCAACCAGCCGCCCGCGTCCTTACCGCACACCCTGGCGCAGTTGGCCGATGCGCTGGGCAAGGATGGAGTCGTCACGCTGCGGTTCGACAAGTACGCCACCGGCCGCACCGGACTCGGCGCGTACCAGGATCGCCCGGAGGAAGTGCACTACCCGGCGTTCGTCCGCCAGGTACAGGCCGCCTACGCGTCGTTGTGCAACCAGCCGGAGACCGATCCGCACACGCTGCTTGTCGTTGGACGCGGCGAGGGTGCGATGACGGGACTGCTGCTGGGCGGCACCGTCCACCCGCGCCCGGCCGGCCTGGCGCTTCTGCAGCCACAGGCAATCCACATGCTGGACCTCGTCGCGCTCCAGCTCAGAGCTCAGATCGCCGAAGCGACCCGACAGGGCCAGTTCACGCCGGAGCAGCAACGCACCATCAACGCGGCGGTCGATGCCGCCGTCACCGCCCTGCGCGACCGCCGACCGGTCCGCACCGCCGATCTGCCCTCCCCGATCGCCCGGCTCTTCGAGGCGTTCCAGGGACCGAACGCCCGGTTCGTGCAAAGCGACGACGCCGTCTACCCACCGGCCACCGCCGCCGCACTCCGGCCGGGAACCAGAGTGCTGCTGACGCGCGGCACGCAGGACGTCCTGCTCCCTTGTGACACGACGAACGCCCTGACAGCCGCCCTGCGTCACGCGCACGCCGGTGGACCGGGCCGGGTGGTACTGCCGGGGATCGACCACCTGATGCACGACACCGACCATCCGAACACACTCGCGCCGCCCGTACTCCACTCGTTGCACTGCTCCGCCCAACACTGACGCCGCACGAGAACGCCTCCGGCGACCTCGACCACGGGATGCCGCAGCGGCGAGCGGCGGCCTCGTACCGGCGCAGGCAGGCTGCAGGCCCACGACGCCATAGGTGCGGGACGGCGCGCGGCTCGGTGGGTTGCGGTATGGATGATGCCGAAGCCGCCGGCGTTGGCGACGGTCGCCTGGTGAACGAGTCGCTGCGCGGCAGGGCTGGCGGGGCTGGCGGCCAGGTTGTCGACGAGCGAGGCGAGGCCCGGCGGCAGCGCCCGGGAGACGCTCGTGCCGCCGGTGCCCAGGGTGTCTCCAGGCCGGGGATGCCGCAGTGGAGGACGGACGGCCAGGCGGCGCGCCTGAGGTGATCGGTGACCACGTCCGCGCCAACCCCACCCGCGCATGACCACGTGGGGTCGGGGGCCGTCGGTTCGCGCTTGCCGGCTTCCTAGTGATGTCAACCTCCTGCGGTACACGCCTCAACTCTTGGTGGGACGACAGCCACCCGCACCCTTCGTAGCGTGGTGCGGCACCAGGTGACGTCGGGGCGGGCATACCGGGCAGCCGGCCCCTGGACGTACCCACCTCTGGAAGGCAACGGATCAGAACCACTGCGCAGGTCCTCGCGCGGGAGACGCCAGCTCATGAACTGTGGCCACGGGGCTGGTTCAGGGCGCAACGGTCCTGCGTGCGTGATGGCGTAGGCGCGCCTGCGCGGCGCGCCGGGAGGAAGGGGAAGTATGAGTTTGAACCGTCGGCAGTTACTGCGGGGAACCGTGGCGGCCGGGGCGTCGGCCCTCTCGCTGGGCGTGTTGGCCGCGCCGGCACGGGGAGCGATCCTCAGACCGCAGGCCGCCCGTACATCCCGTGCTGGCTTCAACGTCGCTCTGCTCGACAAGGCAAATCAGGTCATCACGAACTATCACACCGCAGACATCCAGAACAATGTCTTCACCAAGCCCTGGGCCAAGTTCGAAACGGGTGGCTGGGATCCGCTGGAAATCAAGGTCCGCACGTTCCAGGGTTCCAGCGAACCAGCCTTCCTGGTCTGCGGCGGCAACCCGGACAAGGGGGCCGTGACGATCCACCGGCAGAGCGACGCCGCGGCGCTCGGCTGGAGGAACGATCTGACGATCTTTCCGCACTCCCTGGAGTACCTCCCCAACCAGGATGTCGTCATCGTCGTGGGTACCAGAGGACTGGACGATCTGGACAAGCCGCCGGCCGGCAAGCGAGCAGGCGGGCAGTACGAGTTGTTCCTCGCACCCGGCAAAACAGGGGCCGGCACCCTCCAGAAGGTCACCGGCATCCCCGATGCCGACCGGGCATTCCGTCAAGCGCACGGGGTTGTCTGGGACGCCTCCAGGAAGTGGGTCTGGATCTACGGCGGCGACAAGCTGCGGCCGTACACGGTGAGCGGCTACCGGGAAACCACCCGCCTGCACACGATCCCGCACCCGAGCGACCCGAAGCAGACGCTTGAAGTACGCAATCAGGTCTTCGAGAACGGGCACGACCTGCAGCCCGACCTCATGGAGCCGCAGTACCTCTGGGCGACGAGCTCCGACGAGATCATCCAGATCAACAAGGCCGGCGGTATCCCCACGATCCAATGGCACATACCGGCCAAGTCCCCGAAGTCCTTCTCCCGCGACCGTTCCGGCGTCGGCATCTGGACCTCCGACTCCCTCGGCAACTCCTACGGCGACGAGTTCGTCCGCTTCCTCTGGGACGCCACTCACCAGAAGGTCGAGGCCAAGTCAGGCACCGCGACCAAACCGATCCTCTACAAGGCCCGCCTCCTCGACATCTGACCGCTTCCGCCCACTTCTCCACGAGCACACGGAAGGCAAAGAAATGACCTCTCGCCTGGCCAGAACCACCGCGATCGCAGGCGCCGGCGCAGCGCTGTGCCTGGGACTGTCCACTGCCTCCGCGTCGGCCGAGGAACGCCCCGACCACTGGGACAACGGCTACATCGCCTACGCCAACACCCGCTACGCCCAGACCGACCCGACCCTTGGCGCCTTTGCCGCCGTGGGAATCGAATGGACGGGGTACAAGGTCAGCCTCTCCGGCACCGTCTGGGACCGTGCCGCCGACGGCTACTCCGTCCGCATGGAGGTCGGCTACAACTGGCAGAACGGCTCGACCTGGGAGTGGACCACCCGCATCTTCGGCAAGGCCGAGGGCGGAAACGGCGACTCCAAGTCCAGCAGCGCCCATTCCAAGACCGGGGTGAACGTCAAGGACCTCAAGCTCCGCGCCTGCACCGTGAACAGCAGCAACAAGGTGGTCAAGTGCAGCGCCTGGGCCTGATCCCGACACTCTCGTAGCCCCCGCACGCGGCCTGGCGGCAGCCGACCGCCACTGCCGGGCCGCGTGCCGGCGAGGCCGGCGCTGAGGCATCGTCTGGCGGGCTTCGGCGTCGTACGCCTGGCACCGACGCCGTCGGCACAGGAGCGCGCTCACGTCATCGGGCGTACACGCCGGGGCTACTGCCAGCTCTTCCGGGAGCAGACCGACCGGTTCGGTGGCGGTCTCTGTCGGCTCGTCACACGATCACGATCTGGGCTGGTCGGGGCGCGTCCACGCACACGCGGGTCGTTGGCGGTGCGTGCCCCGAAGACGCGATCCTCTTCGGGGCACGGGGCACGGGGCACGGGGCACGGGGCAGGTGGTCGGGGTCAGGCGTTGTAGCCGCCGTGGGCGTCCAGCACCGCGCCCGTGACGTAGGACGCGGCGGGGCTCGCCAGGAAGGCGATCGCCGCGGCGATTTCGTCGGGGTGCCCCATGCGTTGCAGGGACAGCGAGCTGAGCAGGGTCTTGAGGGTGTCGGGGTTCGGTGGTTGCATGCCGCTGTCCATCAGCCCGGCTTCCACGACGTTGGCCGTGATGTCGCGGGGCCCGAGGTCACGTGCGGCCCCCATGGTGTACCTCTCGATGCCTGACTTGGTCGCCGAGTAGTCGGCAACGCCCGGGACGCCGACCCTGGAGCCCAGTCCGGAACTCACCGTGATGATGCGGCCGCCCGTGCGCAGGACTCGGGAGGCGGCCCGGATGACGGCGATCACGCCGAGGTAGTTGGTGGCGTGCATCCGGTCCAGTGCGGCGATGTCGGCGTCCGGGTCGTCCACCGTACGGCCCTGCTCCACCGAGATCGCCGCGTTGTTGACGAGGATGTCCAGGCCGCCGAAGTGCGCGACCACGTCGTCGATCAGCGCCGGCGCCCGGCTCGTGTCCGCCTGGTCGGACTTGAAGGCGACGGCCTTGGCTCCCTTGGCGTGCACCTCGTCGACGACGGCCTGCGCCTGCTTCTCGGAGCTGACGTAGGTGAAGGCGACGTCGGCGCCCTGCTCGGCCAGCAGTCGTACGGTCGCGGCTCCCAGTCCGCGCGATCCCCCGGTGACCAGGGCGACTTTGCCCGTGAGTGGCTTGCTCAATCTTCTCACCTCGTTGGTTGATCCCTACCGACTGTCGCAACAGTAATTGTTACGACAGCCTGTTGCAACCATAGCTGTTACGACTGCAGTAGAATGAGGCGTTGCGGCCGAGAGGAGGAGCCCATGAGCGCCAACAGCAAGCTGACCATCGCCGCCCACGCGCTGGCCTGGATCGGCCTCTACCAGCGCCAGGGCCACGAGGTCGCCACCTCCGAGCAGATCGCGACCAGCGTGAACACCAACCCGGTGGTGATCAGACGGCTGCTGGGCGAGCTGCGCAGGGCCGGGCTCGTGGAGTCCCGCCGAGGCGTGGGTGCGGGCTGGTCGCTGGCACGCGATCTGGGGTCGATGACCCTGCTCGACGTGTACGAGGCAGTGGAGCCCGGCCCGCTGTTCGCAATGCACCGCGCCACCCCGAACCAGGGTTGCGTGGTGGGTCACGGCATCCAGCCGGCGATGCAGAGCATCTACGAGGGCATCGAGGAGACGGTGAGACACGAACTGGCCCGCGTCACGCTCGCGAGCGTGCTCCAGGACGTACTCGCGGCACCTCGCTAGCCTCACCCCCGGCCAAAGAAGTCGCCGGACTCACGGCCAGTGGCGGATCGAGGGTGCCTGCAGGGCGTCCTGTACGTCCTGCACCACGACACCGCCTGGCAACACCTGCCCCCGGAGCTGGGGTTCGGTTCAGGGCACACCTGTTGGTGGCGCCCGGACCGGTGGCGGCAGGCCGGGGTCTTCGAGCAACTGCCCCGCGTCCCGCTCACCGCCGAACGCGGGGTCGGCGATGTTTCGCAGCAGACTCTTCACTCTGCCGGTTCTTGAGGGGCGAGCCTGGTTTTCCTGGATGGACCATTGAGCGTTTCCAGGGTGGTCACTGACCGGGCGACGGCCTGAGCCGGAGCACGCCGGCTGTCGTACAGGCAGGCCTGCCGTCACCGCTGGTTTCGACCCGGCAGTGGTTGGGGCAGGCGAGCAGGCGGCCGACCGTCACCGTCTCGGGAGTGAGGAACGGCAGTCCGGCCAATGGGTGCCCGGCAAATTCGGCAACCACCGTGCTGGGGGCGCCGGGGCGGAGCCAGTCCAGCTTCTCGCCCCGGTCCACGCCGGCGGACGCTGCCGGGCGTCGCAGCGTCGGACACGCCCTAGTCGGACACGGGTGCCGGCTGCTCACCCGCCCACTCGGCGAAGGTGGTGACCGGGATGCCCAGCTCCCGGGCGAACCCGGGCCGGGCGGGCTGGAGAACCGCGTTGTTCCACTCGTGTCCGGCTCCCCACGCCGGCATACCCGCGTCGAGGGCCTCTTCCAGGCTCATGGAGGGCGCGGTCACGGGCACGCCCCAGGCGGCGGACAAGGTCTGCGCGATCTGTTCCATGGTGCGCAGGTCACCGGCCAGTTCCAGTTCCACCTGGTGGAACCGGTCAGGGTCGCGAAGGGCATGCGCCGCAGCCGTGCCGATGTCCCGCACGGCCACCAGGGCCAGTTCGGTCTGCGGCTTCAGCACCGTCAACAGTCCGCCGCGCGGCCCCCTGGGCGCCAGCAGGGGCAGGTTCTCCATGAAGAAGGCGGGCTTGATCACCGTCCAGCGGGCAAAACCTGCTCCCCGCACCGCCTCCATGATCGCCTGCTTGGTGCGGAAGTAGTCGCCCATCGCCGCCCAGCGGCCCTCCGCCCAGCCGGGGGCCCGGCTGTGCTCACCGACTCCACTGGTCGAGGACTGCACGAACTGCCGTACTCCCTCAGCCTTCGCCGCGTCCACGAGGTTGCCGGCCTGGGCGAGCTCGCCCGCGAAGTCCACGCCGGTCCCGGTCATGGGCGGCGTCTGCACCGAGAACACCGCGCGGACCCCCTCAAGTGCCGGACCGAGGGAGGCCCGGTCGGAGAGATCCGCCCGCACCAGCTCGGCACCCAGCGCCTCGATCGCCTGGGCGGACTCCGACCGCGGATCGCGCACGAGTGCACGTACCGGCACCTCGGCGGCCAGGAGTGCGCGGGCCGCGGCCCCGCCTTGCCGGCCGGTGGCTCCGGTGACCAGAACGGTATCGCTGTTGATGGGCGTCATTGCTGCTCCTCACGGGCCGGACACAAAACGGTCAGTGTTGTTGAGGCGCGTCTGTCCTCCCCCGCGGGGGCCGAACAAAAAGGGGGGGGCCCCGCCTTTTTGCCTGCCGCTAAGATATGGCGGGGCCCGCCGTTTAGCAATGAGGAGATCATGACCGGTCAGCGCTCAGACGCCCGACGCAACTACCAGCGCATCCTCGCCGCCGCCGAAGCCGAGGTCGCCGCACACGGCGCCGAGGCATCCCAGGAACAGATCGCCCGCACCGCAGGCGTCGGTTCTGCCACTGTGCGCCGCCACTTCCCCACCCGCCGCGCCCTGCTCGAAGCCGTCTTCCAGGAGCGCATCGAGGGCCTGTGCGAGCGCGCCCACCGGCTGAGTGCGACCGAGGACAGCCGCACCGCCCTGCTGGAGTGGCTCCGCGCCCTCGTCCTCTACGCCGTCTCAGCCCGCGGATTCGCCAACACCCTCAGCTACGAGCCTCCCACCGAGGAACCCTCTCCGCACTCCTGCGGCAACCAGATCGCAGCAGCGGGAACTCCCCTGCTCCAGCGGGCCATTCGCGACAAAGCGGTTGCACCGCACGTCACCTTTCACGACCTGCTGACCCTCGCCGTCGGCATCGCCCTGGCCACCGAACACCACGAAGACCCGGAAACCCAGGCCGACCGCGTCTTCCACCTCACTGTGGAGGGGCTCAGCCCTGAGCGCGGCATCACTGAGGTGTCCGAGAACTGAGGATCTCCGGCACTGGCGACGGAGGGCCTGCCGCAGTTCCTCGGCTCGACTGCCGGGCTGTCACCGGCCACTGTCACCCGGCCGACCCGGCAGGCAGGCGGATCACGCCGTCTGCCGGAACCGGGACCTGACCGCATCCGGCTACGTCGTCCGTGTGGGCGGACGGCGCGCACTCCCAAGTCCGCCTGGGTCAGGCCCGCTCCGCCGTGTTGGTGCCGATGGGCGTGCGCACCGACGGCTCCCAGGGGCTGATCGCGCCGGCGGAAGGACTGCGGGAGCCGGCCGAGCCGTGGGCCGGCCTGCCGCCGGGATCGCGGGCCCCTTCACCACGATCGCGCTACCACCGGAGCGCAGGTGCCGGGCGTGTGTCGACGACCGTCGGCCGGGGTCCGTTCCGGGAGAGCCAGTACGCGAGTGCGGGCCCTGCGATTCCGGCACCGACTATCAGCACCTCGGGCTTCTTCATGACGATGACCTCCCGGAGTGTCGACGACCAGGTCCCCGGCGAGTGCCGGCCGGGGCTGAGGGAGCGGCAGCACAGAGCGGTGCGTTCGGTGATGACCGAGTTGACCGCCGACCGCAGCGACAGCGAGCGGGGCTGCAACTCGTTCAATCTGCCGATCTCGAAGCAGACCCAGACCCACCACTTCCGAGTCCTGCGCGAGGCAGGTCTCATTGACGAGGTCGACTACGGCAACCGCAAGGGCATCCGACTACGACGCGCGGAGATCGACAAGAGATTCCCCGGGCTGCTCACGCTCCTGGGCGCGGAGCCCCCGGGCGACACGGCTCCTCGCTGAACGCGGCTGGGCGCACCGGAAGGAGTCCGAGCCGGTCCTGAGCCGCGAGCTCGACCGGATTCAGCCCACACCCGCACCCACCCTGTGCGCCTCACCCGCGCTGCTGGGATCTGTCCACGACATCGAGGCCGCGCGAACCCCCCGGCATCATCGGTGCCCCGTCGGGGGCCGGGGTGGATTGCCGGGCCGACAAGGGCTACCGGGGCATGCACAGACCGAGGTTGGAAGGGGCTCATTGACGCGGGGCCGTGCGTACGGGGTTGCACCTTCCGTAGCGGCATGCGGTCCTGCGGACTCACGTCCCGCGTCGAAGTCCCGGGCCGGGACGAGGAAGGCGTAGTGCTGCGAGTGAATCGGTTCGTCCCGCTTCCCGTAGAAGTCGAGCGTCACGCCGTTGCCGGGGCCGAGGGGCAGGAACGGCCCGGAGGGGGCGCCGACTTCGGGCCCAGGAGTTGCAAGAAGGCGCTGCTGGTCGGTGGAGGTCAGTTGGGGGTCGTCGGTCTCGGGAACCGCTGGAACGAGGCGCCGTGTTCGGGCGCCGGGGGGGCGGACGCGGAGAATGGCGGGGCGGGCCTCTCGCCCGCCTCGCGCTCACTTGAACGGTCAGTGCCGGGCGAGGTGGGCCGTCAGGCGGGACAGCAGGGCGACCGACTCGCTCAGCCGGCGCCTTTCCTCGGGGTCGAAGATCTCGCGGATGGCGGCGCCGAGGGCGCCCGCGCGCAGGGCGCGTTCCCGCTGGAGGCGGGAGCGGCCGTCGTCAGTGAGGCGCAGCAGGAACTTGCGGCCGTCGTCGGGGTGCCGCTCACCGCGGACCAGTCCGTCGGCGGTGAGGTCCTTGACCGACTTGGCGGCCGACTGGTGCGTGACGCCGCGCAGGCGGGCGAGGTCGGCCGTCGTCAAGGGGCCGTCACGGTCGAGGAATCCGAGGATTGCGGCCTCGCCGGGAGGCATGGTGTCCGCGGCTCGCACCGCCCGGACCAGCTCCCCGATCGACCGTCGCAACTCCTCGGCCAGCACGTCTTCGTCCATGGAGGCATCCTAGCCGTATTTCCATCGTCTAGTTGTACAGTTAAGTTGTACAGATAATTGTCAGTGAAGACGGAAGGACGTCGCGGTCGTGGAACTCACCAAGTTCGGTCATGCGTGTGTGCGGCTGGAGAAGGACGGGCGCCACCTGGTCATCGATCCGGGCGGCCTGACCGACCCCAGGGCGTTGGACGACGCCGACGCCGTACTCGTCACGCACGAGCACTTCGACCACTTCTCGGAGGAGGTGCTGCGCCGGACGGCGGCAGCGCGTCCGGGTTTGCGCATCTGGACCAACGCCTCCGTCGCGAAGCGCCTGGACGGCCTCGGCGCACAGGTCGCCACCACAGGGGACGGGGACGCCTTCAGCGTCGCGGGTTTCGACATCCGGGTACACGGGACCTGGCACGCGGTCATCCACCCGGACGTTCCGCGCATCCCCAACATCGGTTTCCTGGTGGACGAGTCCCTGTTCCACCCCGGCGACGCCCTGACCGTCCCCGACACCCCGGTCGGCACGCTGCTGCTGCCCGTGCACGCCCCCTGGTCGACCGTCGGGGACCTGATCGACTACGTACGCGAGGTCGCTCCGCACGATGCCTACGCCGTGCACGACGGCGCCCTCAACGACGTCGGCACGACGATGGTCGAGGGCTTCCTCGGTCAACGGGGCCCAGGGGTCCCGGCCCGCTACCGTCGGCTGGCCCCGGGAGAGAGCGTCCGGATCGACTGAGCGGACGGGCCGGAACCGGTGCCCACTGGTTTGTTCACGGCGACCTCCTCGCCCTCACCCGCACCGCCGACGCGCCCGGCGCCGTCACCCTCCTCACCTCCGACGGCACCGAGGCCGCGGTCCTCCCCGGTGACGGGCCGCACGGCAGACTGCGGGCGCTCGGCTTCGGCCCCGCGTCCGACGACCACCCCGCCTTGCTGCTCGTCCGCGAGCGTGGGGGCCGCTGCACCTCGCCACCTGGACCGCCAGCACTGGCACCGTCACCCACGACTGGTGCGCGCCGAGGGGAGAGTCCGGCGAGCGCGGCGGGGCCGTTCACCCGTCACCGAACTGCGGCCGGCCCGGCCGCTGCACACCGTGGATGCGTCCCGCAGCCGTCGGCGTACCCGTGCGGCCGTATGCGCTCCTCCCCCGCACCGGGCCCAAGCCGGGGACCGCGGTCCTTCTCTGTTCCGAGTGCGGCACCGCGATCACGCCGGAGCTCACCGAGCCCGGCGCGTCTCCTGTCCCGGTCGCGCGGACCTTCGGTCTGCCGCGAAGAAGGCTTCGTCATCCGGTCGGCTGCCCAAGCACAGTGCTGGTGCGCCCTGATGACGCCGCCGGCCTTCAGCCACTGCCCGACTGGGAGAACTGCAGTGGCCGCTGCGCGACCCGGCGCGGACCGAGGTGTGAGCAGAGGCGCGGGAGCGGCCCGGGCACCGCCGCGCCCTCGCCGGTCGGACAGGGGTGACTGTCGGACCGGTCTGGGCTCATTTGCCGGCGATGCTCCACGTACCGTCGCCGTCCTCGGCGGTGCTGCCGAGGGCGGTCCACTCGGTGTCGTCGAGACCCAGGGCCGCGCGGAGGTAGGCGGAGACCGCGTCGGCGACGAGGACGACGCGGGCGGGATCCTCGTCGGTGGTCTCGGCGACCCTCTCGCCGGCGATGCCGCCCATGGTGTGCTCGGCCTCGGCGATGGTGAGCAGACTCTTGGGCGCCGGGCTGAAGTGGTAGGCGTCGGTGAACCACTCCGGCCCCCGGGTGGAGAGCTGCGACTGGTCCTTGCCTCCCGCGACGACCAGGGCCGGGGTTGCCATGGTGGAGAAGTCCGGCTTCATGAACGGCAGGTTCTCGGCGGCGAACGGGGTGAGGGTGTCGCCGGTTCCGGTCGCGGCGATCAGCGCGCCGGCGGACACCGCGGAGTGGGAGAAGTCCTCGCCGGGAACACCGTCGGCGTCGAGTACGCGGGCGCCGAGGACGGCGCCTGCGGTCTGGGCGCCCCAGGAGTGACCCACCACGGCGACGCGCTCACGGTCGACGCGGGTCTCCAGGCCGGTCCGGGCCAGGACGTCTCCGAGGTTGTCGAGGATCGCGTGGAGATCGGCTATCCGGACGCGCCAGATGGTGGCGAAGCGCGGGTCGTCCCAGCCGATGGCGTTGCGGCGGGAGTCCAGGTGGGTGGGCTGCACCACGACGAATCCGGCGGCGGCCCACCGGTCGACGAGCGGCTCGTACCCGTCCATGGACCACGCGTTGCCGTGGGAGAAGACGATCACGGGCAGATCCTGGCCCGACCAGGGGGCGGTGACCTTCACCTGCAGGTCGATGCCGCGGCCGGGTGCGGGAACGGGAATGGGCTTGATCGAGACGATCTGGTGGTCGAGGGCACGGGAAGACATGGGAGACCTGTGCTTTCTACGCTGAACGGCTCTGCCATACTTTGGCGGAGCGACGTTCCGCCAACTTAGCGGAACATTGTTCCGCGAGCAAAGGGAGCCATCGGTGCCGGAGTCGGTCGGGGTACGCCAAGCACAGGCGCAGCGCACTCGCAGCGGCGTACTGGAGGCTGCTGCGGCGGTCTTCGTCGAGCAGGGCGTCCAGGCGCCCGTCCGTGACATCGCCGAACGCGCCGGCGTCGGTGTCGGCACGGTCTACCGGAACTTCCCGACCCGCGCAGACCTCGTCACCGCCGTCTATCGGCACCAGATCGACGCCTGCGCCGCTCTCGCCCCCCGGCTCCTCGAGGAGTCCGCCTCGCCATTCACCGCGCTGACCCTGTGGACAGACGCGTTCGTGGAGTTCCTGGTGACCAAGCACGGCCTCGGCGCGGCACTGGGGTCCGGAGACGCAGGTCTGGAGAACCTCCACGCCCTCATGCTCGACACCCTGGTCCCGGCCTGCGCGACGCTGCTGGAGGCCTGCGCCGCCGCCGACGAGATCCGCCCCGGCATCACCGCCTACAGGCTCATGCGCGCCATCGGAAACCTCTGCATCACCGGCCCCGACTACGATCAGGCCGACGCCAAGCGCATGGTCGCCCTCCTCCTCGCCGGATGTCGCAGCACGGCATGACAACGGGCCCGGCACCGTGCCGGGCCCGTTGTAGTTGTAGCGGGGCGCCCGGCACTGGCCATCCAGGGCCCTCCGCACTGTCCGCCGGGTGGCATGCATGTGCACCGCAGAGCCCACCGCCGCATCCCACCGCGGTGGCCGCGGCGGATCGCGGCGGTACGGGATCGACCTTCCTTCGAGTGCGACGTCCCCATCGGGCCGCCCCCTGCGGCAGAAGCGCAACGGGTCGTGTGAGGAACGGCTGCTGCTGCCAGGGTGTACTCATGCATACGACACCGGACGGGCGGCCGATTCCTCCCGCGCAGGCCGACGAGCGGACCATGCTGGAAGCTTGGCTGGACTTCCATCGCGCGACTCTCGCCCTGAAGTACTCGGGCCTCGGAGATGACCGAGTACGGCTTGCTCCGGCCTCGCCGTCGTCGATGACACTGCTCGGCCTCGTGCAGCACATGGCCGAGGTGGAACGCAACTGGTTCCAGCGCGTGTTCGCAGGTCAGGTCGTGCCACCGGTCTTTGGGGAGAGCAACCGCGACGGCTTCGCCCTCCAGCCCGAACGCGGGATCGACGAGGCGGCGACCGCCTGGCAGGCCGAGGTCTCCCGCGGCCGTGAGCTGATCGCCGACGCAGGACTGGACGACTCCGGCCGCCTGTCCGAACAGGAAGCAGGTCACGTCGGCGACCAGCGAGTCTCCCTGCGCTGGATCATGGTGCACATGATCGAGGAATACGCACGTCACAACGGCCATGCCGACCTCATCCGTGAGCAGATCGACGGATCCACTGGTGCGTGAGGTGTGCTCACACGCTCGGAAGGCGACCAGGGACCATGTGGTCGCCGTGCGGGAACGCAAGGCGTCGGGCCCCGGAAACGTGGCGGACCCGACGCCTTGACCGTCGCAGCCGGTGCCGCCGGTGCTGCCCCCGTCAGCCTCCCGGCGACCGCGGCAGCACCGCGGACATCACTTCACCACGACGTTGTCCCCGGGCGACGTCGACGGCCCGGTGGTGGTGTTGCCGTAGTACACCCAGCGCCACATACCCGTCTTGGACGCCTTCACGGTCGTCCGGACAACGCCCGAACCGTTCGCGTACACCTTCTTCACCGTGGTGTAGGAGGCGCTGCCGGCAGGCTTGAACTGAAGGCTCACCAGGCGGCCTCCGTAGGCTGCGTACTTCCTGGTCTCCCAGTTGGCGCGCGTGACCTTCCCGGTGACGGTGACGGTCCGTCCCTTGGACACCGGTTCGGGCGAGGCGTCGACGGTCAGGTGGGAGTTGCGCTTGACGTACACCGTCAGACCCTCGTCGTCGGTGTCGCCGCCACCGCCCTTGAAGAACACCTCGGCCCCGACCTTCCAGGCCCCGGCCTCGCTGTTGCGCATCGCCCACTCGCTGGGGTCGAAGTACATCGTCTCGTTGAAGTCGCAGACTCCCGAGCCCACCTTGACGCAGTCGCTCGTTTCGATGGCGTGCCACAGCCGCTCACCCGCCGCACCACCGCGGTACAGGAACACCGCCGGCCACTTCCACTGGCGCGTGGTCGCCATCCGGAAGGAGGCGGGCACCGCGACCTCGTTCGACACCCCGATGACGACCGGCTTGCCGCGGTTCACCTGGACACGGGTGAACGAGACCCCGCCCTCGGCCGCCCCGGCCGGCACCGCGGCCAGGGCCGTGAACGCCGCCGCCGCACCACCGGCCACGACGGCTCTCCAGACCTGCTTCCCCACCTGATCCCCACTCTCCGTACGCGATGGCGCCGAAGGCTGATCCCTCCGGCGTCCTACAGACAGCCGGCACCGGCACGGGGTTGTGCACCCGCGCATCACGATGGGGCATCGGCCGGTCCCCCGCCGCTGGTTGAGACGGAGGACCCGGGCCGGAGGCGTGCAGCAAGCCGCTGCGGTGCGACGGCGGGTACCCGTGAGGACTGAGAGCCTACGAGTGTCAGTGCCAGGCCTGCCTTTCCTGGCTGCGGGGGTCGTCGATCTGGGTCCACTCGGCGTCGATGTGCATCGTGGCCCTGCGGTCGGTGTCGTAGGGGTCCCAGCCCGGGTCACCGGTGGCGGCGAACCGGATCCAGGTCTCGTGCACGCGGTCCGCGAGATCCGCCGGGGGCTCATCGGGGCCGAGCAGGGCGGCGGGGCCTCTCAGCTCGGGCCGGTCCGCGAGGTCGAAGACGAAGGGCAGCTCGACGGCGTGGGTGGCGCCGAGTTCTCCGTCCAGGGCCCGGGAGCGCCAGGCGAACTCGTACGCGTGGGTGGCGGACCCTGCATGGGCGGCATGGGCGCCGGCCAGAGCGCGGGTACCCGCGCCGAACAGGGCGTCGGCCATGATGGCCGAGCGCAGTTCCGCGAAGGATGCCTCGGGGCGGGACCTGCGGTAGGTCTCGACGAGCCGCGCCGGGTCCGGGTGCGAGCGCGCCGCCGCGTCGTCGACGTCGGCCGCGGTCGAGGCGGCGTACTTGCCCACCGGGACCAGGTAGAGGTTGCCCTCTTCGGTGTTGGTGCCGATGAGCAGGTCGATGTCGGCGGCGAGGCCCGCGGCGACGGCTTCGGCGGGCTGGGTGTCCAGGACCAGACCGAAGGGGCTCAGGCCGATCAGCGGGTCGCGGTGGGTGGCGGTCTGCAGGTCGATGCCCGCGAGCTCGGAGGCGGCCGCCACCAGGCGCTCGTCGGAGATCTCCGCGAAGGCGTCCACGTGCGGCGCTACGCCCAGGGCCGCGGCTGCCGCGGCGGTGACGCGGGCGGCCTGCTCGGTGCTGAACGCGCCCAGTCCGCTGCCGCTCTGCACGATCGCCCGGCGGAACAGGCCGGCGGCCTCCGCGGTGGCGAGGACGCCGCCGACCACGGTGGCCCCGGCCGACTGGCCGAAGAGCGTCACGTTGTCCGGGTCGCCGCCGAACCCGGCGATGTTATGCCTCACCCAGCGCAGCGCGGCGACGACGTCGAGCAGACCTCGGTTGGCCGGTGCGCCGGGCAGGTCCAGGAATCCGGCGATGCCGAGCCGGTAGTTGAGCGTGACGAGGACGACGCCGTCACGGGCGAAGGCGGAACCGTCGTACATCGCGGACCGCGTCGATCCGGCGACGAAGCCGCCGCCGTGCACGAACACCATGACCGGCAGGTCGCTCCGCGCGACGGCGGGCGTCCAGACGTTGACGGTGAGGTAGTCCTCGCCGCGGCTCCAGCCGGTGCCGAAGTAGGGGGCCATGTCGATGCTGCCGAGCCTGCGCTCGGACTGCGGCGCGTTGGGTCCGGGGACGGTGGCGTCCCGTACGCCGTCCCACGGCTCGTGCGGCTCGGGCGGCGCGAACCGGCCGGCGCCCAGGGGCGGGGCGGCATAGGGGATGTTCAGGAAGGCGGCGGTGCCGTCCTCCTGGCGCAGACCGCGGACGGCTCCCTGCGCGGTGGTCACGACGGGTTCGGGGTGGTGGTTCATCTCGGGTGCCTTTCCGCGGGCTTCAGCCCTGCTCGGCGTACGGGGCGAAGGGCGCCCAGCCCCTCACGGCGAAGGCGCTTCCCTCGCGTACGACTTCGGTGGCGCCGTGGCCGCCCAGATGCGCCGGGATCACGAGCGCGTTGTTGTCGGCGGCCCAGCCCAGCACCTTGCGGCGGGTGGCACGGGCTTCGGCGGGGTTCTCGCAGAAGCAGCTGTTGGCATCAGGCTGCAGGATCTGCGCCGGGCTGTGCAGCATGTCGCCGACGAACACCGCGCGGTCCGTTCCGGAGGTGAGGGTCAGCACGGAGGAGCCGGGGGTGTGCCCGGGAGCGGCGTCCAGGCGCAGGTTCGCGTCGATCCGGTGGTTGTTCTCCCACAGCCGCGTCAGGCCGGCCCGGTGCACGGGGGCCACGCTGTCCTCGAAGACGTTCTGGTTGCCGCGGCCGAGCAGCGGCCGGTGGCCGTTCTCGGGGTTCCAGAAGTCGAAGTCGTCCTTCGGCATCAGGTAGGTGGCGTTGGGGAACGTCGGCACCCAATTCCGCCCGTCCAGGTAGGTGTTCCAGCCGACGTGGTCGATGTGCAGATGCGTGTTGATCACGATGTCCACGTCCTCCGGCTGGACACCGGCCCGGGCGAGGTTGGCCAGGAAGTCCGTTTCCAGGCGGTTCCAGACCGGGGCGTAGGGACGGTCCTTGTGGTTGCCCACGCCGGTGTCGACCAGGATCGTCTTGCCCTCGCTGCGCAGCAGCCAGGTCTGGATCGCCGAATTCACCATGTTGGTCTCGGAATCCAGAAAATGTGGGGCGAGCCAGTCGGAACCGTCCTCCCAGAATCCCTTCGGAATTTCCGGGAAGAAGGTGTCGGGCGTCATTTCGACGGAACCGTAGTATTCCCACACCCGGGCGACTGACACATTGCCGAGGGCGATCTGTTCCATGGCATTACCTTGCATTGCTTTGCATTTCCTTGGAATTGGGCGGATTTTGTTCAACCGTACGAGCAGCCGCGGTGTGTGCGGTATCCGTCACATGACTGCACCTGTGCGTACACCCCTGACCAGGCGACGACGCCCGCACTTGTCCTGTCACGGGACAGCCCTTAGCATCTCCGGTATCCCAATTCCCTGGAGCACTCGTGGAATACGATGGAAGGGCTCGCGGGGAGCAGCACTCGAAGCGCAATTCCGGTCCGGCGCCGGTGGGCAGGGAGAGCGAGACCGCAGAAGTAGTCCGGCGGGTCTGCGCCGATCGGACCCGCAGTGACGTGTTGATCCTCACGGGCGACCCCGGCGCCGGAAAGAGCACACTCCTCGGCATCGCGGCCGCTCGCGCACGAAGTGCGGGTGACCGGGTGCTGCGGGCGGTGGGGAGCGTGTCCGAGGCGCACCTCGGGTTCGCGGGTCTTCACCAGATGCTGCGCCCGGTTCTCGGCGGGGCGGCGGGGCTGCCGTCGCGGCAGCGCTCCGCGCTCCGCGCGGTCCTGGGCCTCGACGAGTGTGCCGAGGCACCCGACGGGATGCTCGTGGGTCTGGCGGTTCTGACCTTGTTGGCGGACCTCGCGGAGACCGACCCGCTGCTGATCGTGGTCGACGACGCCCAGTGGATCGACCGCGCGACCCTGGACGTGCTCTCCTTCGTGGCACGCCGCATGGACAGCGAGCCCGTCACCCTGCTGCTCGGAGTCCGCACCGCGGCCGCACTGCCCGGCTTCGACGACGGGTACGAGCGCCTCGAACTCGGCCCGCTGGACGGTGCGGCAGCCAACCGGCTGCTCGACCGGCAGCCCACACCCCCCACGGGCCGGACCCGCGCGCGGATCCTCGAGGAAGCGGCCGGCAACCCGCTGGCCCTGGTGGAACTCGCCCACGCCACCGCGATCCGCAACCCCCTGGGCAGCAGCGTGTCGGGCCCGCTGCCGGTAACCGACCGGCTGGAGCGGATCTTCGCAGGACACGCGGCCGACCTGCCGGAACCGACCCGTCGCGTCCTGCTGCTCCTCGCGGCCGCCGACACCTCGGACACGCGGGCAGCCGCCGTGGGGCTGCCCGAGGCGGACGACAAGGCTTGGGAGCCGGCCGACCGTGCCGGTCTCGTCCGCCAGGACGGAACCCGGATCGCCTTCCGTCACCCGCTCGTCCGCGCCGCCGTCTACCACGGCGCGTCCTTCGAGGAACGCCGCCGGGCCCACCTGGCTCTCGCGGAACTGCTGCGCACGGAGCCCGACCGCCGCGCCTGGCATCTGGCCGCCGCGACGGTACGCCCCGACCAGGAGGTATCGGCCGCCCTGCAGCAGACGGCCAACCGGGCCCGGCGCCGAGGTGGCTATGCGGCCGCCGCCGCGGCCCAGGAGCGCGCCGCGGAACTCAGCCCGCACCGCGAGGACCGCGCGCGTCTGCTCACCGAAGCCGCCACGAACGCCGTCTTCACCGGCCAGCTCGGCTGGGTGGAGCACCTGGCCGCCGCAGTCCGCGAGTGCACCGACGACCCGGCACTGCGGGGCAGAGCCACGCTGGCCACCGGCCGGCTCATGTCTCTCGGCCCCCATCACACAGCGGCCTTCAGCCTGCTCATGCGCGTCGCCGACGAGGCGGCGGACACCCGGTCACCCCTCGTACTCGACGCGCTGGCCGCAGCAGCGGTGGTCCGCTACTACTCGGGCGAGGAGTCCCAGCGGCGACAGATCCAGAGCCTGCTCTCCGGCATGCCCGACAACGCCGCCGGAACGGCGCTGCACGCCTGGGTCATGGCCGTCTGCGACCCCGGTGGCGCGGGAGCACAGCTCGCACCGGTGATGCCTGGGCTCATCGCCGGGGCCAAGGGCGACGCCCAGCATCTGACCGCGCTCGCCATCGTCGCCTGGCTGCTCGACCAGACCACCCTCGCCGCCCAGACCTTCGACGAGGCCTTCGCCCAGTGGCAGGCGCACGGCCCGCTCCCGGACGGACTGGGATGCGCGGCCGGCTGGGCCCGTCTGGAGCAGGGCCGATGGGCCGAGGCCCGCTCGGTGGCGGCCGGCATCGCGGCCATGGCGTCGTCGGCCGGGCTCGACCATGCGGAGGCGTGTGCCCAGGTACTCGACGCCACGGTGGTCGCACTGCTCGGCGACGCGCCCGCCGCACGCCGGCTCGCCGAGCGGGCCCTGTCCCTCGTCGACCCGCTGGAGAGCCGCTCTGTCGCCGTCTTCGCACGTCGGGCCCTGGGGATGGCGGCCGTGGCCGAGGGCGACTACGAGACCGCGTACACACAGCTCCGCTCCGCGTTCACCGACGACGGCGATCCGGTCCACTACCACGTCTCCTACACCGTCCTGGCCGATCTCGCGGCGGCAGCCGTCCGCAGAGGACGGCGGGAGCATGCCGCACATCTGCTGGAACGGTCGGCGAAGCGTCTCGGTACGGGCATGTCGGCGCGGGTGGCCGCTCTGATCGACCGGGGCCGCGCCCTGCTGGCGGATCCCGAGCACGCGGAGCCGTTCTTCCAGGCGGCGCTCGCGCGGTCCGCGGGCGAGCAGTGGCCGTTCGAACGGGCGCAGACCCGGCTCGACTACGGGGAATGGCTCCGACGCCGGCGCCGTGTCGCCGAGGCCCGCCCGCTGCTGAGCGCCGCGCTGGAAACGTTCCAGCGCCTCGGGGCGCGGCCGTGGGCCCAGCGGGCACAGGCAGAACTGCGCGCCGCCGGCGTCGAAGCGACCGACGTCGTGCCCAGTGCCTTCACCGAACTCAGCCCTCAGCAGCAGCAGATCGTCCAGCTCGCGGCCCGAGGGCTGACGAACCGCGAGATCGGGGAGAAACTGTTCCTCTCGCCGCGCACGATCGGCTCCCACCTCTACCGGGTCTTCCCCAGGCTGGGCATCACCGCCCGCTCGCAACTCCGCGACGTACTCGAAGGCACCCTGTCCGGACACGACGCCCCGAGCTGACCGGGACCGGGACCCGGCACCGGCCCGACGGGCGGCTGCCGGCGGGGTGGAGGACCCCACGCACGACGGGCGGGCCGGAGACGTTCGTTCCGGCCCGCCCGTCGTGCGTGGGTCGCCCTCAGGGGGCGGCGGTGACGGAGTGCGGCCGGGGCTGCGCGGCCGCCTCCGCCGCCAGCCGGCGCCGCCGGGTCGCCGGTCCGAAGACCGCCAGGACCAGTGCGCCGAGCGTCCAGGTTCCCGCGATGACCATGAAGACCGCCTGGTAGCCGACGCCGTTGTACACACCGGCGATCAGCAGCGGGCCCGCCGCGTTCGACAGCCGTCCCAGACCGTAGGCGATGCTGGTGCCCAGCGAGCGGCCCTCGGTGCTGTACAGCTCGGGGGCGTACGCGTACGCCAGGGCGGTGTAGCCCCGCTCGAACAGGTTGACCAGGAAGCCGAAGACGACGATCAGTACCGGGGTGAACGTCAGCCCGTACAGCAGGCCGGACGCGGCGATGACCAGGCCGAACACCACCAGGCACCACTTGCGCTCGAAGCGGTCGGTGACCAGCGCCGCGAGGAACGAGCCCAGCGGCGCGCCCACCGTCGTCAGCGCGATGTAGAAGATCGAGTTCTCCACGCTGACGCCCTCGGCGGCCAGCAGGGTCGGCGCCCAGCTCGAGTAGCCGAAGAATCCGATGGTCTGGGTGATCCACAGGACCGACAACAGGATCGTCGGGTACAGGAACTTCTTGTCCTTGAGCATGCCCAGGCCCGGCTTGGCCACGGGGCCCTTGGGCTTGGGCCGCTGCGGCTCGGACAGCGGGCCGTGCTCGGCCACCGCG
Source organism: Streptomyces sp. NRRL F-5650 (assembly GCF_000721365.1). NCBI lineage: Bacteria > Bacillati > Actinomycetota > Actinomycetes > Kitasatosporales > Streptomycetaceae > Streptomyces > Streptomyces sp. NRRL F-5650. The sequence continues at coordinate 116,867 of NZ_JOGV01000007.1, read as the reverse complement.
TGGGCCTCGATGCGGGCCAGCGTCGCCTCCGCCTCCTCGTGCCGGCCGCGTGTCTCCAGCCACAGCGGAGACTCCTCGAGGCGGCGCACGAGGAACAGGAAGAGCGCGCCCAGCGAACCCCACAGGTAGACCAGCCGCCAGGACCAGTCGGACATCGGCACCACGGCGGAGGCGATGAGGTTGGTGACGGGCGTGCCGCAGATGCCGATGACGATGGCGTACGCCTGGAACTTCCCGCGTCTGGCGCTGGGGAACAGCTCGCTGATGTAGACGACGGCGACGACGGTCATCGCGGACAGGCCCGCCGACGTCAGCACGCGGAACAGTCCGAGGGACCAGATGTTCCAGGCGAAGACGCAGGCGAACGACCACACCGTGAACCAGAGGGTGGTCAGGGTCAGGGTGCGTTTGCGGCCCAGTCGGTCGGCCAGTCCACCGGCCACGACGGCGCCGACGAACATGCCCACGAAGGACAGTGAGGTGACGTAGGCGACGTGGTCGACGTCGGCGCCCCACTGTTCGCGCACCACCGGCGCCGTGATGGCGAAGGTGTTGATGTCCGCGAACTCGAAGAAGTACGCGAAGGCCACCGCGAGGATGGTCCGCCGATGGAACTTGGTGATCGGCAGCCGGTCGAGCCGGTTCGCCGCGTTGGTGGTGCGGATGTGCTGCACTGCACGCTCCAGGGAAGGGAGGACCCGTCTCACCGGGCCGAGGGGGACGTCAGCGGGTCTCTTCGGGCCAGTACAGACGCAGGGGATTGTCGACCAGCAGCGCCCGCTGCCGCTCGGCGGTGGTCGCGAGGTGCGGGATGTGGTCGACGAGCAGGCCGTCGTCGGGCATGTGGTCCTTCAGGTTGGGATGCGGCCAGTCGGTGCCCCACAGCGTCCGGTCGGTGAACTCCTCGACGACCTTGCGTGCGAACGGCACCACGTCCCGGTAGGCGTGCCGCTCCCCGTCGAGCGCGGGCGGTCCCGAGACCGTCAGCCGCTCGGGGCAGGACACCTTCACCCACACGTCGTTCGCCTCCACGAACCGCAGGAAGCGCGCGAACTCGGGTCCGTCCGCGCCGCGGGTGACGTCGGGACGGCCCATGTGGTCGATGACCAGCGGTACCGGCAGGGAGGCGAAGAACGATTCCAGGTCCGGCAGGTCCGCCGCCTCGAAGTAGAGGACGACGTGCCAGCCCAGCGGCGCCACCCGGCGGGCCACTGCCTCCAGGGCCTGCCGCGGAGCCGCGTCCACCAGGCGCCGGACGAAGTTGAAACGCACTCCGCGCACCCCGGCGTCGTGCAACCGCCGCAGTTCGGCGTCGGTGACGTCGGGGCGGACCGTCGCCACGCCCCGGGCGCGCGAGCCGGCCGTTCGCAGGGCGTCCACCAGGGCGCTGTTGTCCGCGCCGTGGCAGGTGGCCTGCACGATCACGTTGCGGCTGACGCCCAGGTGGTCGCGCAGTGCGAACAGGTCGTGCTTGGAGGCGTCGACCGGTGTGTACTTCCGCTCGGGGGCGAAGGGGAACTCGGCGGCGGGGCCGAAGACGTGGCAGTGGGCGTCGACCGCTCCCGGCGGCAGGACGAAGGCGGGTCTGGCCGGGCCGCGGTACCAGTCGAGCCAGCCGGGGGTGACCGTGGGGTTCCGGTCGGTCATGGAGGTGCTCCTCGATCTCAGTCGACGTAGGTGAGGCCGAGCTCGGCCAGCGGGCCGCGCATCCCGTACAGGTCGAGGCCCAGCTCGCCGGCGCGGAACCGCTCACGCTTGCCCTCTTCCGCCGCCTCGCGCCGCGCGGACGCCTCGGCGACCTCGGCGGCCCGGGCGGCGGGCACGACCACCACCCCGTCGGTGTCGGCGACGATCACGTCACCTGGATTGACCAGGGCGTTGGCGACGACGACGGGCACGTTCACCGAACCGAGGGTGGCCTTGACGGTGCCCTTGGCGTTGACGGCCCGGGAGAAGACGGGGAAGTCCATCCTGCGCAGGTCGTCCACGTCGCGGCAGCCCCCGTCGATCACCAGGCCCCGGGCGCCCCGGGCTCGCAGCGAGGTGGCGAGCAGCTCACCGAAGAAGCCGTCCTCGCTCTCCGTGGTGCAGCCGGCGACCACCACGTCGCCGTCGCGGACCTGCTCGGCGGCGACGTGCAGCATCCAGTTGTCGCCGGGCTGGAGCAGCACGGTGACCGCGGTCCCGCACAGCTTCGCGCCCTCGTACACCGGCCGTATGCAGGGGCGCATCAGGCCGAGGCGGCCCATCGCCTCGTGCACGGTCGCGACCCCGAACCGTGACAGGGCCTCCACGGCGGCCGGGTCGGCACGGTCGACGGTCCGGTGGACGACTCCGAGGTGGTGCATGGTGCGGCTCCTTGCTTTCGAGAGGGCTTCCGGCCCCGCGGGGACGGGCGGGTCAGCGGCCCTGGGCGGTCAGACGGGCGTCGAGGCGGGGGTAGATCCGACGGGCGTTGTGCTCCTGCACGGCCGCGAGGTCTTCGGGGGCGAGGCCCGCCTTCTCGACGTAGCGGCGGGTGTCGTCGAAGTGGTGGCCGGTGCGCGGGTCGATGCCGCGCACCGCGCCCACCATCTCGGAGGCGAAGAGGACGTTCTTCACGGGTATCACCTCCAACAGCAGATCGATGCCGGGCTGGTGGTAGACGCAGGTGTCGAAGAAGACGTTGCGCAGCAGCGACTCCTCCGGCTCGGGACGGCCGAGCGCCTGCGCCAGGCCCCGGAACCGGCCCCAGTGGTACGGGACCGCGCCGCCGCCGTGCGGGATCACCAGTCGCAGGTTCGGGAAGTCGGCGAACAGGTCGCCCTCCAGCAACTGCATGAACGCAGTGGTGTCGGCGTTGAGGTAGTGGGCCCCGGTGGTGTGGAAGGCGGGGTTGCAGCTGGTGGAGACGTGCACCATGGCCGGCACGTCCAGCTCGACGAGCTTCTCCCACACCGGGTACCAGGACCGGTCGGTCAGCGCGGGAGCGGTCCAGTGACCCCCGCTCGGGTCCGGGTTGAGGTTGACGGTGACCGCGCCCAGCTCCAGTACCGCCCGTTCGATCTCCGGGATCACGGTGGCCGGGTCCGCGCCGGGGGACTGCGGCAGCATCGCCCCGGGGACGAAGCGGTCCGGGTACAGCTCGGACACGCGGTGGCACAGGTCGTTGCAGATTCGCGCCCAGGCGGCGGAGGTCGCGAAGTCGCCGATGTGGTGCGCCATGAACGAGGCCCGGGGGGAGAAGACGGTCACGTCGATGCCGCGTTCGTCCATCAGCCGCAGTTGGTTGCTCTCGATCGACTCACGGATCTCGTCGTCGCCGATCACCGGTCCCGCCGGATCCGGCGCCCGCAGCGGGTCGGTGAGCGCGGCCGTCTGCGCGTCACGCCACTGCCCGAGGGGGGCGGGGGCCGTGGTGTAGTGACCGTGGATGTCGATGATCACGCGTGCTTCTCCTGAGAGGTGGGAGTGGGGTCCCAGACGGATCGGGGGACGAGCAGGTCGCCGGCCATGAGCAGCCGGGCGGTGCGCAGCAGCGCCGAGCGTGTCACCCGCTGCGGGTCGGCGGGGTCGAGGCCCAGCGTGACGCTGAACTCACCGGACGGGTGCTCGACGGAGACGGTGGGCTCGGCGCCGGACACCCCGCCCGCCACGTCCCGGGCGACCGTCCCCTCGATGACGCAGGCGGTGGCGGCGGTGACGGCGGCCAGCACGCCGATGGACCGGTGGCAGACCCGGGGGATGAGGCTGCGGGTGCTGAGGGTGCCGCCGTCGCGGGGCGGCGCGACCAGGGTCATCTTCGGGTAGTTGCGCTCGCCGACGTCGCCCAGGCCCATCGCCTTTGCGCACACCAGGCGCAGCGCCTCCACGCGGGCCTTGAGCGCTTCGTCGGTGTCGATGTCGTCCGGGGACTCGTAGCCGGTCGCGCCCAGGCGGGCGGCCTCGACGATCACCAGCGGCTGGCCGTTGTCGATCAGGGTGACGTCCACGGGGCCGAGCCCCGGCGCTTCCACGGTGTCGCGGACGTGTCCGGTGGGCAGCAGGGCGCCCGCGACGGAACCGGCGGTGTCCACGAAGCCGATCTCGACCGGGGCGGCGGTGCCGGGGACACCGTCGATGCGGGCGGCGCCTTCGTAGGCGACGTGCCGGATCCCGGACGGGCCGGCCGGTGTGGCGACGGTGATCTCGGCGACCATGCCGGTGTTGCGGGTCAGCACCCGTGCCGTCGTGCGGTCCCCGGCCGGTACGACCATGCCGGTCTCGACGGCGAAGGGCAGCACGGCGGCGAGCATGTTGCCGCAGTTGGCCGACGTGTCGACGGTGTCCCCGTCGGGCTGCACCTGCGCGAAGGTCCACTCCAGGTCGATCCCGGCCTGCGTGCTCGGGCGCACCAGACCGGTCTTGCTGGTCAGGGGGTGTGCCCCGCCGATGCCGTCGATCTGCCGTGGGTCGGGCGAGCCCAGCGCCGCCAGCAGGACGGCGTCCCGGCGGGCGGGGTCGGCGGGCAGCAGCCGCGCGTCGAAGAGGGGCCCGCGCGACGTGCCGCCTCGCATGAACAGGCAGGGGATCGCGGTCTGGGAGCCGCGTCGGGTGACCTCGGGGGCCCGGGCGGCTGCGACGGCGGGCATGGTCGCTCCTTCGCTGTGGATCGGTCTGGGTGAGCATCGTTGGATCGGTCTGGGTGAGCGGCGTGGGCCGGTGCACGAGAAGCTAAATCATCAACAAGATTGTTGACAAGATGTTTCGACGAAAATGCTCACCTGCTGGGATCCCGGGTGCTGTCGTCTCCGCGCCGCGCACTAGGGTTCTTCCAGCGAGAGCCGCCGGGAACGGATGACGGAAGACGAGGAAGAGGTCGACGGAGTGACGGACAAGCTTACGGGCGCTGTCGGCCGCGAGTATGTGGCGAACGCCATCAGGCAGGCCCTGCGCTCCGGGGACCTGGTGCCGGGACAGCGGCTCGTCGAACTCGACCTCGCGGAGTCCTACGGCACCACACGCGGCGCCGTCCGCGAGGCGCTGCAGGACCTCGCGGCCGAGGACATCGTCGAGATCGTCCCCCGCCGCGGCGCCCGGATCCGCGCGGTGTCCGTCGAGGAGGCCGTGCAGATCACCGAGTGCCGGTCGGCGCTCGAGCAGTTGTGCGCGCGCAAGGCAGCCACCCGGGCGGACGAGGGGCAGCGCGCCGAACTGCTGCGGATCGGCGCCGGCATGCGGCAGGCCGTCGCCGACGGCGCCTGGGACGCGTACTCCGCCCTCAACCAGCGCCTCCACGAACTGGTGGTCGAGGCCAGCGGGCAGGAGGTCGCCCGCCGCCAGCTCGAGCGGCTGAACGGGCCGATGGTCCGCTTCCAGTTCCGGCTGGCCCTGCGGCCCGGGCGTCCCGCCCAGTCCCTGCCTCAGCACCTGGCGATCATCGACGCGGTGGCCGGCGGCGACCCCGAGGCGGCGGCACGGGCGGCCGCGGCGCACCTGGACGACGTGATCGAACAGCTCCGGTCGTCGGCGGCGCAGCCCCCGGTGCCCGGCCGCTGACGGGCACCGCCGCCGGCCCGCAGACGACCGCTTCCGCTGCCCCCGAGGCCGTCGGCCCGGCACTGCGCTCAAGCGGAGGGAGCCTCCGGGACACGGCCGCGGCGGTGCGCGAGTTCCGTGGGTATCCTGGCCACGCCCCAACCATGACTGTTGGCGCAGGCGCAGAACCGCCCCCTGGTCGAGGAGGCGGTCCTGGTTCCTTTGACGGACGCCGGACTGCGGACTAGCGGCTCGTCACCACCTGGAGCAGCAACTGCAGGAGACCGGTGACGAAACACCAAAAGTTCCAGTCCGGTTGTTCGTTGTCCACGGTGTCACCTCCGCGCGGCCTCGGGACTCGTGGTTCCGGAGGGGCCGCCTCCTCCGGGCCGCGGCACCGGAGGGGATGAGGGACGGGACGACGAACGCCCGCGGCAGATTCTACGGGGCCTTCCTGGGGCGCTCCGCATGACAACTTTCTTTTGGTGAGCCGCTGTTGGCCTTCTTTACGTGGTGCCTGCCGCGTGCGGGGCCGGCTCTTCACCGTCGCGGGACGTCGCTGCAGGTCGCCGCGCGGCCCCCGGTTCCGAGGCCGGCACGTGCCGTGGGGGGAAGTGATTCGTGGGCCGCCCCCGCGGGCTTGGAGAACAGCACCCGCACCCCCGGTTTGGACCACGGACCGTACCTGTGCGACGGTGCCGTGCACCAGGGGCCGCCCGACCGCGCAGGACAACGCGGCGTCGTACTTGTCCGCGTGGCGCGTGGTGTACCGCTCGGGGCGGCGCGTGAAGAGCGGGTGCGACCGAGACCTCTCCCCCATGGCCGCTGTCGGTCCCTCCCCGGCGCTCACCCGCGCTCGGGAGGGTCTTCGCGTGGCGGTGCGGTCGAGGCGCGTACCACGAGTTCGGTGGCGAGCTCGATGTGGTGGGACTCGACCTTCTCGCCGTTGGCGAGCCGGAGCGCGGTACGCAGGGCCGCAGCGCCCATCTCCCTCAGTGGCTGGCGCACTGTGGTGAGGGGCGGTGAGGCCATCCGGGCGAGGCTCGTGTCGTCGAAGCCGACCACGCTCAGGTCTTCCGGGACGCGCAGGCCCCGGCCCCGGGCGGTCTCGACGACCCCGACGGCGATCTCGTCGTTGCCTGCGAAGATCGCCGTCGGTGGTTCCCGCAGGCCCAACAGGGCAGCGGCACCCAGCAGTCCCGTCTCGTGGGTGAACTCCCCCGGCCGGACGTAGCCCTCGGGCACCTCCGCCCCGCCCGCCTCCATGGCGGCGCGGTAGCCGTGCATGCGTGCCTGGTTGCACACGGCCATGGCGGGTCCGCCGAGGTAGGCCACGCGGCGGTGGCCCAGGGAGAGCAGGTGCTGCGTCGCGGCCAGGCCGCCGGCGAAGTTGGTGGCCCCGACGCTGTGCACCCGGCTGTCCGGCAGGTGCAAGGGGTCCAGCACGACCAACGGCAGCCCGGACCGGGCCAGTTCGTTCAGGTGCGCCGCGGTGTAGACGCTGGTGACCGCGATGACGGCACGACGCCCGGCGGAGACCAGGTCCCGGGCCCAGTGCGGGGCATGGGACGCCTTGCTGATCACCACCGACGCACCGAGTTCGGAGGCGGAGTCGACGATCCCCTCCAGGGTCTCGGCGACGTAAGACTTCAGGCCGCCCTTGAACTGCACCTCGATGGTCGGGCTTTCGACGGACTCGGTGTGACGGAAGACGGGGGCGAGATAGTCGTGGTGGTGCAGCAACTCCTGCACCCGGGCGCGGGTCTGCGGTGACACGTCACCGCGACCGTTCACCACTTTGGACACGGTCGCGACGGAGACCCCGGCCGCTTGGGCGATGTCCGCCAAAGTGGTGCGTCGCGCGCTCGGTCGCATCGGTTCCCTCCCGTATACGTCCACCGGTGCGGCGAGTTGCCGTCGAGCCAGGCAACGCGGGTGGAGCCGGTCAACAGTACGGCACCCCCGCCACGCACCCGTCCGCCCCCCGGACGCCCTGGGGTGCCGACGAGCCCCGGGGTTTGCACCGGTCCGGAAGCGGCGCTGTGACGCCTCGGCAGTACCTGACCAGCTCCACCTGACCAGCTCCGCCGGCACTCAGGTCCGGATCACCGCCCTGCACGTCTACCCTAAGCCGACTGCTTTCGAAACAGTTTCGAGCCGGACAGCGGCTCGTCAGCCGACCACAACACCCGGACGGCGCAGGGGACTTACGCATCCCGGAAGGAACAGGCACGGCTCTTGACAGCCCATCAGCCCGAAACCTAATTTGCACGGACAGAGCACGGAGAAAGCTGTTTCGAAAACCTTTCACCATGACTCACGAGAAGCCGGTGGCTCTCGAGTGCGGAGAAATGACATGGCGCTCTCCCGACGTACCCTCCTCGGCCTGGCCGCCACGGTGCCGGTCTCCGCGGCACTGGCGGGCTGCGGCTCCTCCGGTCCCGGCAAGAGCGGTGGTGGGGCCACATACTGGTACCTGAATGGCCAGCCGCAGGAAGGTGTCCGAGCCGGCGCGGTGGACGCGTTCAACAAGGCCCATCCCGACGGCCGGATCGACGACACGACGTTCCAGAACGACGCGTACAAGACGAAGATCAAGACAGCCATCGGTGCGGGACAGGCACCGACCATCATCTGGGGCTGGGGCGGCGGGACACTGCGCACCTACGCGGAAGCGGGCCAGGTCGAGGACCTCACCCCGTGGTTCGACGAGCACCCCGACGTCAAGAAGGGGCTCTTCCCGTCCTCGTTCGGCGCGGCGACCGTCGACGGCAGGATCTACGCGATGCCGTGCGAGACCGTGCAGCCGATCATCCTCTACTACAACAAGAAGGTCTTCGACCAGGTCGGCGTGGAGCCGCCGGAGTCGTGGGACGACCTCATGGCGCTGGTGCCCAGGTTCAACGCGAAGGGCATAGCGCCGCTCTCCCTCGGTGGCCAGTCCCGGTGGACGAACATGATGTGGCTGGAGTTCCTGTTCGACCGCATCGGCGGCCCCGAGGTCTTCCAGGCCGTCGTCGAGGGCGAGAAGGACGCCTGGTCCAACCCGGACGCCATCACCGCGCTGACCAAGGTGCAGGAGCTGGTCAAGGCGGACGGGTTCGTCAGGGGCTTCTCCTCCATCACCGCGGACTCCAACGCCGACCAGGCGCTGCTGTACACCGGCAAGGCCGCGATGATGCTGCACGGTGCGTGGTCGTACGGCATCCAGCAGGCCGACGGCGGGGACTTCGTCCCCGGCGGCGGACTGGGCTACATGAACTTCCCGCCCGTCGAAGGCGGCAAGGGTGATCCGGACAACGCGGTCGGCAACCCCGCGCAGTACCTGTCCATCTCCTCGAAGGCAGGCGACGAGGAGAAGAAGATCGCGAAGGAGTTCTTCGCGACGGGTGTCCTCCAGGACGCCGAGGTGAAGGCGTGGATCGACAACGGATCGGTGCCGGTCCGGCTGGGCACGGAGAAGCTGCTGGCCGCCTCCAAGAGTGCCGATTTCCTCCAGGTCAACTACGGCATCGCCAGCAGGGCCAAGACGTTCGTGCAGTCCTGGGACCAGGCGCTCGGTCCGACGGCCGCCGAGACCCTGCTGGACAACATCGTCAAACTGTTCCAGCTTTCCATCTCCCCGCAGCAGTTCGCCGGCAACCTCAACGCGGTCACCGGCGCATGAGCGCGCTCACCGGTCATCCGCCTCGCCGCCGACCGCGCAGCGTCCTTCCCTGGCTGGCGACACCGGCCCTGGTGGTCTTCGTCGGCTTCGCCGTGGTCCCGCTCCTCGGCGTCTTCGCACTGAGCTTCACCACCTGGGACGGGATCGGCGCGATCCACCGGTCGGGGCTGACCAGTTGGCGCGAAGTGCTCACCGACCCCGGGCTGCCGCACGCCCTCTGGGTGACCTTCATGGTGATGGCGGTGTCGTGGGCCGTTCAGACGCCGCTGAGCATTCTGCTCGGGACGTTCCTGGCAGGCCGCCAGCGCTACCGTGCGGTGCTCGGCGTGGTGTACTTCGTCCCTCTGATGCTCAGCTCCGCGGCCATCGCCATCGCGTACAAGGCCCTGCTGGACCCCAACTTCGGCCTCGGGGCCGGGCTGAAGCTGCACCTGCTCAGCCAGGACTGGCTGGGGCGGCCCGGGCTCGCCTTCGGCATCGTCGTCTTCGTCGTCTCCTGGCAGTTCGTTCCGTTCCACTCCCTGATCTACCAGGGCGGTGTCCAGCAGATCCCGGAATCCCTCTACGAAGCAGCCCAGTTGGACGGTGCCGGACGGATCCGGCAGTTCTTCAGCATCACGCTGCCCCAGCTGAGATACACCATCATCACCTCCTCCACGCTGATGGTGGTCGGGTCGCTGACCTTCTTCGACCTCATCTTCGTCCTGACCGAAGGCGGTCCCGGCGACGCCACCCGGGTCCTGGCACTGGACATGTACAAGCGGGGGTTCCAGGCCAGTCTGATGGGACCGGCCAGCGTCATCGCGGTCGTCCTCGTTCTGGTGGGGCTGGCCCTCGCCCTGCTGCTGCGCCGGCTGGGTGGCCGCGACGCCGGTGCGAGCCAACTCGATGGAGCCTGACGTGACCACCACGCTGCCCCGCGCACGACGACCCCGCAGCCCCGTCCCGCGCGAGCGGCAACGCCGCTCCGCAGTGACGGCACGCCGACGCAACTGGGCCGGCGGCCTGGCCGGATGGCTGTGGCTCGTCGTCGTGGCCGTCCCCCTGTACTGGACCCTCATCACCAGTTTCAAGGCCCAGAGCCGCTACTACGCGAGCAATCCGCTGGTGCCTTCGGGCGACCCCACACTGGACAACTACCGGCTGGTCATCGAGTCCGGCTTCCTCCGCTACTTCCTGAACAGCGTCGTGGTCACCGCGGGCGCCGTGGTGCCGGCCATCGTGTTCTCCTTCATGGCGGCCTACGCGATCGTGCGGGGCCGGCGCATGCGGGTGCTGCGCGCCATGAACGGGCTGTTCCTCATGGGCCTGGCCATCCCGTTGCAGGCGACGGTGATCCCGGTCTACCTGATCATCATCAAACTGCGGCTCTACGACACCCTGCTGGCGCTGATCCTCCCGTCGATCGCCTTCGCCATCCCCCTGTCGGTGCTGGTGCTCGCCAACTTCATCCGGAACGTGCCCGACGAGCTGTTCGACTCGATGCGGGTCGACGGCGCCGGCGAATGGACGACGCTGTGGCGTCTGGCGGCACCACTCACCCGGCCCGCCATCCTCACCGTGACCATCTTCAACGCGCTGACCATCTGGAACGGCTTCCTGCTGCCGCTGGTGCTCACGCAGAGTCCGGAGCGCCGGACCCTGCCGCTCGCGCTGTGGACCTTCCAGGGCCAGTACGGGGTCAATGTCCCCGCGGTTCTCGCCGCCGTCGTCCTCACCACACTGCCCGTCCTGATCCTGTACGCGTTCGGCCGCCGTCAACTGCTGAGCGGACTGACCGCCGGGTTCAGCCGTTGAGCGACTCCGACGTTGGAACCGGCCCCGGCCCGTTCCGCCCCGAGTCCTGCCCGTCTACTCGTCCGCCCGTCGCGCCCGGTCGAGGGTCCGCGGGCCGTGGGAGGGAAAGTGAACGCCAACGTGGCCATGGACGACACCGCCAAAGTCCCCCGCTGGAACGACACCGCGGTTTCCGTCACCGCGAGAGTCGACGCCCTGATCGACGCGATGACCCTCCAGGAGAAGACCGCCCAGTTGTACGGAGTCTGGGTGGGCGCCTCCGATCAGGGGGGTGAAGTGGCTCCCCACTAGCACGACATGGAGGAGGCCGTTGATCTCGACGCGCTTCTGCCCACCGGACTGGGCCAGTTGACCCGGCCCTTCGGCACGGTCCCGGTCGACCCCGCCCTGGGCGCGCTGTCCCTGGCCCGCACCCAGGCCCGGATCGCCGGCACCAACCGGTTCGGCATCCCCGCCCTCGCGCACGACGAGTGTCTGGCCGGCTTCGCCGCCTGGGGTGCGACGGCCTACCCCGTCCCGTTGTCGTGGGGCGCCACCTTCGACCCCGAGGCGGTGCGGCGCATGGCCGCCGCCATCGGCCGCGACATGCGGTCCGTCGGCGTCCACCAGGGGCTCGCGCCCGTACTGGACGTCGTACGCGACGCCCGCTGGGGCCGGGTCGAGGAGACCATCGGCGAGGACCCGTACCTCGTCGGCACCATCGGAACGGCGTACGTGCAGGGTCTCGAGTCGGCCGGGATCGTCGCCACCCTCAAGCACTTCGCCGGCTACTCGGCCTCCCGCGCCGGGCGCAACCTCGCCCCCGCGTCCATGGGCCCGCGTGAACGCGCCGACGTCCTGCTGTTCCCCTTCGAGATGGCGGTCCGTGAAGGCGGCGCGCGATCGGTCATGAACGCCTACACCGACACCGACGGCGTTCCCTCCGCCGCCGACGAGGAACTGCTCACCGGGCTGCTGCGCGACACCTGGGGCTTCGACGGCACGGTCGTCGCCGACTACTTCGCCATCGCCTTCCTCAAGACCCTGCACGGCGTCGCAGCCGACTGGGCCGACGCCGCCGGCCTGGCGCTGCGGGCGGGCGTCGACGTCGAGCTGCCCAACGTCAAGACGTACGGCGCGCCCCTTGCCGCGGCCGTCGCCGACGGGCGTGTCCCGGAGGCGTTGGTCGACCGGGCCTGTCGCCGGATACTCACCCAGAAGGTGAGGCTCGGCCTGCTCGATCCGGACTGGAACCCGCTGCCTGCCGCGCTTGAAGGGGCCGCCCTCGACGAACCCTCCGCCCTGCGCGGCCGGATCGACCTGGACAGCCCGGAGAACCGGGCGCTGGCCCGCACGGTCGCCGAGGAAGCCGTCGTGCTGTTGAGCAACGACGGCATGCTGCCGCTCGCGGCGCCGCGCCGCATCGCGCTGGTCGGCCCCAATGCCGACGAGGCCGTCGCCGTACTGGGCTGCTACTCCTTCCCCCAGCACATCGGCGTCCGCCACCCCGGGACCCCGCACGGCATCGAGTTGCCCACGCTGCGCGCCGCCCTCTCCGCCGAGTTCCCCGACGCCCAGATCACGGTCGCCCGCGGCACCGGCGTCGACGACGGGGACCTCACCGGCCTGGGTGAGGCCGCCCGGGTGGCACGCGAGGCCGACATCGCCCTGGTGGTGCTCGGCGACCGCGCCGGGCTCTTCGGGCGGGGCACCAGCGGTGAAGGCTGCGACGTCGAGACGCTGGCACTGCCCGGGGCGCAGCAGCAACTGCTCGACACCCTCCTCGACGTGGAGACGCCCCTGGTCACCGTGCTGCTCGCGGGACGGCCGTACTCCCTCGGCCGAGCCGTGGAGGAGTCCGCGGCGATCGTGCAGTCGTTCTTCCCCGGTGAGGAGGGCACTCGCGCGATCGCCGGTGTGCTCGGCGGCCGCGTCAACCCGTCGGGACGGCTCCCGGTCAGCGTGCCGCGCGGGCCGGGGTCCCAGCCGGCCACCTATCTCGGAGCGCGGCTCGCCCACCTCGGCGAGGTGTCCAGCATCGACCCGACGCCGGCGTTCTCCTTCGGCCACGGCCTGTCCTACACCCGGTTCGACTGGACGGACCTGAGCGTGGACGCCCGGGAGGCACCGACGGACGGCGCGTTCACCCTCGGCCTCACCGTCCGCAACACCGGCGGGCGGTCCGGAACCGAGGTCGTCCAGCTCTATCTGCACGACCCGGTCGCCTCCGTCGTCCAGCCGGTGCAGCGCCTCGTCGGCTACGCCCGGGTCGACCTGGAGCCGGGTGAGGCCCGGCGTCTGCGGGTCACCGTTCCGGCCGACCTCGCCTCGTTCACCGGACGCGACGGCCGGCGCGTGGTCGAACCCGGCGAACTGGAGCTCAGGCTGGCCGCCTCCAGCGCCGATCCACGCCTGACGGCCAGGGTCACGCTGACCGGTGCCGCACGCCGCCTCGACCACACGCGGCGGCTGCGTGCTGCGATCGAGCAGGCGCCGGCTGCCCGGGCGTGAGCCGGGTGAGCCGGGACGTCCCGGCGTTCGGTCGCGGTGCCGGCGGGCGCCCGGCCGGCGGCCCGGGGGTCCCGGCCTGCCTCACAGAACCCCGCGGCGGGCCAGGTTGCGCGTCAGCGCCCGTACGCCGAACGTCCAGGGCGCGGCCTGCTCGCTGGGGACGACGGTGTTGACCAGAGCGCCGAGCCGCGGGCTGGAGATCCGGACGACGTCGCCGTACTCGTGGGTGAAGCCGGCGCCGGGTGCCCGTCGGTCCTCGGTGGGGGCGAACAGCGTTCCGGTGAACAGCACGAAGCCGTCCGGGTACTGGTGGTGCGGACCGTACGTGGCGGCCACCAGGTCCTGTACGTCGCGGCTGATCTCGCGCATGGAGCTGCTGCCGTGCAGGAGGTAGCCGTCCGCGCCGTCGATCCGCAGGTCGACGTCCAGCCCGCGTACGGTGTCGAGGCCGAAGCCGTCGTCGAACAGGCGGATGAACGGGCCGATCGCGCACGAGGCGTTGTTGTCCTTCGCGCGGGACAGCAGCAGGGCGCTGCGTCCCTCGATGTCACGCAGGTTGACGTCGTTGCCGAGCGTCGCACCGCGCACCCGGCCGCGTGAATCCACGACGAGGACGACCTCGGGTTCGGGGTTGTTCCACACCGAGGCGCCGAGGACTCCGATGTCGGCGCCGGTGCCGACCGCGGACAGTACCGGCGCCTTGGTGAACACCTCCGGGTCCGGCCCGATGCCGACCTCCAGGTACTGCGACCACAGTCCCTCGGCGACCAGCAGGTCCCTGGCCCTGTCCGCCTCGGGTGATCCGGGTCGGATGCCGTCGAGCGCGCCGCCCACCGCCTGCCCGAGGCGGGCCCGCACCCGTGCCGCCTGCGCCGGGTCGCCGCCGGTGCGCTCCTCGATGACGCGTTCCAGCAGGCTCCGGGCGAAGGTGACACCGGCCGCCTTGATCACCTGCAGGTCGACGGGGGCGAGCAGATGGGCCGCATCACGGCGACCGGTGGGCGCCTCAAGGAGTTCGTCCAGGCTCCAGACCTGTCCTCCCCCGGCCTCGCGGACGACTGCCGCAGCGTCGTCGCGTTCCATGAGGTCGGAGACGGTGGGCACGACGCCCGTCAGGTCGACGACCCGCTCGCCGCGAACCGCGGCCACACACGGCCCGTCGTGCTCCGGGGCGTGGACGCGCGCGACGAGGGCCGCGCGGTCGGTGTCCTCCGGCAGAACGGATCCGGTGGTGAGGACCGGACGGGGGCGTGCTGTTGCCGCTTCCACGGTCGATGCTCTCCTGGGTTCGAGGGAGGGGTGGTGGTCCGGGACCCGGGCTCAGTGGGAGTCGCGGGGGACCTCGTGTCCACGGCTTCCGCGCAGGAATCCGAAGTCGGCGCCCCGGTCGGCCTGTTCCACGTTCTGCGTGTACAGCCAGGTGTAGCCGCTGTCGTGCCGCTCGGCGGGTGCCCGCCACGTCTGCCGGCGCCGGGCTAGTTCGGCGTCGTCGACGTCCAGGCGCAGGGTGCGGTTCGGGACGTCGAGGACGACGGGGTCGTTGTCACGGACCAGGGCGAGGGGTCCGCCGACGGCTGCCTCCGGCGCCACGTGCAGGACCACCGTCCCGTAGCCGGTGCCGCTCATCCGGCCGTCGCAGACGCGCACCATGTCGGTGACACCGGCCTTCAGCAGCTTGGCGGGAAGCGGGACGTTGGAGACCTCGGGCATGCCGGGGTAGCCCCTGGGGCCGGCGTTGCGGATGACGATGACGGTGTTCTCGTCGATGTCGAGTTCCGGGTCGTCGGCCACCTCGTGGTAGGCCTCCGGGGAGTCGAAGACGCGCGCGGGGCCGCGGTGGGTGAGCAGGTGCGGCGAGGCGGCGGACTGCTTGATCACGGCCCCGTCGGGACACAGGTTGCCGCGCAGGACGGCGATACCGCTGCCGGCCGGCTGGAAGGGGGCGTCGAGGCGGGTGATGACGTCGGAGTCGAGGCGTTCGGCGTGCTCGGTGTTCTCGGCGACGGTGCGTCCGGTGACCGTGATCTGGTCGCCGTGCAGCAGCTCCCCGTCGAGCAGCTCGGCCAGGACCGCCGGGAGGCCGCCCGCGTAGCAGAAGTCCTCCATGAGGTACGTGCCGCTGGGCATCAGGTTGACCAGCGTCGGCACCGCGCGGGCCAGGTCGTCGAAGTCCGACAGGTTCAACTCGACGCCTACGCGGCCGGCGAGGGCGGTCAGATGGATGACCGCGTTCGTGGATCCGCCGATGGCCGCGTTGACCCGGACGGCGTTCTCGAACGCCTCCCGGGTGAGGATCCGCGAGGGGCGCAGCTCCTCCTCCACCATCCCCACGATGCGCCGGCCGGCCGCCTGCGCGGTCTCCATCCGGCGGGAGTCGACAGCGGGCCAGGCCGCGGAGCCCGGCATCTGCATGCCCAGCGCCTCGGCCACGCAGGCCATCGTCGAGGCGGTTCCCATCGTCATGCAGTGGCCGTTGGAGCGGGCCATGCAGCCCTCGGCGAAGAAGCACTCCTCCTCGGTCATCCGGCCGGTCTTCAGGTCTTCCTCGAACTTCCACACATGGGTGCCGGATCCCACGTCCTCGCCCCGGTACTTGCCGTTGAGCATCGGCCCGCCGGTGACCATGACGGCGGGCAGGTCGACGCTGGCGGCTCCCATGAGCATGGCGGGTGTCGTCTTGTCGCAGCCGGACAGCAGCACGACACCGTCGAGCGGGTTGGCCCGGATGAGTTCCTCGACCTCCATGGCCATCAGGTTGCGGTACAGCATGGCGGTGGGACGCATCAGGGTCTCGCCGGTGGCCATCGTGGGGAACTGCAGGGGCAGGCCCCCCGCCTGCCACACCCCGCGCTTGACGGCTTCGGCGACGCGGGTCAGATGGGCATTGCACGGGGCGAGTTCGGAAGCGCTGGTCGCGATGCCGATGACGGGGCGCCCATCGAACACCTCGTGCCCGAAGCCCTGGTTGCGCATCCAGGAGCGGTACACCATTCCGCTGCGTCCCCGTGCGCCGAACCATGCCTGGCTGCGGCGACTCGTCTGCTGACCGTCCGTCATGTGGCACTCCCGTGGCTCCGGCGTCGTGCGCTTCGCGATGGGGCGTACTCGGGCGGGGCCCGCGGGCCGTACCCTGTCACTCAATCATTAAATGATTCGATGAATGGCGTCCAGGGGGCGGAGGACGTGGTGCATTTCCTGACCGCGCACCAGCGAGTGGTCGACGAACTCGGGCGGCGCATCGTGGGCGGCACGTGGGAACCGGGGGATCCGCTGCCGGTCGAGGACGCGCTCGCGGCGGAGATCGGCGTCAGCCGAGGGGGATTGCGGGAGGCGGTGAAGGCACTGGTCGCCAAGGGCATGCTGCGCGTGCGCCCGCGCACCGGCACGCGCGTGCTGCCGCCTGAGCACTGGAACCATCTGGACCGTGACGTACTGCGCTGGAAACAAGCCGGGGACGCCACGGCTCTTCTGCGTGACACGGGTGAACTGCGCCGGATCGTCGAGCCGGAGGCGGCCCGGCTCGCCGCCGACCGGGCAGGCCCCGACGACGTACGAGTCCTGTGCGAGTCCCTGGCGGCCATGGAGGCCGCGGCGGCGGCTCCCGACCGCGACGGGTACATCGAGGCCGACATCGCCTTCCACCGGGCCCTGCTCGACGCCAGCGGCAACCGTCTCCTCGGCTCGCTGGGCCGCGCCGTCGAGATCGCCCTGGAGCACAGCTTCCTCGTCAGCACGCAGACCCCCGGCGCGGTGGAAGCCTCGTTGCCGGGTCACCGAGCCGTCGTGCGGGCCGTCGAGAGGCGCGATCCCGTGGCCGCGGCGGATGCCGTACTGGCTCTGGTCGAAGCCGCGGAACGCGAGATCGCCCAGTCCCCCGGAAGGCCGGGCGGGCCTCCGGGCGATCCCGCCTGACCTGTCACGATCATGACGGGACCGGCGCAGCGGCGATCCACCCGGCGTCCGGCCCGCGAAGATCCGCAACGAGGTGAACGCACTCGATCCGCGAGGGCGGGGATCCGCGACCGCATGGGGCTCATCGAGCAGAGTGGGCTGCCGCGGCTGCTGGAGGCGCGCGATCCCCGGCGAGTACTCCACGCACGAGCTGGGCACCCAGCCCGAGGCTTACGGCCCGGCGCTCGACGTCGACTTCCCCCCGCTGCGTGAGGATCTGACCGGCGCCGGGCGCAGCCAGGCTGCCCGAGGCGGTCGGCAGGCCGTCTGGGGCGGGTCGAAGAAGCTGCTCGTCGGCGACCAGGAGCCGCTCGCCGACGAGCAGGAGCCCTACGACTCGACTGGTACAGCGGTCATCGAGCGCGCTGGTCGATCAGTGCGGCCAAGCCGTCCAGAATGCGCTGGAGGCCGAACTCCCATGCCTGGTCCTGCCCCTCGGACCGGGCTGCCGAGGCAAGGGCCGCGGTGAGCGCGGGAAATTGCTCGCCGTGTGTCTGCATCAGCTTGCCGAGGATGCCCCCGAGCTGGGCCTCGGGGTTGCCCGCGGGACCCGCTGCGCGGGCTTGCTGTGCCATGGCGCGTACGTGACCGGTCAGCAGAACTGCGGTGTCCATCCGCTCCGCACCGCTCAGCCCCGTTCCGTCCAGCGCGGAGACGGCACGCTCCATCCAGGACAGCTCCCCGGGCCCCATGATCCGCGGTCCGACGGCGGCTTCCAGCGCCCAGGGGTGTCGGCGAAAGACAGTGAGCAGCCGGCGGGCCCAGTCCTCCATCTGCTCCCGCCAGCCACCACGCGCCTCTCCTGCCGCCGGGTAGGGGCCGATCGCACCGTCGACCATCAACGCGACCAACTCGGCCTTGCCCGGCACGTACCGGTACAGCGCCATCTTGGTGACGCCCAGTTGCGCCGCGACCCGCTGCATGGAGACCTCGGCCAACCCGCTGCAGTCGGCGATATCGATGCCGGCCCGCGCGATGCGGGCCAAGTCGAGTGTCGGCCTGGGGCCCCGCGCGGGCTTCGGGTGCGGCCCCCACAGCAGCCGCACCGTCTCGGCGTGCTCGTCGCTCAAGTCCCCTCCGGTCCTGCCTTGTCGGAGCAATTCAACTGCGTCTATGGTACACAGTAAACATCTGTATCCACCGGACACAGTTTTAGTGAGAGGTATCCCTTGAACAGGAACGTCCTCATCTCCGGCGCGAGCATCGCCGGCCCGGCGCTGGCCTACTGGCTGGGGCGCCACGGTTTCACCCCCACCGTCGTCGAGCTCGCCCCGGCCCTGCGCAAGGGCGGTCACGCCGTCGACTTTCGCGGCAAGACCCATCTGACCGTCCTGGATCGCATGGGCCTGCTGCCGGAGCTGCGCCGCATCCAGACCAGCGGCAGCCCGATGCGCTTCGTCGACGAGGCCGGTCGGACACTGCTGCATCTGCCCGCCGAGTTCGCCGGCGGCGAGATAGAGGTCCTCCGCGAAGACCTGGCCCGGGTGCTGTACGAGCGCAGCGCCCCCCACACCGAGTACGTCTTCGGCGACTCGATCACCGGCCTGACCGAGACCGCGTCCGGCGTGCGGGTCGAGTTCCAGAGCGGCACCTCACGCGACTTCGACCTCGTGATCGGGGCGGACGGGCTGCACTCCAACGTCCGCCGCCTCGCCTTCGGCCCGGAGCAGGACTACGTCAGCCATCTCGGCTACTACGCCGCCACGTGGGCTCTGCCCAGCGACAGCCACCCGGGACCGGCAAAGGGCTCAGTCGGCTACAACGCACCGGGGCGGCTCGCCTCCGTCGGCGCCGACCACCGGGACCCGGCACGGGCGGGAGCGTTCTTCGTCTTCGCCTCGCCCGTGTTGTCGTACGACCGGCACGACCCCGAGCAGCAGAAGAAGTTGATCGCCGATGCCTTCTCCGGCCTCGGCTGGGAGGTGCCCCGCCTGCTGGCCTCTCTTGATCAGGCCCCCGACCTGTACTTCGATTCGATCAGCCGGGCGGACGTGGACACCTGGTCCACGGGGCGGGTGTGCCTCGTCGGCGATGCCGCCTGCGGGGCCACCATCGGCGGCATGGGTACGGGAACCGCGATGGTCGCCGCCTACGTCCTGGCCGGCGAGCTGGCGCAAGCCCGGGGCGAGCACCGGACGGCCTTCGCCCGCTACGAGAGCAGGCTCCGCACATACGCCAAGGGCTGCCAGACAGGCGGCGACCGCACCGGGAAGTTCCTCGCCCCCGCCACCGCCGTCGGCATCCGCCTCCGCAACGCCCTGCTCTCCCGTCCCCTCTTCCTGAACGGCATGCTCAAGCTGGGCGAGAGAGTCAGCAGCACCGTGGCCCTGCCGGACTATCCAGCCGGCCCGGCCGCGTCGGCTGATAAGTGAAAGGGACTTCGGTCGCACCGGCCCGTCAGTGGCGAGCCCCCTCCGGCGCGGTGGCCCCGCGGGTGCGTACCGCGGCTGCCGGGTCCCAGCCGCGGCGGGGAACCGAGGCCAGCAGCAACCGGGTGTACTCGTTCTCGGGTGCGGTCAGCAGCCGCGCGGTCGGGCCCTGTTCGACGACGGAGCCGCGACGCATCACCAGCGTCTCGTCGGTGACGTGCTGGACCACGGCGAGGTCGTGGCTGATGAAGACGAGGGCCAGACCGGTGTCCTGCCGGATGTCGACGAGCAGCCGCAGGATCTGCGACTGGATGGACACGTCCAGTGCGGCCACCGCTTCGTCCAGGACGAGGACGCGCGGGTTCACCGCCAGGGCCCGTGCGATGGCCAGCCGCTGCTGTTGGCCGCCCGACATCTCGTGCGGGCGGGCACCGGCCTCGCGGGAGCCCAGGCCGACCCGGTCCAGGAGTTCCTCGATCCGTGCGTCCGCGTCGCAGGCGCCGTGCAGGCTCAGCGAGGTGGACAGGCACTGGCGTGCGGTCAGCCGGGGGTCGAGTGAGAGGTACGGGTCCTGGAAGACCATCTGGATCTCCCGGGCCCGGGCGAGGCGTTCGCCACGACCGCGGCGGCGGCCCGCCGTCCGGTCCCGTCCGTCGACGCCGACCGTTCCCGCGTCGGGTCGGACGAGTCCGACGAGCATGCGGGCGACGGTCGTCTTGCCGGAGCCCGACTCACCGACGATGCCGACCGACCCACCCGTCGGCAGGGTGAACGACACGTCGTTCGCGGCGACGAGGCTGTCTCCGCCGGGGAGACGGTAGGTCTTGCGCAGCCCGTCGGCGACGAGCAGCGGCGGGGCCGTGGGCACGGCTTTCGTGGCGGTCACGGGATGCTCCTCGCTGTCGGTCCGGCGGTGGCCGCCGCTGCTTCGGGCAACCGGCGGCAGTCGGCCTCGCCGCCGTCGGGGAGTTCTGTCGTTTGCGGGGTCCACGACTCACAGGCGGACTCGGCCTGGGGGCACCGCGCGGCGAACGGGCAGCCCTCGGACGCGTCGGCGAGTGACGGGGGCCGGCCGGGGACGGGCCGCAGGGGGCGGGGCACGCCGAGTTCGGGCGAGCAGTCGAGCAGCGCGCGGGTGTAGGGGTGGCGGGCGTGGTCGAACAGGCTCTTCCCGGGCCGGTGTTCCACGATGCGGCCCGCGTACATGACGTACACGCGGTCGCAGTAGGCGGCGGCCAGGTGCAGGTCGTGGGTGATGAACAGCATCCCCGTCTCCCGCCGTCGCCCCAGGTCGCGCAGCAGGGCGAGGATCTCCGCCTGGGTGGTGACGTCCAGGGCGCTGGTGGACTCGTCCGCCAGGATCAGGTCGGGGTCGGCGGCGAGTGCGCCGGCGATCACGACGCGCTGGAGCATGCCGCCGGACATCTCGTGCGGGTACTGGCGCAGGCGGCGGGCCGGATCGTTCAGGCCGACGTCGTCGAGGAGTTCGACGGCTCGTTCGCGGGCGGTGCGGCGGTCGTGGCCGCCGATGTGCAGGAGGCGTTCGACGAGGAAGTCGCCGACGCGGTGGACGGGGTTGAGGGCCGAGCGCGGGTTCTGGTGGATCATCGCCACGCGCCGGGCCCGGTGCTCGCGCAGCGCGGTGTCGGTCATGGTCAGCACGTCGTTTCCGGCGACCGCCACCCGCCCGTGCGCCGCGGCGTCCTCGGGCAGGACGCGCAGCACGGCCTTGGCGGTGGTGGACTTGCCGGAGCCGGACTCGCCGACGAGGCCGACGACTTCGCCCGCGGCCACCCGCAGGGACACGTTGGCGAGGAGCGGCCGGGCGGCGCCGGGCAGGTGGACGGTGAGTCGGTCGATGTCGAGCAGCACGGGGCGGCTACCTCCTGGTTCCGAGCCGGTCGGCGAGGTGCACCCCGGCGACGTTGAAGGCCACGACGACGGCGGCGACGGCGGTGCCGGGCACCAGCGCGGGCAGCAACGCGCCCTGCACGATGGCCGACTGCCCCTCCTGCACCATCAGTCCCCAGTCGGAGCTGGGCGGCTGCGTGCCGAAGCCGAGGTAACTGAGGGTGGCCAGGCTCATCAGGGCCTCGCCGAAGAGGACCACCAGGTATCCGGCGATCGACCGGGCGAGGTTGGGCACGAGGTGGCGTACGCAGATCCGTGCGCCGCCCATGCCCTGCACCCGGTAGGCGTCGATGTAGGGCTTGGCGCGCTCGGTCAGGGCCACGCTGCGGGTGTACTTGGCGATGGTGGGCGCGAAGGCCAGGCCGAGGCCGAGCACCGAGGTGGTCATGCCGGTGCCGAAGACGGCGATGATCAGGACGACGAACAGCAGCCCGGGGAAGGCGTACATCACGTCGGTCAGACGGGAGACGAAGGCGTCGATCCAGCCGCCCCGCCAAGCGGCCAGGGTGCCCAGGCTCACGCCGATGACGGCGGCGAGCGCCAGCAGCAGCACGGGAGCGACGAGACTGGTGCGCGCGCCGTACAGCACGCGGGACAGCAGGTCCTGGCCGGAGGCGTCGGTGCCGAGCAGGTGCTCGCCACTGGTGCCGACCAGGGAGGACGACAGGTCGACGGCGTCGGGGGCGTACGGCGCGAGCAGCGGGGCCAGCACGGCGGCGAGCACGACCAGGGCGAGGAAGCCGGTGGCGACGAGCGCGGCGACCGGGCGCCGGGCGCGCCGTACGGTCCGGGCCGGTGCGGGGGCGTCTGCGGGTACGACGGTCATGCGGCGCTCCTTGCGGACTTCAGGCGCGGGTCGAGCAGCGGGTGCGCGAGGTCCACGAGGGTGGTGACCACGACGTAGCAGGTGACCATGAGCAGGAGGACTGCCTGGGCGACGGGGAAGTCGTGGCTGTTGATGGCGCCGACGAGCAGGGAGCCGATGCCGCTGAGGCCGAAGACGGTCTCGATGGCCACGGTGCCGGCGAGCATGCCGGCGGTGACCAGACCGCACATGGTGACGATCGGGCCGAGGGCGTTGCGCAGCACGTGGCGTCGGACGATCTCGCGCTCGGGCAGGCCCGAGGAACGGGCCGCGGCGACGTGGTCGGCTCCGTCGGCGTCGACGACGGCCTGCCGGGTGACCCGGCTGACGACGGCGAGCGCGCCCAGGGCCATGGCGACGGCGGGCAGGGTGAGGTGGTGCAGGGTGCCGGCCAGTCCTTCCCCGCTGCCGGTGACGGGGAACCAGCCCAGTTGCACGCCGAACAGCGCCACCAGGGCGATGCCGCCGACGAAGGAGGGTACGGACGCGGCGAGGGTGGTGGCGCCCACGACGGCCGAGTCGATCCAGCGGCCCCGGTTGAGCGCGGCGAGCGCGCCGGCGCCCACGCCCAGGACCACGAAGAGGACGGTGGCGTAGGCGACGAGCTCCAGGGTGGTGGGGAAACGGGCGGCGAGCAGGTCCGCGACCTCGTCGCCGTACTGGAAGGAGCGTCCCAGGTCCAGGTGGAGGCAGTCCCACAGCCAGCGTCCGTACTGGACGACCAGGGGCTCGTCCAGGTGGTACTGCTCGCGTACGGCGGCCAGGCGCTCGGGGGTGAGGGTGTCGCGCCCGCCCGCCAGGAAGACCGCGGGATCGCCGGGGGCGGCGTAGATCGCGGCGAAGATGACGAACGACGACGCCAGGAGGGTCGCGAGGAGGCCGGCGAGCCGTCTGCCGATACGGATGACCATGAGCTCAGCCCTTCTTCGCACCGAGCGACGCGGCCCACGGGTGGTAGAGGTACGCCATCGAGGCCGGCGGGCCGGTGAGCTTGTCGCTGAGGGCGAGGGCGGTGGGAGTCTGCGCCACGGGGATCCACACGGCGGCGGCGGCGAACCGACGCTGGATGTCCACGACCAGTTCGGCGCGCTCTGCGTCGTCGAGTGTCCGCTTGGCCTGTTCGACCTTCGCGTCGTAGGCGGCGCTGTGGAATCCGACCCAGTTGTTGGAGTCGTCGGACACGCCGTTGTCGTAGAAGCCGATGGGGTCGCTCTTGGAGATGTACCAGTCGGCGACCAGGACGTCGATGTCGGCGCGGGCGGCCTTGTCACCGTAGAACTCTCCGTACTCGGCGGAGGGCACGGTCTTGATCCGGGCCTTGAGGCCGATCTGCTGGAGCGCGGCGCGTACGCCGTTGGCGATGACGAGGCGTCCCTGGGTGCTGTCGGTGCCGATGACGACCGGCCCGTCCGGCTTGTGCTCGGCCTTCCGGACGAGTTCCTTGGCCTGGGCGATGTCGGCGGCGGTGGGTGAGGCCGGGGCGCCGGTCAGCTTCTCCTGTGCGGCGGTGAACACGGACTTCTCGTAGCCCCAGGCGCCGGAACCGACCGGAGTGGCCCACGGCTGGGCCAGGCCGCCGTAGCCGGACTTGGCGATGCCGGCGCGGTCGAGGCTCAGGGAGAGGGCCTTGCGGATGTCGGGGTCGGCCAGTCCGCCGCGCTCGGTGGGGATGAGGTCGAGGGTCGCGGTGCTGGGTCCGAAGTGCAGGTCGATGCCCTTCTTGCCGTCGAGCGCGGCGGCCGTGCCGACGGAGTCGGTGTAGGCGCCGTCGGCCGCCCCGGTGCGCAGGGCGTTGACCATGGCGCTGTCCTCGGCCCAGCGGAAGACGACCTTTCCGGTCAGTGGCTTGTCGCCCCAGTAGCCGTCGTAGCGCTCCAGGGTGACGGAGTCGCCGGACTTCCAGGAGGCGAGCCGGTAGGGTCCGCTGCACGCGTCGGCCTGGCCCGGCGTGCCGAAGTCCTCCCCCTGTTCCTGTACTCGCTTCTGCTGGTAGACGAGTCCGGCGTCGCCGGCGAGCGCCTTGGTGAACAGGGCGTCGGGCTCCTTGAACCGGACGGTGATCTCGTGGGCGCCGGTCTTCTTCATCGACGTCACGTTCTCGAACTCGTCGGCCTCGGACATGTCCGGGTCCGCGTGCCGGCGCAGGCTGAACAGCACGTCGTCGACGGTCATGGCGGAGCCGTCGTGGAAGGTGACGCCCTCGCGCACGGTCAGGACCAGGGTCTTGGCGTCCGGCCGGGCGGCCTTGTCGACGAGCCACGGCCGCACGGTCATGTCGGGCTGCAACTGGTACAGGCGCTCGCACACGTTGGTGAGCACGGTGCGGCCCGCGCTGCCGCCCTGGGTGTCGAGGTCCAGGGAGTCCGGCTCGTCCTCCAGCAGCCAGTCGACGCTGTCCACCGCACCGTTGGCCGCGGCCGTGGTCGGGGTGAGTTCCAACTGGGTCACGTCACGGGCCGTGCCCCCGGCCGGGCCGGTGTCGGCGCCGCTGCAGGCGGTGGCGAGAACCGTCATGCCCGCCAGCCCGAGGGCGGCGATCGAGGTCTTCAACTTCATACGGTGGCTCCTGGGCGGGAAGGGTGGTGCGGAGACTGCTCGTTTCTGTGGGGGCGGGGTCCCTGGCGGCCTTCGGCCGGCCTAGCGGGGGGCGTGGGGGCCGTCGTAGAGGTTCCAGGGCAGGTGCTGGTAGTCGCGGTCGCAGGGGGTGCCGGCGGTGGCGTGGTAGTCGCCGGAGGTCAGGTCGACGCAGGACGAGACGAGTGTCTGCCACTGCCGTACGGGAGACCTGCGCGGGTCGGGGTGGGTGCACAGGGACTCGGGGAAGCCGAGGTGGTCCGACATGGCGCTCTGGATGGTCTTGCGGGACTCGTCGGGGCCTGTGGAGTCGCGCAGCCGCCGCAGGCCCTGTTCGGCGCGGGGCACTCGGACCAGGGAGTCGGCGGCCAGCGGCCGGTAGTCGGCGGCGAGGGCGGCGGGGATGCCGGCCTGGTAGTGGTTGCCGTGCACCAGCAGACCGTCGGTGGGGTACATCCAGCGGTGTCCGGCCGGGGTGGTCTCCATGTCGATGGCGAAGCCTTCCCGGCAGGTGAGCAGCGCGTTCCCGGCGATGTGGGCACGGGTCCGGCTCAGCACGCGCAGGGCGTCGCTGATGTTGGACTGGTCCAGCACGCTGCGGCGGATCACTGTCTGCGGCAGACCGAGGGTGTCGTCGAAACGTCCGCCCAGTCCGTTGGCGTTGAGCGCGATGCCGGCCGAGTTCGCGCCCTGGCGGCCGATCTGACCGGCCTCGACCTGCATGACGAGGGTCGGCTTCGGGGGCTGGACGACGCGCAGCATCACCACGGTGCCGGCCACCGCGGCCCGCCAGTCCCAGTTCTGCCCGGCCCACACATGGCCGTCGCCGCTCGCCGGTCCGTAGGCCGCGAAGGAGGTGCAGCCCTCGGCGGCCTCCTCGTCCTCGGAGAGCCGGTTGAAGGTGGAGTCGTAGATGACCTCGCCGCGGGCGTTGAGCGCCAGTACGTCGAGCAGACCCACGCCCGCTCCGTCGGCTATCCCCTGCATCTCCTCGACCAGTTCCGGGGCGTGGTCGCGCACCGGCTCCAGCCAGAGCCGGGCGCGGGCCGTGACCTGCTCCCAGGTCAGGCCGGACGCCTCGCCGAAGGCTTCGGCGTAGTAACCGACGGCCTCCCCGATGCGGGAGCGCACCGCTTCGCCGTACTGCCGTCCGCGTTCCGCCGGTGTTCCGGAGATCTCTATGACCGGCAGGGCGTGGGGCATGACAGGACTCCTCGGGAGGCAACGGTGCTGTAACATCCATTCCAAAGATGAACATCATTGGAACAAGTTGCTCAGAGCGTAACCAGGAAACCGAGTAAGTCAAGAGGCGTAATGGATGTTCCAGAAGCCGGCAGTGTGGGTCCGGGCGGGCTGGCCCGCCTGCGGACCGCGATCCGAGATCTGTGGGAGGAACTCTCCGCGTCCGAGCGCACCGTCGCCCAGTACCTCGCGAGTGCGCCCGCGGAGCACATCATGTTCGCCAGTGCCCAGCAGTTGGGCACCGCCAGCGGCACCAGCAACGCCACCGTCGTCCGCGCCCTGCAGCACCTGGGGTACGCCGGGCTCCCGGCCCTCAAGAGGGAGCTGGCCGCGGACTTCACCGCCTCACAGGCGCCCGAGGTCCGGCTCAAGCAGCGCATCTCCCACGTGGGCCAGGACCTGGAGAGCATCTGGGGCGACGTGTTCGACGAGGCGCAGGAGCGCATCGAGCAGGCCAGGCGTCTGACCGGCACGAAGACCTTCGAACGGGCCGTCGAAGCACTGGCCTCGGCCCGTGAGGTCCTCTGCTACGGCGTCGCCGCGTGCGAGTTCGGGGCCCGCCACCTCGCCCTGTCCCTGGGCCGGCTGGGGCGCCGCTCCCGGTTCAGCGGGGCCACCGGGTTCGCCTTCGCCGACGATCTGCTGCCGCTGTCGCGGGGTGACGCGGTGGTCGCCTTCCAGCCGGCCAGGCACCTGCACGAACTGACCGTGCTGGTGGAACGGGCGCGAGCGGTGGGAGCCGCCATCGTCCTGATCACCGACGAGCTCGGTGAGACCTTCGGCGACCGAGTCGACGCCGTACTCACCGCGCCGCACACCCCCACCGGCAACACCAACGAGTCCCTGACCGGGCTCCTGGTCGCCGACGCCCTGCTGCTGGCCATGACCACCCTGGACGAGACACGCGCCGTCGAGCACTCCCACCAGCTCACGACACTGCGGGAGCGGCTCGTCCCGCCCCAGCGGTGATTCCCGGGCCCCGGGGCGCTGACGCCCCGGGGCGACGCAGTCCGCGCAGCCCGAGCCGGCGGGGGCGCGTTGGCATGGGTGCCCCTTGCCCCTCAGACGGCGGCGAGCTTGTTGAGCAGGTCTCCAAGCTCTGCCGGCGCCTGAAGGTGGGCCAAGTGGCCCTGACCGGGGAGCTCGTGGACTGCCGCGTGAGCGATGTGCTGCCGCACGTCGTCGAACGACGTTCCGTAGGGGGCTGTTCCGCGGTTGCACTGGCCGATGATCAGGTCGACCTGATCCGCCTGTCGCGCCATCACGTCCGGCGGCGGCGCCGTGTTGAGGGCGCCGAGTTCGGCGTACAGCGGTCCGCTCAGGCGACGCAGGACCGCCCAACCGCGACGATCGGCCCGGAGGTCCTCGACATGCGCGGCGGAGAATCCGGAGATCTGCCGATTGACGATCTCGACGCAGCGATCCCAGTCTGCGGCCCCCTCTGCCGTCTTCAGGTCCGGCAGTGCATGGCTCCCGAACGGCCGCATCACCGGCTCGTAGGCGATCACCTGGGGAACCGGGCGATCGTTGGCGGCCAGCAAGGTGATCAAGCCGCCGTAGCTCCAGCCGAAGAGGGACCTCGTGCCGTCGAACTCGTCGAGGACCACGCCGAGGTCCTCGACCTCGGTCCGCAGTGAGTACGAGTCGGTCAACGGACCCGAGGGAGCACGCCCCCGACGGTTGACGACCACCACTGAGGGCCAGGCGTCGACGGCGCCCGCGACACGGCGCCATGAATGCGCGTCACTCATCACGCCCGGGACGACGACGAGGCCCGGGGCGCCCGGCTCGCCGTAGACATCGACCGTGACCCAGCTCTCCCCGCCCACCGGCAGCTTCTTCTGAATCGTTCGCTCCATAAAACCATTATGGAGCGAACGATCTACAATGCAAGGGTGACCGAACGCACCCGTGGACGCCCCCGCACCTTCGACCGTGACCGTGCGGTCCTTGACGCGGCTCGCCTCTTCTGGCGACGCGGCTACTCCGGCACCTCGACCCGCGCCCTGACCGCGGCCCTCGGGCTTTCCACCTCCAGCCTCTATGCCGCCTTCGGCAGCAAGGCCGGGCTGTTCGAGGAAGCGGTGCGGACCTACGCCGAGCGCTACCGCGAGATCTACCAGCAAGCCGTCGGCGAGAAGGACATCCCGACGGTCGTCGAACGCGTCCTCCTCGACTCGGTCCACGAGTTCACCCAGCCGAGCGACACGCATCCCGGATGCCTCATCAGCAGCGCCGTGATGACCGACAGCACGAGCACGCTCGACACCAGCGCCTACATCGCCGAACTGCACCGCTCGAACGAGCAGGCGCTCTTCGGGCGCATCGAACGCGCGGTCCGGGACGGGCAACTGGCCGCGGGCACCGACCCAGCAGCCCTGACCGGGCTCGTCCAATCCGTCTGGCACGGCTTGTCGGTGCGATCCAACGGCGACACGCCTCGCGAGGACCTGCTCGCGACGGCACGACTTGCCCACCGGATGATCTGCCGACAACTCACGTCACCGCCGCGGGCATAAGCCGGGGCACCCGTTCTTGGCCATGCGGCCCCCGTAGGACGCGGGCCGGATCTCCGGCCGGCCGTCGTCGTCCGGCCTTCCACCCCGGGATCCGCTACGCGCCCTCTTCCCGACGGACGCGGAAGGCGCCCGCGGCAGCGGCCAGGACGGCCGCCTCCGCGGCCCGTTCCGGGAGTTCCGGGTCCGGAGTGTCACGCAGGAGCACGAGCCGGTGGTAGAGCGGCGCCGTGGCGGCGATCAACAGGCTCCGCGCGTCCGTGTGCTGCGCGGGGAGTTCGCCTCGCTCGACGGCGTGCTCGACGAGGATCTCGCACTGGGCGTACCGGTCCGCCCACAGCCGTGTCTGGGCCCGCGAGGCCTGTTCGGAGTGGAACGAGGCGGCCATCAGGGCGAGGGCGAGCGACGGCTGTACGACCAGCGATTCCTGGATCTCCCGATTGAGGGCTGTCAGATCGCCGCGCAGGGAGCCGGTGTCCGGCGGCTGCCAGTCGACTTCCCCGGCGGCGTCGATGACGTCGACGAGGAGGCCGCCGACGTCGCGCCACCGCCGGTAGACCGTGGCCCGGTGCACCCCGGCCCGCGTCGCGACGCCCTCCATCGTGAGTCCTTCGTGACCGCGTTCAGCGAGTTCGGCTCGTACTGCATCCAGAACCTGGGCGCGGATCCGGGCGGTGCGACCGCCCGGACGGCGGTCCGACGTCGTGTCCAGTGGGTCTGTCATCGGCAATCAGTATCCGGTTGATCAAGGCGGCAGGGCCGTGCCAGCATCTTAACGCGACAGTCGTCGCACTAGGTCCCGCCAGAGAGGAACCGCCTCCGCGATGCAGCTCGTCCCCGCCGACCCCACCGTGCTCCACCCGATGCCCGAGCACCCGCGCGTGGTTCTGCTCAAGCCGCTGGTGACGTCGCCGTTGATCGAGGTCGGTGACTTCACCTACTACGACGATCCGGACGACCCGACCGCATTCGAGACGCGCAATGTTCTCTACCACTACGGTCCCGAGCGGCTGGTCATCGGCAAGTACTGCGCGTTGGGGACGGGCACCCGGTTCATCATGAACGGTGCCAACCACCGCATGGACGGCCCGTCCACGTTCCCGTTTCCCACGATGGGGGGCTCCTGGACGGAGCACTTCGATCTGATCACCGACCTGCCCGGCCGGGGCGACACGGTCGTCGGCAACGACGTGTGGTTCGGCCACGGCGCCACGGTCATGCCCGGTGCGCGCATCGGTCACGGCGCGGTCGTCGCCGCCGGCGCCGTGGTCACCGGCGACGTCCCCGACTACGCGATCGTCGGTGGCAACCCCGCCCGGCTCATCCGCACCCGCTACGACGCCGACGACATCGCCCGGCTTCTCGCAGTGGCGTGGTGGGACTGGCCCGTGCGGCACATCACCAGACACGTACGGACGATCATGTCGGGGACCGTCGCCGACCTGGAGGAGGCCGCCGCACAGACCGACCAGTACTGACACCGCGTCTTCGCGCCCAGCCACGGCGCCCACCATCGAGCCGCGACACCGCCCCCCTGGCCTACCGGTCCCGGATCTCCGCCGGCAGGGCCTGCTGCGGGACGTTCTGGTAGGCCACCGGGCGGCGGAAGCGGTTCACCGCCGCCGTGCCGACCGAGGTGGTGGTGGGGGCGGTGGACGCGGGCCAGGGACCGCCGTGGTGCTGGGCGTCGGTGACGGTGACTCCTGTGGGCCACTCGTTCCAGATGACGCGTCCGACGTGCCCGGCCAGGACGTCGAGCAGGCGCCGGCCGTCCTCGTCGAGTACGTGACCGCCCTGGACGGTGCCGGTCAGGGCACCGCCGAAGTCGGCGAGGACCGTCTCCACCTCCTCCGGACGGCCGTACTCCACGAGGAGCGCGGCGGGGCCGAAGACCTCCGTGGAGATGAGCGACGGGTCCGCACGGACCGCCTCGGTGGTGGTGCGCAGGAGCGCGATCTCCGGCAGGTCCGCACCCCGGCCGGTGCGCCGGGCCACGGTCACTCCGTCGCGGGCGGCGAGGTCGTCGAGCGCGGTCGCGTAGGCCGCGGCGATGCGGTCGCCGAGCATGGGGCCGGCCGTCAGGGGCGGCAGGGCCGCGAGGAAGGCGTCGGCGTCGGGGACGAAGACGACGCCGGGCTGGGTGCAGAACTGGCCGGATCCGAGAGTGAAGGAGGCGGCGAAGCCGGTGGCGATGTCCTCGGCGCGGTCGGACCAGCCCGCCGGGGTGACGACCACCGGGTTGGTCGAACCGAGTTCGCCGTAGAACGGGATGGGGTCGGGGCGCCCGGCGGCGAGTTGGAAGAGGTGCCGGCCGCCGCGCGTGGAGCCGGTGAAGCCGACGGCCTTGATGCGGGGGTCCCGTACGGCGTCGGCGCCCTCGCGCTCGCCCTCGACGAGCTGGAGCAGGTGGGCAGGTGCTCCGGCGGCGTCCAGGGCCGCCGTGGCGACGGACGCGGTGAGCCGGGAGAGTTCGGGGTGGCCGGGGTGGGCCTTGACGACGACGGGGCAGCCGGCCGCGAGGGCGCTGACGGTGTCGCCGCCCAGCACACTGAAGGCGAAGGGGAAGTTGCTCGCGGCGAAGACCAGGACGGGGCCGAGCGGCACGGTGGTGCGGCGGATGTCGGGACGGACTCCCATCGGCCAGTCCGGGTCGGCGTGGTCGACGCGGACGTCGTCCAGGGCGCCGGTGGCGAGGCGCTCGGCGAAGAGCCGGCACTGGAAGGTGGTGCGGGCGAGTTCACCGCTGAGGCGTGCCTCGGGCAGGTGCGATTCCCGTTGGGCGACGGGGACGAGGGTGTCTGCGGCGGCGTCGAGCGCGTCGGCGACTGCGGTCAGCAGGCGGGCGCGGTCCGCGGGCGGCACGGTGCGGGCGGGGCCGGCGGCGGCGGACGCCTGGGCCAGGACCGTGTCCAGGGACGGGGCGGTTGAGGGCAGGGTGGTGCTCATGAAGGGACCTCGTAACGGTCGACGGGTCGACGGGTCGACGTGGCGGTCCGTCGACCGCCGACCCGTCGGCATGTCGGTGTGTCGTCGGGTCAGGTGACGATGTCGTGGGACGCCATGTCGGCCAGCGTCCATTCCTCGACCTCGGCGAGGTGGACGGCGGCGGCCTCCTGGGCGGCCGCGATGTCGCGGGCGGCCATGGCGTCCAGGATTTCGAGGTGGCGCCGGGTGGAGCCCGCGAGGCGGTGCGGGCCGGTGGCGCCGAGGACCCGCAGCCAGTAGACGAACGGCTCGACCGACTCGCGGGCCGCGATCAGGCGGCTGTTGTCGGTGTGCGCGATGATCTCGTGGTGGATGCGGGTGTCGCTCGCGAAGAACGGCTCGTAGTCCCCGCGCTCGGCGGCGCGCAGCGCGGCGACGGCCTCTTCGCGCAGGTCGGTGATCTGTTCCAGGGGCATCGTCCGGGCGGCGACGCCGGTGGCCAGCCACTCCAGGCCCTTGCGGAGCTGGCACACCTCGTGGACGTCCTGGCGCGAGGGGCGGGTGACGAAGGTGCCGGAGCGGGGGCGGGTTTCCACGAGGCGGTCGTGCTCCAGGCGTACGAGCGTGTCGCGGACCGGGGTGCGGGAGACGCCGAACTCCTTCGCGATGGCCTGGGGGTCCATCCGGGAGCCGGGCGCGTACACACCGGTCGTGATCCGCTCGCACAGGATCGTGTAGAGCTGCTCGGAGATCGACTCCACCACCAGGGGCGTGGCGCCGCTGCGGCTACGGACGGAGGGGGTGGCCATGATCGCCCTTCTTCTCCAACGGTTGCTTGCTCCGACAGTCGCTCCGGCGCCGGCCGGGACGCGGCACCGGCGCCGGTGGCACACAGCATCTGATCGATCAGATGGGATCGGTCAGATCAGCCTAGCGGCTTCCAGGGCGGTGCGGATGCGCGCGCGCTCGGCGTCCGTGGCGGGCCGGAACGGGCGGCGCGGCAGACCGGCCGAGCGGCCCTGGAGCTCCAGGGCGGCCTTGATGGTGGCGGGCAGGTTCGGGGCGTCGATCGCCCGCCAGACGGTGAGGATCCGCTCGTGCAGCTCCAGCGCCTTGGCGTGGTCGCCCGCCTGGACGGCGTCCCACAGCTCGACGCTGAGGCGCGGCGTGACGGTGGGGATGGCGGCGAGGGCGCCGTGGGCGCCCATGACGAACGCCGGGTAGTGCAGGTCGTCGAGGGCGGCGAGCACGGTGAACCGGTCGCGCATGCGGTGCAGCAGGTCGGCGAGGAGGTGGATGTCGCCGCCGGACTGCTTGACGGCGGTGACCTGCGGGACGTCGCGCAGCAGCTCGATGGTGTCCACCGGGACCAGCGCCCAGGGCACCACGTTGTACAGCACGATCGGCAGGTCGGTGGCCTCGCCGATCTCGCGGTAGTGGGCGACGGTCTCCTCGGGCGAGGGGGCGAAGACGTAGTGCACCGGGGTGACCTGGAGTGCGTCGACGCCGGCTTCCTTCAGGGCGAGGGAGTAGCGCTTCGCCTGAGCGGTGGAATTCTGGATGACGCCGCCGATGACCGGAACTCGACCGTCGACCTCCTCGACGACGGTGGCGCAGATGGCGGCGCTCTCCTCCAGGGAGAGCGTCTGACCCTCGCCGGTGCTGCCGCAGGCGCAGATGGCGGTCACACCCTGGTCGAGGAGGAACTTGACCTCGCCGCGCAGCAGATCAAGGTTGACCTGGTCGTTCTCGTCGAACGGCGTGACAACGGTGGAAATCATCCCGCCGAGCTGGACGTCCTTCACGTGCGCCTCCGGGGTATTGCCGCAAGCAAGGTGCGGATGTAATGTCTGATGCATCAGATGCTAGCACGTGGTCCTGCCTCAGCAGAACCACCGCTTTCCGGACACGGCCTCTCTCCCCACACTGAGGGGAGGCCCGTCGTGTCGTCCGAGCCGCCATCGCAATGGAGCGAGCATGCCCCAACCGGCCGCTACACCCGCTTCCCGGGAGACCTCCCTGCGCAAGGTCGTCACGGCCAGCGCCCTGGGAACCACCGTCGAGTACTACGACTTCACGCTGTACGCGACCACCGCAGCACTGGTCTTCGACAAGATCTTCTTCCCCGACGCCTCGCCCCTGGTGGGTACCCTCGCCGCCTTCGCCACGTACTTCGTCGGGTACGCCGCCCGGCCGCTGGGCGGCATCCTCTTCGGCCACTTCGGCGACCGCCTCGGCCGCAAGAACGTCCTGGTCATCACCATGCTCATGATGGGCATCGGCACCTTCGCGATCGGTCTGCTGCCCTCCTACGACAGCATCGGCGTCGCGGCGCCGGTCCTGCTGGTCCTGATCCGGCTGGTCCAGGGCCTCGGCATGGGCGGCGAGTACGGCGGCGGCGTCCTGATGGCCCTGGAGTACAGCCCCCGCTCCCGCCAGGGCTTCTTCACCTCACTGGTCCACATCGGCACCCCGGCCGGTGTCCTGATCCCGGTGGGCCTGGTCACCCTCCTCGACTCCGCGCTGCCCTCGGGCGCCTACGACTCCTGGGCCTGGCGCCTGCCGTTCCTCGCCAGCATCCTCCTGGTCGGCGTCGGCATCTGGATGCGGCTGCACGTCACCGAGAGCCCCGAGTTCGTGAAGATGCGCGAGGACCGCGAGGTGCAGAGCCTGCCGGTGAAGCAGGTCCTCACCCGACAGCCGGCCACCGTCGTCTTCTCCGTGCTGGCCAAGATCGCCGAGAGCGGTCTGTTCAACATCTACTACGTGGTGGCCATCACGTATGTCACCACCGAACTCGACCTCGCCAAGGGGCCCGTCCTCCTCGCCGTACTCATCGCCTGCGCCGTCGAATGCTTCACGCTCCCCTATTTCGGCGCGCTCTCCGACCGCGTCGGCCGGCGCAGGGTGTACATCTTCGGAGCGGCCTTCCAGGCCGTCCTCGCCCTGCCCTTCTTCCTCCTGATCGAGACGGGCCAGTTCTGGGGCTACACCGTCGGCATGACCCTGGGACTCGGCGTCGGACACGCCGCCATGTACGGAGCGCAGGGCGCGCTGTTCGCCAACCTGTACCCGGTCAACGTCCGCTACACCGGCCTGTCCGTCACGCAGCAGATCGGCGCCACCCTCGGCGGCGGGCTCTCCCCGCTCATCGGCACCGCCCTGCTGTCCGTGGCCGGCGGCCACTGGTCGTGGCTGATCGCCTACTGCGTCGGGGTCGCCGTCCTCTCCGGTCTGGCCACCACCCGCCTGCGGGCGGGCGAGGCACCCGGCCCCGCCCTTCCCGCAACGGACCCCAGCCACCGCGTCGAAAGGACCCAGGTCTCGTGAACCGTCTGTTCCTTCCCTCCGAACAGCCCGTCGAGGAGGCCCTCAGCGGCCTGGCCCTGGCCCACCCGGGGCTGCTCACCCTCCACGAGGACCCGCTCTACGTGACCGCCCGGGAACGGCACCCCGCCCGGCGTGTCGGACTCGTCTCCGGCGGCGGCTCCGGCCACGAGCCGCTGCACACCGGTTTCGTCGGCGCCGGGATGCTGGACGCCGCCGCTCCCGGCCGTGTCTTCGCCTCCCCGCACAACCGGCAGATCTACGAGGCGTCCAAGGCCGTCGCGGGCCCGGCGGGCGTCCTGCACATCGTCAAGAACTACACCGGCGACCGCATCAACTTCGGCATCGCCGCCGAACGCCTGCGGGCCCTCGGCATCCCCGTCGCCCGCGTCCTGGTCGACGACGACCTCGCGACCGAGAGCGACGAGACCGCCACCGGCCGCCGCGGCACCGGCGCCACCGTGATCGTGGAGAAGCTCCTCGGCGGCGCCGCCGATTCCGGCGCCGGACTCGACGAACTGGCCGAGCTGGGCGCCCGGATCGCCGCCGCCTCCCGCAGCGTCGCCGTGGCCGGGCGCGCTCAGACCTCGCCCGCGCGGGGCGGGGAGGCGTTCCCGCTGCCGGCGGGCACGCTGGAGTACGGCGTCGGCATCCACGGCGAGCGTGCCGCGACCACCGTGGAGCATCCCGGCTTCGAGCAGCTCGTCGACCGCATGACGCACCAGGTCGCCGAGGCGCTGCCCGCCGCGGCCCGGTCCGTCCTGCTGCTCGTCAACGGCCTCGGGGCCACCACACTGCTGGAGCTGTACGCCGTCCATGCCCGGGTGTCCCGCTTGCTGGGCGAACGCGGCCTGGACGTGGCCGGCCGCCTGGTCGGCTCCTACGTGCCCGCGCTCGACATGAGCGGCTTCTCCCTCACCCTGACCGCCCTGCACGACGACTGGGCCGCCCACTGGCACGCGCCCGCCCGCACCGTCGCCTTCCCCGCACAGGAGGCCGTCCGATGACCACCGACCCGAGCCTCGTGCTGCGCACCTACGCCGACGCGGCACACACCGCCTACGAGACGCTCACCGCGCTGGACCAGCTCTCCGGCGACGGCGACTTCGGCGACAACCTCTGCGAGGGGCTCGACCGCGTCACCGGCGCCCTCGACGCCCATCCGGACGAGCCGCCCTACACCGTGGCCGCCGCCGTGTTCCTCGACGAGGTCGGCGGCACCAGCGGCCCCCTGATCGGCCTGCTCTTCCAGGAGCTGGCCCGGGCGCACGCGGCCTCTCCGGGCGAGGACGCGTGGCTCACCGGGGTGCGCGAGGGCCTGGCGGCGATCCAGCGCGTCGGCGAGGCCGAACCGGGCGACCGCACGATGGTCGACGCCCTCGTGCCCGCCCGGGACGCCCTGCAGTCGGGGGCCGACACCCGGGACGTGGCCGTGGCCGCCCTCGACGGCGCCCGGTCCACCGCCGCACTGCGCGCCCGCCGCGGACGTGCCTCCTACGTCGGCGAGCGCGCCGTCGGTCACCCCGACCCCGGCGCGCTCGGTGTCGCCCTGCTGTTCTGGGCCCGCGCACGGGCCGACGGCCGGGCACCGGGCGACCTCACGGACCACCTGCCCCACCTGCCGGACGAGGCGCCGCCGAACTGACCCTCGCGGCCCCTGCCGCATGGGGCCGAAGCCGCGAGCAGCACCTGCCGTCCTCTACCCGAGTGCGAGCATCGCCTCGGCGACCTCACCGACCGCCGCTTCGGGGATCGCGGTGGCGGCCTCCTCAAGGACGAGCAGCCGCGCCCCCGGGATCTCGCGTGCGATCGCCTCGCCATTGCCGACGGGGAAGAACGGGTCGCGGCGGCCGTGGACGACGAGCGTGGGGACGTCGATCCCGGGCAGGCGCTCGCGCCAGCGGGGTGTGCAGTCGAGCCTGGAGAACACCATGCCCATCTGGTTGGCCATCTGGACCGGGGGCGCGGTGCCGGGCGTACGGTCCCAGACACGCGCGGCGACGGCGCGCGCTGCGGCAGGGTCGTCGCCGAGGATCTCCGCGCTGTCGGCGGCGAACTCCGCGACGGCCTCGCGGTCGGTCCAATCCGGCATCGGAAGCGCGAACAGCCGCTTCATCGTCGCCTCGTCATGGTCGGGGAGGTCCTCGTCGGGCGGTCCAGGGGCAACCGCGCGGGTGCCGGCCAGGGTGAGCGCCGAGAACGCGTCCGGATGCTCCAGCGCGGCCACCTGGGCGACCATCCCGCCGACGCCGGTCCCCGCGAGGTGCTCGGGTCCCCCGCCGAGCGCGTCGGCGAGGGCCGCCGCGTCGGCGGCGAGATCGCGCAGGGTGTAGGCGGGCGCCTGGGGATCCGTCGTCGACGACTCGCCGCTGTCGCGCAGGTCGTAGCGCACCACGCGGCGTCCGCCCGCGGCGAGGCGCTCACAGAGCGCGTCGGGCCAGGAGAGCATCGTCGTCCCGCCCGCGAGCAGGAGAAGTGGCGCGTTGTCGTCACCGAACGACTCGATGCCCAGAGAGATCTCGTTGACATTGACAGTGGTCATCGGTTCACCGGAAGAGGTCGTAGGTCAGGTGGGTCGCGGTCGATGTCGGGATCACGCTCCGCTGCACCGGCGTGCGCGGCGCTTCGCCGGGGAACAGTGGTGTCCCGGCGCCCAGCAAGACGGGCGCGAGGTGCAGCGTCAGCGCGTCGACCAGCCCGGCCTCGAGCGCCGAGCCGATCGTGGAGCCGCCACCCATGAGGATGACGTCGAGGTCCGTGCCGCTGTCCGACGACGCCGCCGCGGCCCGCTCCCGCGCGGCGGCGACGGCGTCGTGCAGACCGGTCGTGACGAACGTCCAGTCGAGGCCGGCTGTCCGCACCGACTCGGGCGTCGAGCTCGTCACGACGACGAACGCGGGTCTGCCGACCTCGCCGGCGCCGTAGCCCGTCGTGTCGTCCCAGCCCTTCGGCCCGTCGACGACGTCGAAGAGGCGGCGGCCGAGGACGACGGCGCCCGAGCGGGCGGTCCCCTCGCGCAGGACCCGGCGGTCGGCGGGGTCGGCGGAGAACGCCCACCTGTGCAGGGCCTCGCCACCGGTACCCAGACCGTTGTCCGGGCCGGGGTCGGGCCCGGTGACGAAGCCGTCGAGGGAGACCGAGATGTCGGCGATGATTCGCGTCATGCCAGGGCAGACCCGAGCCGCTGCCCGAACTCATCGCTCACGCGTGAAGCGTGCGGCGGACCCGAACCGGACAGCGGTGACCGGAAGGGCTCCTCGCACGCGCCCGGGCCCAGAAGATCTGCGGGCCCCCGAGGCAGGGGGATGAAGCCCGCGGGGTCGGCACGAGTTCTGCCGTGCCATTGGGGGACCATCCCCGCTTGTGGGGAGAGCAGATTGATTGACTGCGCGTCGACGAGCCCGACACCGCCGAGGACGAAGCACAAGACGGTCAGGACGCCGACCCGACGTCCTGACCGTCGCCTGATGACGAGTGCCTGCCCGCCCGGGCGGAGTACCGGCGGCCGGTGGAGTACGGCCTGCGGGACGCTCCCCGCGCCCGCTCCCCCGCATCCGACCGTTCCCGGGCCGGGCCGGGAGCGTGTTGCTACCGGACCGTGGCCCCGGTTCCCGCGCGCTCGATGCGGGTGACGATCTCCTCGGCCACCTGGTCCAGGTCGGCGTCGACGACGAGGCGGACGTGGCCCGACCCGTCGCGGTGGAAGGTGGTGACGCCCTCGTCGTCGACGGTGACCGTGCCGGGTTCGGTGTCGTACAGGTCGGGGCGGAGCATCGACAGGGCGGTGATCGGGTCGTGCGGGACGCTCCAGCCTTCGCCGGTGAAACCGGTCCAGGCGTCGATCTCGCGGGCGAGAGCGGCACCGAAGGGACCGGCGGCACGGATGCGTTCGATGCCGTCGCGGCCGATGCGGACCCGGCGGGTGGTCTCGATGCCGGTGATCACGGTGGGGATGCCGGCGGCGAAGACGGCGCGGGCGGCGGTGATGTCACTGACGATGTTGTGCTCGGGCCCGGCGTCCGGTGCGAAGTGGCCGCCCATGAGGTACAGCGTCCGGACGGCCGCGGCGACGTCCGGCGCGTGGGCGAGCGCGCGGGCCAGGTTGGCCTGCGGGGCGATGCCCATGACGTCGAGCTCGCCGGGGCGGCCGAGGACGGCCTCGGCGAGGAAGCGGTCGGCGGGCACGTCGTCGCGTACGGGCTCCGTCTCCAGGTCCGTGAAGGCCCGGCCCTCGTGTCCCGCCCACCACACCTCCTTTCCCGAGAGGGTGTGCTCGGCGCCCGGCACCACGGTCAGCTCGTGCCCGGCCAGGGCGGCGAGGCGGTGGGTGAGGCGGGCACGCAGCAGCGTGTCGCCGTAGACGGTGGTGACGGCCTCGACGCGGACGTCGGCGGGCGAGCCGAGCAGCACGCCGAGCGCGAGGGCGTCGTCGACGTCGCTGCCGAGGTCGGTGTCGAGGAGGACGTGGTGGAGCGGGGTGGTCATGCGTGGGGTCCTTACTGGGGCCGTTACTTGAGGCCGCTGCTCGCGATGGACTGGGTGAAGTGGCGCTGCAGGCGCAGCAGGACGACCAGCGGGATGACGGTGAGGACCACGGCGGCCGCGAAGACCTGCCCGTAGTCGACGACCATCTGGCCCTGGAGCGTGCCGAGCGCGATGGGGCCGAGCTGCTTGGACGGTTCGGTGCCGATCAGCAGGGGCCACATGTACGACTGCCACTGGAAGGTGAAGAGGGTGAGGCCCGCGCCGATCAGGGCGGGCCGCGACAGCGGCAGGTGGATGCGCGTGAACACGCCCCACCAGCTCAGGCCGTCGATGCGGGCGGCCTCGACGAGTTCCTTCGGTACGGCGAGGAAGAACTGGCGCAGCAGGAAGACGGCGAGGCCGTTTCCGATGCCGGGCAGGATCAGGCCCGCGTACGTGTTTTGCAGGTCCCAGTCGCGGAACAGGGACGACAGCGGGATCGCGATCGCGTCGAACGGGATCATGAAGCTGAGCAGGATCACGGCGAACACGAGTCCCCGTCCCCGGAACTCGAAGACCGACAGGCCGAACGCGGCGCTCGCCGAGACCAGCAGGCCGAGCGCGACGGTGACGGCCGCGACCAGCACCGAGTTGAGCACGGCGCGCCCGAATTCGCCCTGGAACAGGGTGACGTAGTTGTGCAGCGTCGCGTCGGTGGGGACCAGGGAGCGCCAGGACAGCTCGTCGAGGCTTCCGAGGACCCGGGAGCCGGGGCGGAGGGAGCCCGCGAGGACCCACAGCAGCGGCAGCGCGAACAGCACGCCGATCACGACGGCGGCGATCGCCGGCATGTGCCGGGCCGGCCGGCGGCGGCCCGGGGCCGCGGAACGGTGCGGCGTTGTCATGGCTACTCCTCCCCCTTGCCCTGCATCAGCCGGTACTGGACGGCGACGACGGCCAGGGTGAGTGCGACGAGCAGCACCACCTCCGCCTGGGCGTAGTGGATGTCGCCGACGCTGTAGGCCCGGCGGAAGACGTCGTACATGAGCAGGTTGGTGGAGCCCTCGGGGCCGCCGCCGGTGAGTAGCTGGACCGGCGCGAACACCAGGAAGTTGGAGACGGTGTCGGCGACGAGGACGAAGGCCAGCGGTCGGCGCAGCAGGGGCAGCGTGACGTGCACGAACCGCTGCCACGCGTTCGCGCCGTCCATGGCGGCGGCGTCGTACGTCTCCTGCGGGATGTCCTGGAGACCCGCGATGAGGAAGGTCATCCAGTAACCGACGCCGACCCAGCTCATCAGCACGATCAGCGCGTACAGGGCCTGGGCCGGGCTGGTGAGGAACGGTTGCGAGGGCAGACCCAGGGCGCCGAGGAGCGCGTTGAGCGGGCCTTCGGGGCGGTACAGGATGCCGAAGATCACGGCGGAGACGGCGGGTGGCACCGCGATGGGCGCGAAGACGAGTGAGCGCCAGAAACGGACGCCCGCGAAGCGCCGGTTGAACAGGACGGCGAGGCCGAGCGCGCACAGCACCTGGAGCGGGTTGACGATCACGCTGAAGAGCAGGGTGACGCGCACGCTCTGCCAGAACTGCGGGTCGCCGAAGAGGTCGCCGTAGTTGTCGAGGCCGACGAAGCGGGTGACGCCGTCGACGAGGCTGTGGTGGCGCAGGCTGTCGAAGACCGCGAGTCCGGCGGGCAGCAGCCGCAGGACGAGCAGCGCGAGCAGCGCCGGAGCCAGGAAGGCGAGCGCGGTGCGGGCCTGGGAGCGGGAGCGGGTGCGGCTCCGCATCACGGGCTTCGGGCCGGTGGTGGGTCCGGGGGTGTCGGGGGGTCGGGTGGTGCTCTTCATCGCAGTCGCTCCCAGGTGCGCACCAGTTCGTCCGAGGCCCTGGCGAGCCGGGGCTCGGCGGGCGAGCCGTTGCGGATGTCGGAGAAGGCGGAGGCCAGGACGGTCTCGAACTGGGTGTAACCGATGGAGCGCGGGCGGCTGACGGCTGTGTGCTCCAGCTCGTGCCGCATGATCGTGGCGACTCCCTCGGTGGACTTCGTGGCCTGCTCGTCCAGGCGCGCGGCGTAGGCGTCGAAGGCGGCGCGGTGGGCCGGGATCAGCGGGGACGCGGCGACGGTGGCGAGGCTGCCCCCGGTGGTCAGCGAGGCGTACTCCATGAACTTCAGGCCCGTTTCCCGGCGGTGGCTGTACGGGTTGAGGCCCCAGGACCAGGAGTCGGTCGGTGTCACCGGACGGCCGCCGTCGAAGTACGGCTGCGGCGCGGTGCCCCAGGCGAAGTCCTTGAGTCCGGCGAAGGCGCCCAGGTTCCACGGGCCGCCGACGAAGAACGGCACCTTGCCGGTGGTGAAGAAGGATGCAAGCTGGAACGAGGTGACGCCGCGCGGCGAGAGGCCGTCCGCGAACAGGTCGTGGTACCAGCGCATCGCCTTCGCCCAGCCGTCCGTCGTGACGGCGGGCGAGAGCATGGCCTCGCCGGTGATGCCGGAGCCGCCGCCGAGGGACTCGACCAGCGGTTGCAGACCGTAGTACGCGTCCGTCTGCTCCAGGACCAGGGCGTACTCGCAGCCCGTCCGCTTCATGGCACGGCGCCCGGCGTCCAGGATCCTCTCCCAGGTCCAGCGTTCGGCGGGGTCCGCGGACGGGGCGCCGACACCTGCCTTCTTCAGCAGGTCCGCGTTGTAGAAGAGGTACTGGGTGGAGGTCCACACCGGGAGCGAGCGCAGGGTGCCGTCCCAGGAGCTGATCTCGTACTGCTCCTTCGTGACGGCCGCGCGGGCCCGCCGGGCCACGTCGTTCAGGTCGGTGAGGAAGCCGCGGGCGCTGAGGGCGGGGACGCGCGGCTGGTCGACGCAGTACACGTCGATGGCCGAGTCCTTCGCGGACAGCCTCAGCTGGAGGACGTCGTTGAGCTGTGCGGGCGGCACGGCCGTGTACGCGACCCGCAGCCCCGGGTGTGCCTTCTCGAAGCCCCGGATGACCGGCCGGAACGTCTCCGGGGTCTCGGGGCCGAGGAACCGCACGGTCCGCCCGGGGTCGCCGGACGCGTCGGAGGCGCATCCCGCCAGCGCCGCGCCGGGGACGGCGGCGAGCGCCGCGGCGAGCAGGGTTCTGCGGCCGAGGGGGCGCGCGGCGCCCGGTGAGCGGTTCATGGCGACCACTCTGCACCGCGCGGAGCCCCGGGAAGGGACGTTATGGCCATCACGCATCCAAATCGTTTTGCAAGACTGGGAACAAGAAGAGAGCAGACAGACTCAGGTGCACGGAACTGGGCGACACCTTGATGGCGAGCACGATACAAAACGTTTTGCGTTCTGGGTAGGGTGACACCGACCACGGCGCCGCACGGGCGCCACCGAGGACCGGGAGGCGAATGTGCACGGCTCGGGCCGCGTCAAGATCGTGGACGTGGCAGCCGCCGCCGGAGTCAGCGTGACGACGGTGTCCCATGTCATCAGTGGCCGTCGCCCGGTGTCGGCGGCCACCCGTGCCCGGGTCGAGGACGCGGTACGCCGCCTCGGTTACCAGGCCGACCCCTCGGCACGTGGCCTGCGCACCCAGCGCACCGACACCGTCGGGCTCGTCGTCCCGGACATCACCAACCCGTTCAACACCGAGCTGGCCGCCGGCGTCCAGGCCGTCGCGTACGCCCGCGGCCTCCTGACGGTGGTGTGCGAGGCACCCATGACGGACGGCCCGCGCCTCCCGGCCGTGCTGCGCCAGTTGACCGCGCGGCGGCTCGACGGGATCGTGCTCGGGCGCTTCGGCGCCCAGCGCGCGGACCTCGACCTGATCGCCGGTTCCGGGGCCCGCCTGGTCCGCCTCGGCACACGGATCGCCGACGGTCCCGGCGATGTGGTGCGCGGCGCCGAGACCGAGGGCATGCGGGACCTGGTCCGGTACCTCGCGGGTGAGCGAGGCTACCGCCGGATCGGCTTCATCGGCGGCGAGGCGGGCGTCGAGCCGGGCGGTGAGCGTTACGAGGGGTACCGGCAGGCGCTCGCCGAGGCGGGACGGACCGTGCCGGAGGACCTGACCGTGTGGACGGGCTTCACGCGGGAGGGAGGGCGGGCCGGGGCGGCCCTCCTCCTCGACGCCAGCGAGCCGCCGGACGCGGTGGTGTGCGCCAACGACCTCATCGCGATCGGGGCGCTGGACGTCGCGCGTGAACGGGGGGTCGACGTGCCGGGGCGGCTGGCCGTCACCGGCTACGACGACATCGACGCGGCGGCGATGGTCTCCCCCGCGCTCACGACGGTCGTCAACCCCGCGAGGGAGATCGGCCGTTCGGCGGCCCGGCTGCTCATCGACCGGCTCGACGGGGACAAGGGGCCCGCGCGGGAGGTCGTGCTGACGCACCAGGTGGTACGTCGCGCCTCGGCGTGAACCCGGCCCGCCCCGCAGGCGCCCCGCCGCGAGGCCCGCTCGGCCGCGCTCCTCGACCGGGTCGACCGGGTCGACGAGCGCGGCCCGGCAAAGCCCGGGCTGCCTCAGCGGCTGTCAGTCGTCGAGGGCTTCCAGGACGTCCCCGAGGTCGACGAACTTGAAGCCCGTGGCCTCCCTGTCGCCGTCCTCCGGGGCCATGTGGCCGTCCTGGACGACGAGCAGACCGTTCGGGTACCTGCTGCCGAGCGGCTCGGCGAGTGCGTCCGCGCCGTCGCACTCCTCGGAACCGTCCAGCGACTCGGAGGCGGCGCCCACCCGGAAACCGCCCTCGTACTCGTAGTCGTCGGACCGTTCGCGGTCGTAGGCGACGAAGGTGTCGTCGCCCTGGCTGGAGGCGAGCAGGTAACCGTC
This sequence comes from Streptomyces sp. NRRL F-5650, assembly GCF_000721365.1. Classification (NCBI taxonomy): domain Bacteria; kingdom Bacillati; phylum Actinomycetota; class Actinomycetes; order Kitasatosporales; family Streptomycetaceae; genus Streptomyces; species Streptomyces sp. NRRL F-5650. The sequence goes on along the minus strand of NZ_JOGV01000007.1, from coordinate 72,469 downwards.
CCCGTCGTCCTGCCGCACCAGGGTCAGCCCCTCGACGTCCGCCGACACCCGGACACCTCCGAAGCCGGGGTCGTCACCCGCCACGCACTCGTCGGACGCCTGGTCGTACGTGGCCGGCACACCGTACTCGCGGACCTTGTCCTGCAGGACGGGGGTGCCTTTGAGATCGGCCCGCAGGCGCCAGATGCCCACGTCCTCCTGCCCGGCGAAGAGCGTGCCGGTCTCCGGGTCGACGACCATGCCCTCGACCTGCGGGCCTTCCCCGGGGTCACCGCAGGGGGACCACTTCGTGCCGTCGGGCATCGTGAAGGCGGCGGGCAGGTCCAGGGTGCGGACCTTCCGGTAGGACACCGTGCCACCGCGCGACGCGGTCAGCTCCAGGAGCGCGATGCGGGTGGTCGCGTTCTGGCTGACGAGCGCGTAGGCCCTGCCGGTCGAGGAGTCGGTGTACGTGGCCAGGCCGTAGGCGGTGCGCTCGTCGTTGACCTCTTCCTGCGAACCGGAGAAGATCCACGGCGCCGAGGGGTCGGTGACATCGGTGAGCGGCGCGTCCGGCCGGTCGCCGTCGACGCGGTAGATGCGCAGTCGGTCGCTGCCGCGGTCGCTGACGACCGCGAGGTCCGGGCGGCCGGGGCCGAAGGAGGTCCGGTGCACCAGGTCGACGTTGTTGAAGCGGCCGGGAGCGTCGTCCGCTCCCGGTGCCGCCGGTGCGGGGACCGACTGCACCTGCCGGGCGTCGAGGTCGTAGACCCGCAGGCCCCCTTCCTTGGCCGTCGCGATGACGAGGCTGGCGTCCGGATCGGCGGGGTTGCGCCAGATCGCCGGGTCGTCGGCGTTCGCGTTCCCGCCCTCGTCGTCGTCGAACAGCGGGGCGGTCTCGGCCCGGGGAACGACCTCGGGCAGCGCGGCGAGTGCCGAGGCTTCCGTCGAGGGAACGTGGGCGACGGCGGTGGTGAACACCAGGGTCGCTGCCACCGCGACGACACGGGAACAGTGTCTTGTGAAGACGTGCACGGACGGTCTCCTTCGTCAGGGAGCGGGCGGAACCGGCGCGCATCCGGCCTCCGGGTCGCGACCGCCCCGCCAGGGGGACGACGTCACATGATCGAGAACGCGGGCGGAGGGCGCGCGTCACCCCGGCGACCGTCCGGCGACGAATGCGTGGCCGCGGGATGAAGGGCCGCCCTCTCCTCCGGTGCTGCCGCTGGACGTCAGGACGACTGCACCTGGTCGAACAGCGCGAGGGCTTCGGCGGGGTCCGGGCTGACGAGGCGTTCCAGGCCGGCCGTCGTGATCTCGGCCCACCCGGCCGCCCGTGCCCACATCCGTTCCTCGAAGGCTCGGACGGTCTCGTCAAGGTCTTCGGGGCCGGTGGCGATGGACTCGGCGAGTTCGGCGCCTTCCAGCATGGCCAGGTTCGCGCCCGCACCCAGTGGGGGCATCAGGTGGGCGGCGTCGCCCAGGAGCGTCACCCCGGGGACATGGGTCCAGGTGTGGGACACGGGCAGGACGTAGAGGGGGCGGTGGACGAACGCGTCGCCGTGGCGGAGGAGTTCGAGGACCGGAGCGTCCCAGCCGTCGAACACGTCCAGCAGGCCCGAGCGCACTGCCTCGGCGTCGGACAGGTCCAGGTCCAGGTCCGTGTGCCAGTCCAGTGGTGCGCGGAACTGGGCGTACACCTTGACGTGGCCGCCGCTGTTGCGCTGGGCGACGAGAGCACGGTTCACGCCGTACACGGCGACGGAACCGTCGCCGATCAACCGTGCGAGGCCCGGGTGACGGGTGTCGACGGCGTCGAGGGAGGTCTCGACCGAGGTGACGCCGGTGTAGTGCGGCGTCACCGGCGAGACCGCGGGGCGGACCCGGGACCAGGCGCCGTCCGCTCCGACCACCAGGTCGAAGGTGTCCTGCCGCCCGTCCTCGAAGTGAACCCGTACGCCGTCCGCCCCGGGCACGACCCGCCTCACGCCCCGGCCCCACTGGACGTCGAGGGGGCCGAGCAGCAGGTCACGGAGTTGTCCGCGGTCGATCTCGGGATTGGCCCGGTCGTCAGGACGGGGACGCCAGTCGCGCAGGACGGTCCCGTGCACGTCCAGGATGCGCATGGCCTGGCCCTCGGGGCGGGACAGCGCCTGGAACTCCGCCAGCAGCCCCGTCTTGTCCAGCGCGAGTTGGCCCAGCCCTTGGTGCAGATCCAGCGTGCCGCCGGGAGGGCGCGCGTCAGGGGCGGGATCGCGTTCGAAGACGGTGACGGGGTGGCCGTGGCGGTGCAGGACACGGGCGAAGGTGAGGCCGGCGGGACCGCTCCCGACCACGGCGATACGTCGTCTCATGGCGATACACCGTACTGCTTCGCCACGGCATTGCTTCGCCACGGCCTGTCGAGCGCGACCGGCAGCGCGCCCACCGCCCTTATGTCACAAGGATGTTGGCCACGGGCCGCTTGACGGCACTGTCCAAGGCCGTCCACGACGGCCCCCGCGATGTTGCGCCACCCCGCGGTAAGCCTGCGGTACCTGCGGTACCTGCGGTGAGCAGACTCCGGTGACGCAACCTCGCGTCCGTCGAATTCGTCGATCAGAGACGGATGTCCCCGGCCCAGGCAGGCAGGCGTCGCTCGCCCATCTCGCGGAGGATCTCCAGCCTTTCCCTGAACCGCGACATGTCCGGTGCCGCCCAGCGGAACCACGCAGTGGTGCTGGACCAGGCGGGTTCCGCGGTCGCCGGCTCTCCTTCGGTGACGAGCCAGACCGGCGGATCGGGCTTCCCGAGGTCCGCACCGTCGATCAGGTGGTAGGCGTACGCCTGGTGCTCCACCAGCACCAGAGCCGCGCGGGGGTCGTCGAGGCCGTGGCTCGGCAACGCGTCCAGCGTCGCGAGCGCGTGCGCCTTCATGGCGGAGGTCATCGCCCGCACGCCGAAACCGCTGCCCGTCAGCCACAGTCCGGGAGACCTTCCGACGAGGCGCAGGACCTCGCGCACCGCCGACGGCGCGCCGGCCACGCCTTGGGCGGCCAGTGCCGTGTCGATCTCCGTGTCCGTCGCTCCCTCCACCGACTCCCGGCGCAATCCGTCCGCGATCACGGATTCAAACACCGTCCGGATACCTCTCATCGCCTCAGACGACGTGCTGTCCATGGCCTCAGGCTACGCAGAAAGGGACTGCTCCAACGCCTGGGCCGGTGCGCGGGAACGTACCGGCCCTCCAGCACCGCCCCCTGGACGTCGATCACCGGCCGCGGTGCCCCGCGAGCGTGTCCAGGACGTCCGCGACCGGGGTGGGGTCCAGCGGGCCGACGTGTGACGCCCTCGGGAAGTCGTGCACGCGGAACCTGTTGCCGGGGGTGGACGCGTCGGCCTCCGCGATCATCCTGTCCTGGAGCGCGGTGGCGATCGTACGGTCCCTGCCGAAGCGCAGGTACGTGCGGGGAACGCGTCCCCAGGTGCCGGGCCGGCCGACCGCTCGGCCCGCGTACGCGGCGACGGGCTCGTCGGTCTGCATGCCGGCCAGGATCCTGCGGAAGTCGGCGTCGGGGTAGTCCGCGCAGATCATCTCCTTCAGGAGGGCCAGCTCACCGCTGACTCCCGTGCGGAAGTTCAGCCGCAGCACCCCGAGCCGGTCCGGGTCCCCCACCGTCAGCTCCACCGGGCTGACGGCGTTCGCGTTCTCGGGTGCCGCCGTGCAGGCGTCCGCCGTGGGCAGGACGCGGCTGGGGCAGAAGGCCGCCATGTAGCAGATGTGGTGAAGCAGGTGCGGGACGGCGTCGGCGACACGGCTGACCGACACGCCGCCCAGGCTGTGCCCGACCAGCACCACCGGACCGTTCCGCGCGGCCTGCCGCACGATGCCCGTCACACGCGCCTCGTAGTCGTCCAGCCCGAGACCCTTGAGCGGGGAGGGTTCGACCGCCATCGCTGCGAGGTCCTGACGCTGGTACGACTCCGCCACGAAGGCCTCCGCGCCGTGCAGCGGCTGGTCCACCATGACGACGCGGTGGCCGCGCAGCACCAGTTCCCGCGCGATCGGCAGCCAGAACGCGCCCGCGCTGTGGGTACCGTGCACCAGCACGTAAGTCACGGGCCCGCGACGCGGGGCCGCCGCGGCCGGCGAGGTTCCGAGCCCGGTGGCCAGCGCCATGCCGCCCACCGCGAGCCCCAGTCCACGCAGGGCCGTCCGCCGGGTGGATCCGTTTCGTTCTTCGTTCGTGTCATCCTTCATGAACACAACGCTACGAACGGCCCGTTCGGCCCACCAGCGGCCCAGCACCCCCACGGGGGTGGACCCAGCACCACCCCGCCGGCCCGCCCTTCCCGCTGCTGGTTCTTCCCCTAACCTGAATCACATGGACGCACCGGGGGACATCGTTCAGGGCCGCTTCGAGCTGATCGAACGGCTCGGCAGTGGGGGAATGGGCATGGTGTGGCGAGCGCGCGACACCACACTGCACCGTGACGTGGCACTCAAATCCGCACGCCCGGACATGGATGCCTCCGACACGACACGCGAGCGCGTCCTGCGCGAGGCCCGGGCCTTGGCACGGCTCAGCCACCCCAACGTCGTCACTGTCCACCAGATCGTCGAGGCTGCGCCGCACCCGTGGATCGTGATGGAGCTGGTGCCCGGCACGTCGCTCCAAGAGCGTCTTGCCGCAGGCCCGTTGAGCCCCCGAGATGCTGCGGGCATCGGCCGCCAGGTGCTTTCCGGGCTGAAGGTGGCGCATGCGGCCGGCATCCAGCATCGGGACGTCAAGCCGGCGAACATCTTGCTGCGCCCCGACGGCACCGCCGTCCTCACCGACTTCGGCATCGCCTCCTTGCAGGGCACCACCTCGCTGACCGCCACCGGCGAACTCATCGGATCCCCCGAGTACATAGCCCCCGAGCGCATCCGCGGCCACGACGCCGACCCGGAGTCCGACCTGTGGTCCCTGGGGCTCGTCCTGTACGTATGTGTCGAGGGCGTCAGCCCGCTGCGCCGCGCATCCACGCTCGCCACACTGGCAGCCGTCCTCGACGACCCTGTTCCCCCGCCCGTCCGCTCGGGTCCGCTCGCTCCCGTCCTCGCCGCCCTCCTCGTGCGCGATCCCTCGGCCCGGCCCGGCGCGGCACAACTGGACGCCATGCTGGCCCAGGTCGAAACGGGCACGAGCCCGTACTGGGCCCAGCCGACGGTGACGGCGGCGGTGACACCGGGGACTCGAACCCCGACTGCGGTCTCCGACCTGCCGGAGACCGCCGGATCCGAGGCTCCTCGGCGCCGCCGCACCACGATCATCGCCGCCGCAGCCGCCCTTGCGACCGTCTGCGCGGCGCTTGCGCTGGTCCTCACTCTGCGCACAACCGACAACGGCACGAAGACAATCGGTGCAGGGGACGGTACGACGACGAGCACCTCGTCAGCACCGGCCGTCTCCAGCACGCTGTCCAGTCCCGCCACTGAGCGGACGGCGACACCCACCGGGTCCTCCCATGAGAAGGTCTCCCCCGCTCCGGCGCCGTCGAGGTCGCCTTCCGCTCCACCCACCGCCGGCCGCTGGATCGCACAGCTCTACTCCGAACCTGTCTCCTCGGGCAGCGCGGCGCGCGACCAGCGCCTCAGACGCATCCGCGCCTCCGTCCCCGAGGCGACCTTCGTCCGCAGCGACGAGTACGCCTCCCTCCGCCCGGGCTTCTGGGTGATCTACGCTCCGGGCCCCTTCCCCAACGGGCGGGCAGCGCTTGCCTTCTGCGCCGAACACGGGCGTGACACGGCGAACACCTGCATCGGGCGCTACCTGAGCACGAGCCGGACCGACTTCCCCCTCCAGTGCCGGCCACCGGCGACGAATCGGACGGGCCGCTGCTCCCGCGACACGTAGCACCACCTCCGAGACGCGACAGGTCGCGCAGGACGAGGCGACGTCGGCGCGCCATGGCGTCAGGCGGGCCGCGCAGCGGGCGCGGGCGGAGCAGTCGTGGCCTTGCGGGTCTCGCGCAGGAGCAGCAGGCCGTTGGTCACCATCAGTGTCGCGGTGAGGCCGTGGACGCCGAGCGCAGCGGCCACGGAACCGTGGTGGGCCAGCACGTTGGCCATGTCCCCGTACGCCGCGAGGGCCTCCACCAGCATGGCCCAGCCCAGCGCCCGGCGGTGACCTGCCACCAGCAGCACCCCCAGCACCAGGGCCATGACGAGGTCGCGGGTGCCCTTGACGATCAGGAAGCCGCCGCCGTCGCCGGACGGCCAGCTCGGCAGGCCGAAGCCCGGCGCCACCGTCTCCGGGCGCAGGACGAACTCCGACCCGAACCAGACGATGAAGAGGACGAAGGCGACGGCCAGGACGGTGTTGATCTTCTTCAGCGACATTGTTCTGCTCCTTGTGGGTGCCGGCCTCAGACGAGGGCGGTGACCAGGAAGACGAAGGCGGCGACGATGACGGCGACGCGCACGTAGTGGTAGCGGTCCCAGCGGCTCATCTGCTCCTTCCAGTCCGCGGGCCGGTTCTCGGGGGTCCAGGTCTTGCCCCGGTTGTTGATCGGGACGAGCAGCAGGAGCGACATGATCACGCTGCCTGTCAGCAGCGCGGCGGCGATGACGACGAGTCCGGTGCCGGGGCGGTCCCGTCCGGCGACGGCCCAGACGACGCTGAGGACGAGTGAGCCGATGTACCAGAACGGCATGAGGGCGCCGAGCATCCGGCCCCCGTGGGCACGGGCGAGCTGGTCACTGTCCTCGGGCAGGGCGCTGAAGATGCGGTTCATGACGAAGGCGACGGAGAACTCCACCCCCACCATCAGGCCGACGATCACGGTGGTGAACACCTCTAGTGCGTTGAGCATGATGACCCCTCCTGGATCTAGCGTCGCTAGATGATGAGGCAACGCTAGACCTGTAGCCGCTCGATTGTCTAGCGGTGCTAGAATTGAGGTCATGTCAGTACAAGAACGCAAGCAGCGCGAACGGGCGGAGCGCGAGCGCCTCATCGTGGCGACAGCCCGCGAACTCGCCGAGCAGCAGGGCTGGGACGCGGTCACGACCCGCCGGCTCGCCGAGCGCATCGAGTACAGCCAGCCGGTCCTCTACAGCCACTTCCGCGGCAAGCGGGAGATCATCGGCGCCGTCGCCCTGGAGGGCGCCGCCGAGCTGGCCGGGGCGGTGCGTTCGGCGACCTCCGCAGTGCACGGCCCACGCGAACGGGTCGCCGCGCTCGCCCGCGCCTACCTCGACTTCGCCGCACTCAACCCGGCGGTCTACGACGCCTTGTTCCAGCTCGACGGCGGCCTGGCGTACGCACAGGAGCACACCCCGGAGCCGCTCAAGGACGCCTTCGCCGCACTGCTGGAGAGCCTGGGCGAGGTCGCCGGCGAGGGTGTCCACCCGGGGCTGTTCACCGAGGTGTTCTGGGCGTCCCTGCACGGCCTTGCGACTCTGACCCGAGCGGGACGCTTGCTGCCGGAGGACGCCGCGCAGAGGGTGGAGTTGCTGGTGGACCGGCTCGCGGTGGTCTGACACACCGCCCCGGCGGGTGCCCAGCCGGTTTCCCTTTGCGGTCGGGGTCGCGAGGCCACGAAGGGCTGAAGCCGATGCTGGAGGGTCACCGGACTCCGGGCCCACTGACATGTCCCACGGCAGGCAACTGACGTTGCCGTGGCAGACGATGCACGCGCCCCAGCCCGATCTCCCCCTTGAAGACGGGACAAGAGCACCAGGTTCCTCGCGCCCGTCCGTGCGAAGACGGACCGGCCCTAGACGGCCGCCCCGGCTTCGAGGTCGAAGGGGACACCGGTGAGCTGTTCGCTCGTCGCCCACAGCCGCCTGCCCTCCGCGGGGTCGTCGGCACCCGTGGGGAGTTTGGCGGGCCTGGGGGCACCGGAGGTCTGGTCGCGTCCGGCGGGGCCGACGAACCAGCCCGACCGGACGTGCGGGCTGGTCGCCGCATAGAGGGAGGGCCAGGCGGCGCCCTCGGCCGAGCCCATGAAGAGGCGTGCGGCGATCGGGGTCACCATGCGGCTCAGCGCGCCGGTGCCGTGCCGCTGCAGGCCGGTCATCGCCGCCCCCGGGTGGACGACGAGTGCTTCGACGGGACTGCTCGCGGTACGGCGCGCGAGTTCGAGGGTGTAGACGACGTTGGCGCGCTTGGACTTGGCGTAGGCCCCCATGGCGCGGTAGCTCTTCTCGCTCATCAAGTCGTCCAGCCTGCCCATGGGCCACCGCGCCGCGACGGCACTGACGGTGACCACGCGCGGTGCGGGCGAGCGGCGCACGGCGGGCCAGACCTGGGCGTCGAAGGCGAAGTGGCCGAGGTGATTGGTGCCGACCGTCATCTCGAGACCGTCGCCGGTGGTCCGCCGCTCGGGCAGGTTCATCACGCCGGCGTTGTTGAAGAGCAGGTCGACCGTCTCGGTCTCGGCGATCCGGGTGGCCGCGTCGCGCACGGAGGAGAGGTCGGAGAGGTCGAGCACGAGGGTGTCCGTCCGGGCCTCGGGGGTCGCGCCGCGCACAGCCTCCGCGGCACGGTCCAGCTTGGCCTGGCTGCGGCCGGCCAGGATGACGCGGGCCCCGTGCCGGGCGAGCGCGCGGGCGGTCTCGAAACCGATCCCGCCGTTCCCGCCGGTGATCAGGGCTGTGCGACCGGTCTGGTCGGGGATGTCGTCGGGGGTCCAGTGGTCCACCGTGGTCACGCTCCTTGGATTCGATGATTCCGTGCTCGGTCGTACGGTCCGGGCGGCGCACGCCACTGAAGGGGCCCAGTGCGGAACCGAAGGCCCACCCACCCCCATTTCAGACCGGTGGTCTGTTCGGCTTGACCAAACGTATGAGACCGCCGGTCTGATGTCAAAAGACCGGCCGTCTGTAATCTGGGGACATGACGAACTTCCAGCGCGCGCGCAGTGAGGAGCAGCGTGCCGTGCGGCGCCGGGCCATCCTCGACACCACGGCCGCCATGCTCGACGAGATGCCCATCGGCGAGATCAGTCTCAACGAGCTGAGCCGCCGCGTCGGGCTGGCGAAGTCCAACGTGCTGCGCTACTTCGAATCGCGTGAGGCGATCCTGCTGGAGCTGCTCGACCGTGCCTGGCGTCAGTGGGTGGCCGACTTGCCTGCCCTGATGCACACGGGCATCGACCAGGACGCTCCGGTGTGCCGGCGTGCAGAGCAGTTCGCCGCCGTCGTCGCGGACTCGCTCGCCCAACGCCGGGTCCTGTGCGACCTGCTGAGCGCGCAGGCGGGCGTACTGGAGCACAACGTGTCCCCGCAGGTGGCCGCCCGCTACAAGCGCGCGGCCGTCGCCAACGTCACCGACATCGCGGCGTTGGCCCAGCAGCACCTTCCCGAGCTGGGCGACAGCGCACCGCAGTTGACCGCAGCCATGATCATGGCGGTCGGCGCCGTGTGGACCCACGCACGGCCCTCCCCCGCGATGCTCGCCGCCTACGAAGCCGACCCCTCGCTCACCGCGTTCAAGCTGGACTTCGTGACTGCCCTGCGGGAGATGCTGACCACGCTCATCGCGGGCACCATCGTCCGCGCCTCCGCCTGAGTCCGGTCCGACCATGACAGCCATCGACGACATGGACTACGAGTTCCGGACCGCCCGGCCTGATGACACCGAGGCCATCAAGGCGCTCGACGGATCCTTCACCACCCGCACCGTCTTCCAAGTGGCCCTCACCGAACACGGGTTCGCCCTCCAGGAAGTCCCTGTGCACCCGCCCATCCACAAGGTCTTCCCCGCCGAGGACACCCACGACGCGCATACCTCCGTAGCCGAAGGAGACCCGCACAGCCGCACCTTCGTCGCCGTCGGCACCGACGGCAGCCTGGCAGGCTTCACCAGCGTCTCCTACGCCTCGTGGAACCGACGGCTGGCCGTCGAGGACATCGAAGTCGCTCCGACGCATCGAGGCCGGGGCGTCGGCCGCGCGCTGATCGGCCACGCCGTCGAGTTCGCCGGTGAATGCGGTGCCGGGCACATCTGGCTGGAAGTCACCAACATCAACGCTCCGGCGATCCACGCCTACCAGCGGATGGGATTCACCTTCTGCGGCCTGGACACGACGCTCTACGACGGCACACCCGCATCGGGAGAACACGCCCTCTACATGAGCATGCCCTGTCCTGTGCGGTGAGCGTCCGCAGGTCTCGCTGAGGGACAGGGGCCCCGACCACCGACTTCCGCCGGCCGCCCACCGGCAGAAGGCCGGCACTAGGATCTTCGGCATGGCGAAGCGCAAGGTGCAGCGGCGGGCGCGGAAGATCCTGGGCGAGGAACCCGTGGCCCTGGTCTGGTGTGAGATACACAAGCCCATCCCCGCACCGCCCAAGGACGTTCACCGTGCCGCGGGCAAGGGACGCCTGAAGTCGCGCCACCACTGGTTGTTGTACGTCGGGGCCGTGGTGTTCTTCTTCGTGGTCGTACCGATGATCTTGATTGACAAAGCCGGCACCAAACTCGACCACCTGCTGTCGGGACGGAGCCGTGGCGGTCAGCCCGGACAGCCGCGGACTCCACGCGACACACAGCGTTCCGGCCGTGGCCGCTCTCGTGAGAGGGACCGCGCGCAGGACCCGGCCAACGGGGTCTTCGACGGGGACTGGAACCTGACCGCGGGCCAACTGCTGCTGCGTTGGTACGGACACTCGCCCAACCCCAAGCGCCTGGTCCTGCTGACCCGCGACCGCATCTGCGTGGCCGCGTCCCCTCGCCGTCGGCTGTCGCCGACCAGGGCCGACGATTTCCGGATCGTCACGGAGTTCACCCCCGATCAGGCGCGGATCGAGGGTGAGGCGGGCCAGCCGCGCGGATACGCCACCTTCCGGCTCGCCTTCGCCGACGGCTCCTGGCTGGAGGTGGGCCGACTGGGCGAACCGGAAGACGCCGATCACTTTCTGCGCACGGTCAGTGGCTGATCGGCGGGCGTCCTCATTCGTCCGGCATGGCCGAGGCCCGCGAACGACTCTGCCAGGACCTCTTGAGTAGCCTCGAAGGGAAGCCAATGACGTTCATCAAACGCTTCGACCACGTCGGCATCACCGTCGCCGACCTCGACGCCGCGACGGCGTTCTTCGTCGGCCTCGGCCTGGAGGCCGACCGGAAGATGGCTGTCGAGGGCGAATTCCTGGACACGGTGGTCGGCATGAGCAACGCCCGCACCGAGATCGTCATGCTGCGACCGCCCGGTGGAGGGACGACGCTGGAGCTCTCCAGCTTCACGCGACCGGACCACCTCCCGGGCTCCCCCGCCGCGCCGGCCAACGAGTTGGGCCTCCGCAACGTCGCCTTCGAGGTGCACGACCTCCACGCCGCGGTCGACCATGCCGCGGTCAACGGCTACGGCCTGGTGGGAGGCATCGGCGAATACGAGGGCGTGTGGCGGATGGCCTACGTCCGCGGGCCCGAAGGAATCATCGTCTCCTTGGCCGAGCGCATCGAGAAGTAGGGAAGCATCATGAGCACGACCGTGACTGACGAACAGATTCGGGCTCTGGCCACGTCCGCGAAGCCCTACAGTCTGGCGCTCCTGCACTGGGGGCCGAAACGGACCATGGACGGCGCCGACGCCGTCGAACTCGAACACCAGCGGCGCATGGTGTCGCTGCGCGCGGACGGGGTGATCGCGATCCTGTGCCCGGTCGCGTCCGACACCGTGGCCGGCGTCGCGATCATGACTGTGCCGACCGAGGAAGCCGTGGAGATCATGGCCCAGGACCCCTGCGTGCGGGCCGGGATGATGCGCTGCGAGGTTCACCCGTGCCACGGCTTCCCGGGGGACGCTCTCCCCGCATGAACGGAGTTTGAGGCGGTCCTCCGAGGAGGTGCCCGGCTCGGCCGTGCAGACGATCAGGCCGTGCAGACGATCAGATCGTGGACGGCTCGTTGAGACAGGGGCAGGTTGAGGTGGCGGAAGGTCGCCTCCGGACGGCCGGCCTCGGGACGGTTCAGCCGCTTGGTGCCCTCGTGACGCATCCGGACGTACTCGCCGAGAACCTCCGCCTGCACGCCACGACCCGCGGCACCGGTGTCACTCTCGTCAACCCCGGCATGATCGACATCCCGGCCGGCAAGGTGGCGACGTACCCTCTCCGCCCTCCTCCCCGGCCCGTCGCCGAGGCCGTCTGCTTCGCCCTCGGCCAACCGGCGGGCGTGGACCTCAGCACCCCCGACCGTCCGGCCCGTGGGCCAGCCCGTCCGACCACGCCGCTCACCGGCGAGCCGCGGTGGGCGCCTAGGGCGTGTACGAAAGTGCTGGTCACTGGCGTGGCACCGCCTAAAATGGCATGCGGTCTTCGCCCGGTCGTGCTGGTATCGATCTCTATGAATGATTACTTTCTCGATGAAGCCGACTTGACGGACAGGATGGAACGGAACCTGGCGGAACACGCCTGCCATCTGCACCGGAGCATGTCCGGAGCGACCGTCACGGAGACCGATGACCTCCTGGTCGCAGACAGCGGCCTGGACGACGACACGTTCAACATCGTCGCCGCGGCCCGCTTCACCGCCGGCGACGCCGCGGTCCGCATCTCCGAGACCGTCGGGTCACTGGCCGGCACCGGCCGCGGCTTCTCCTGGTGGGTGGGCCCTGCCTCGACACCGAAAGACCTCACCACCCGCCTGACCACGGCCGGTCTGCCGGTGTCCGAGAGCGAGACGGCGATGTGGGCTGAGCTGGACGACACCCTGCCGGTTCCCTCTCCCCCGGGTCTGGACATCCGAACGGTGACCACCCCGGAACAGCTCGCCGACTACGCCACGGTCCTCGCCGCGAACTGGAATCCACCCGCCCAAACCGTCCGTGACTTCTTCGCCCGGGCTGCTTCCCAGGCGCTGGCCTCGACCTGCCCGGCCCGGTACCTGGTGGGCTATGTGGAGAACCGCCCGGTCTGCTCCGCCGAGGTGTTCCACCACGCGGGAGTCGCCGGCATCTACAACATCTCCACCCTGGCCGCCCAGCGCCGGCGCGGCTACGGCGGAGCCATCACGCTCGCGGCCCTTCACACTGCCCGCGAGCGAGACCACCACATCGCGGTCCTGCAGGCGTCTGCCGACGGCGAACCCGTCTACGGCCGCCTGGGGTTCCGCGCCTGCGGCCAGTTCGTCGAACACGCCATCAACGCCTGAACCTCCACAACTCCACAGACATCCATCCCTCGCCCCTCGTTGAGCCGGTCACAGCCATTCATTGATGGCCGATACGAGGACAGTGGCCTCGTATCGGCCCCCAAGCTTGTCGTATCTCGTGGCCACAGCCCGGTTCCTTTTGAGGCGGTTGATGCCGCACTCGACGGCACGCCGAGCCTTACAGCCCTCGGCGTTGAACCCGGGCGGCCGACCACCGAGGGACCCGAGCCTCCTGCGGTTGCGTGCCTGGTCGGCCTTGTCAGGGATGGTGCAGCGGATGCCGCGACGGCGCAGGTAGCCGCGGTTCCTGCGGGAGGCATACGCCTTGTCCGCACGGTCCCGGTTCGGCCGAACACGCGGCCGACCCGGCCCGAGGCGGGGCACACGTACCCTCTCCAGCACGGGCTCGAACTGCGGCGAATCGCCGCGCTGCCCTGCCGTGATCACGATCGACATGGGCTTCCGGCCCTGCTCGACCGCCAGGTGCAACTTGGTGGTGAACCCGCCCCCGGGTCCGCACGGGTGTTCCGTGGCGGGACGTCCCCGTCACCGTGGAGTCGACGTTCAGGTCCCACGTGATCGCGCCCTTCGCATCAGCCAGGGACTGAAGCCGGGTGAGAACCTGGTGCCAGGGTGGCCGCCCCGCCTTGACAGCCTGCGGCAATGGCGGCTCCAGCACTGCCCACTGCTCGTCCGTGAGATCTCCCCGGCCCATGGATCGTGATCATTCACAGTCCAAGATCCACTTTGATACACGTCCTAGCGGGACTGCCCCTCAGTACTCCTGCTCATACCGAAGGCTCTCGAAGCGTCGAGCAGCGATGTCCTCGCGGCCGCCCAGAATGAGGGTCTGCGTGTAGAGGCTGTTGTCGACGCCCTGTCCCTGTATCTGGGCCAGGAGTACGGAGCCCTCCTCTTCGGGTGCTGTCTGCCACGAATTCGCACAACCGCCGAGTTGGACAGAACTGTCACGCTCCGTCTGGCTGGTGATACTGTCCAGGACCGCTTCCTTGAAATGGTCGACCCTGCCCTGGTTTTCCGTACTCTGGTCCAGGAATGCGCGCGTCTGGGGACGGGACAGCCAGTCTTCGTCGAGGGTCAGTCCGGCAACCGGGTACAGCGTGCAGGGTTCGTAGACCTCGATCTCCCAGGTTTCGTCCTCCTTCACTTGCGCTGGAGGGCGTTCTGTGAGCGGGACGCCCTCGGGAACGTACAGCACCGCGGAGGACGTCGGTTCGTACCTGAGCTGGGTGAAGAACAACAAGTGTCCGTCCGGCGGTAGTTCGAAGTCCAGAACGTCGCCGGGGAGGGCCGCGCAGTCGACCGTCAGGACCAGTGGCTCTCCTCCGTCCGGCCATTCGACGCCCGCCGGCAGCGAAGGAAGGCCACCCGTTCGTGCCGCGGGCCGGATGTCCTCCTTCCGGGAGAGTTCGTCCAGCGGCACCAGATAGAGGCACGGGCGCATGTGGTCAACAATCTCATGTGCGACTTTCCCGGGAAGCCCGTGCTCAACAGCCAGCCTGCCGACGTCGTTTACGCCGATCGAAGTCATTCCTTCTTCCTTCCGCATTCCGAAACTGGTGCGCGCTTCTCCACTGCCCCGGGTCCCGCAGCCCGGAGCAGACGGTGATCACTGGTTGGTCGGGTCGCTTGTAGCCGAACCAGTCTGATGTGCCGGTGCCGTTCGGGAAGCGGGCCACTGATCGTGCGGAGAACATCCTCCAGGGCGTCGCATCCGATGCCGGACCGGTCGAGCAGCCGGACGAGACTGGCGCCGGCGGCCGTGTCGTGGGGCAGATTGGGGTAGAGCGGGCAGTACAGCGTCGCGGACGCGGGCCGGTCATGTCCCTGGACGAAGGACAGAGCCGTCATCGGTGCCTTCTCCAGACACGTCGGCCGGCGACCGGGTCGCCCGGCTCGGCGACCTCTTCGACGAGTACGCGCAGCCGGGTCCCGGCGCAGGCGAAGGCGAAGGACAGCTCGACGGGCCACTCGTCGGTGGACGCGAAGGACCGGAGCGGACCCAGGTCCTCGACGGGCAGGTGTGCCCAGGGCCCGAGCAGGTTCACGAATCGCGCGGCCCGGCCGTACGGTGCGGGACCGGTCGCTCCGAGAGCCGCGAGCGCCGCGTCCAGGTGGGCGTCGAGGATGTTGCGAAAGGTCGGCAGCGGTCGACGGGGCGACACCGTGCCACACGAATACCTCCCGGACAGACGGCGAGCGGTCACAAAGACTGGGGGCGACGGCTCCGACCGGACCAGGAACCGGGAGGGTCTGGGCTCCTCGGTCCTGGCGTCGGCTCGTCCACCGCCCGTATGAACGGACGACGGGGCCCGTCGGTTCACCCGGGGTCGGTGCGGTCCCGCAGCGGTTTGCCGACCTGCTACGTTCTGGACCACTCAGGCATGAAGTCGCCCCGTGACAACGGCCCGTGGCAGCCGAGCCGGCCGCGGGTGCCGCACCCGGCCTCCTTTCCGAGCGGCGGCACGGCCCGACGGCCGAGCGGTGGCGTCTCACGAGAAGAGAAAGCAACGGCACATGGCAAGGGAACAAGCCGCTTCACGGCCCGAGTACGACGCCGGTGCGGTGAGGAGCCTGCGCACGGCGGACGAGAACGGCGGCCTGCTGGCCGACCGGCTGGCGTCCGCCCGGCAGCGGTACTTCGTCGGCAGGCAGGAGGAGTTGTCGCTGTTCCGCCGGGCACTCCGCGGATCGGCCGGCGCTCCGGCGGTCATCGTTCTCCATGGGCCCGGCGGCATGGGCAAGACCGCCCTGGTGCAGCGTTTCGCCATGGAGGCCCGTGCGGCGGAGCGCCCAGTGATCACCGTCGACGCGGCCGCGGTCGATCCCTCGCCGTCGGCCCTGGAACAGGCGGCGGCCGACGTCTTCTCCCTGGAGGACGCCGTTCTGCTGGTGGACGGCTTCGAGCGCCACCAGGGCCTGGAGACGTGGATGCGTGAGGACTTCCTGCCCCGATTGCCGGGCGGCACCCTGACCGTCCTCGCCGGCCGGGTCGCGCCGGACCCGCTGTGGAAGGCGGACTTCGCCTGGAGCGAGATACTGCGGGTGCTGCCCCTCGACGTCCTGGGGCCCGAGGACTCGGCGGCCCTGCTCGCGTCGCAGGGCGTCGACCCGGCCGTGAACGGGGACATTCTGCGGGGGGCCGCGGGCAACCCGCTGGCGCTGCGCATGGCCGCGGAAGCCCTGTCGCAGGCAACCTCGGCGAAGTCCGCGCACCGGGCGCTGCGCGTGGGGACCGGGCGGCTGCTCAGCCGGGTCGTCGGCACGCTGCCGTCCGATGCTCATCGGCGAGCCATGGAGGTGTGCAGCCACGTGGTCGACACCACCGAGGACCTGCTGCGTCTGTTCCTTCCGGACCAGGACGCCTCGGAGCTGTTCGCCTGGCTGCGCCGCCAGACCTACATGAAGCCGAGCCCCTTCGGCCTGCGGCCGTACGACGTCGTCCGCAACGCCCTGGACAACGACTTCCGTTGGCGGGACCCGGAGCAGTACATGGCCATGCACCGCACCCTGCGGCGGCATTTCGTGGAACGCGTTCGCAACGCGCCGGAGGAGGAGGCGCTGCGGGCCGCCCACGAGTACACCGACATCATCGCCAAGGTTCCGTGGGTCAAGGATTTCCGGGGCGGTCGCGACGAGGCGCCGCTGCGCGAGCAGCCCGTGCGCCCGGCGGACGGTCCCGCGCTGGTCGAGATGGCCCGTACGGCCGAGGGCGAGGACAGCGCCCGGATCGTCGCGGACCTGCTGGAACGCCGGCCCGACGCCTTCCACGTCCACCGCGGTCGCGACGACGGTGAACCGGTGGGTTTTCTCGTCTGGTTGCGGATCGACGCGCTCGACGAGGACGTACGCGCGAACGACCCGGTCCTGGCGCAAACGTGGGAATCGGTCTCGGCGATGGCTCCTTTGCGTCAGGGCGAGCACCTGGGTGTGGCCCGCTTCATGATTCATTCGCACGCGCCCGGACGTCCCTCGCGGTCGAGGGACCTCGCGCACGCGCGCGTCTTCTTCGAGCTGCTGCGGACGAGGCACTGCTCCTGGTCCGCGGTCGCGACCGCGGCATCCGGGACGCGCTGCGGCGGTGGCTCACCCCCGGCGGGCACGCCCGCAATCCGCTGCTGCACAGCCGACTGGTGGCGGAGCACAGTGACGGCAACCCGGCGGCGGCGTTGCGCGAACTGCTCGGGCAGGCCGTACGGCGGCTGGACGCCAGCAGCCGGACCCGGCATCTGTACGCCGTCCTGACGGCGACGTACGAGTCGACGGCGACCCAGGAGGCCGTGGCACGGAAACTGGACCTGTCCTACGGCACCTACCGCCGGTACCTGTCCAGGGCCGTCGACGAGGTGCGCGAGACGATGTGGCGCTGGCAGGTGCGCGCCCACATCAGGGCCGAGCAGGGGGCCCGAGTGCCCCCGCGCGGGGCGGGCGGGGCGGCGAAGTCCCTTGCTGCCGAGTCCGTCGCGAGGCGGTGACGGACCCGGACGCGGCTGTCGCCGCATTCGGCTCGCACCGTGCGGCGGCCGCGGGTCCCGGACGGTTCACACGCCCGCGCCGCCGTCCTCCGCGGCGGTGAGGATCGCGCCCGTGACGACGTCGAAGAGGTGGTCGGCGCGCGGGGCCAGGGAGGGCTGGTCACCGAGCCAGGCGAGCGCGGAGATCAGCGCGAACAGCTCGGTGCCGTCGAGGTCCTGCCGCGCCCGGCCCGCGGCCTGAGCCCGGGTGAGCAGGCGCGCTCCAGCCGCGCGCAGGGTGACGCACGAGGTGTGGAGCGCGGAGTCGGGGTTGTCGATGGCGGCCGCCATCAGCACGGTCACGCCGCGGTACTCGGTGGTCCACGCGACGCAGTCGCGCAGCCATGACACGAGGGCCTGCGCGGGCGAACTCGATGCCTCCAGGGCGTCCGCCTTCGCCGTCAGCTCCTCGAAGCTCCTGTGCAGCAGGGCTTCGAGCAGTGCCTCCCGTGTCGGGAAGTGCCGCAGCAGCGTCGCGAGTCCGACGTCGGCCCTCCGTGCGATGTCGCGCATCGCCACGTCGACGCCCTGCTCGGCGATGGTGGTGCCCGCCACGGCCAGCACGTGGTCCCGGTTCTTCCTGGCGTCGGCGCGCATCTGTGTTCCCTTGACGATCCGGATCAGTGGTCCATATATTCGGATCAGTGGTCCATTTACGTGGATCGCTGATCCGAATGAGCCTATCCCGTCGCGCGAGCAGGAAGAGAACGATGTCGGCACACACGATGAGGGCGATCCGGCTCCACGAGCACGGCGGCCCCGACGTCCTGCGGTACGAAGAGGTACCGGTTCCCTCGCCCGGGCCGGGCGAGGTGCTCGTACGCGTCCACGCGATCGGCGTCAATCCCCCGGACCGGTACCTGCGCGGCGGGCTCACCACGATGCCCGGATCGCAGTCGTCGGTGAGCCTGCCGGTGATCCCCGGAACCGACGTGTCGGGCGTCGTGGCGGCCGTGGCGGCGGACGTGACCGGGCTCTCCGTGGGCGAGGAGGTCTTCGGCCTGCTGCGGTTTCCCGGCTTCGACGGCAGCGCGTACGCCGAGTACGTGACCGCCCCCGCCTCCGACCTCGCCCGCAAACCGGCCCGCCTCGACCACGTGCACGCCGCGGGGGTTCCCATGGCCGGGCTCACCGCGTGGCAGTTCCTGATCGAGCAGGGTCATGATCACCCCTCCCCGTTCCAGAACGCCCGGCACCGGCCGGCTCCGCTCGGCACCGGCACGACGGTGCTCGTCAACGGCGCCGCCGGAGGCGTGGGGCACTTCGCGGTGCAGCTCGCGAAGTGGAAGGGGGCGAAGGTCGTCGCGGTGGCGTCGGGCGCCCACGCGTCCTTCCTGCGCGAACTGGGCGCCGACGACTTCATCGACTACACCCGGAGCAGGCCCGAGGCACTCGTGCGGGGCGCCGACCTCGTCCTCGACACGGTCGGCGGGCCCGGCAGCAGCCGCTTCCTGAGCACGCTCAAGCGCGGCGGCTCCCTCTTCCCCGTGTTCCCGGGGGACTTCGATCCGCTGGAGACCCGCAAGCTGGGCGTCACCGTCTCCAGCGCACAGGTCCGCTCCAGCGGCGCGCAACTCGCGGAACTGGGGCGCCTGCTCGACACCGGCACGGTGCGGGTGGCGATCGACAGCACGTTCCCCCTCGCCAACGCCCGGGCGGCCCACGAACGCGCCGCCCGCGGGCACATCCGGGGCAAGCTCGTGCTCACGGCCGGCTAGGTGTCCGCCTGCCGCGTGCAGGGTCGGGCCGGGTACGTACTCGGTCGCCAGCCAGTACGGGGGCTGCGCCAGTTCGGCCTCGATCAGCGCCGCGGTGTAGGCACTGCGCACGGTGCCCAGCGTCTCGGCCTCGCGCCGGAACCTGTTCAGGGCGTGTTCGTCGTGCTGCAGATGGTCGTTGATCACCTTGACCGCGGCGGGCCGGCCACCCGGCGAACGGCCGAGGTACACCCGCCCCATGCCACCCTGGCCGAGCCTGCCGACCAGCCGGTACCTGCCTGTCTTCGCCGGATCAGTTCCATCAAGCGGCTGCACTGGTCTCGCCTTTCCTGAAGCACCGTGCCAAAGCCTCGCAGACGCGAATGTGTTGGCCGGGTGAAGCACAACGCGACGTTGTCACACGGAAGTTGGGTCAACACGTCAACGGCGTGAGGGCTTCTTCGGTTCACAGGAGGCTTGTGCTCCGGCGTGCGGTGGTGCCGTGAGCCACGGACGCGTCCCCCACCGTGCTCGGGAGCCGTCACGGGTGGAAGCGCCACCGGCCTTCGGTGACGACGTCCAGCTCGCCGTCCCTGACGCGGACGGCCGTCTCGTCGTCGATGAAGTACACCGGGAAGTTGGCCCGCTCGGCGATCCGATCGGCCCAGGCGTCGTCACGCTCGGGGAAGTCCGGCGAGTAGAGGTGGGGCTTGAGATACCAGTCGAAAAGGCCGAACGGCGGGTCCACGGTCGTCGCGCCGAGCACGTGGAGGTCCGCGGTGTCCCCGATGACCTCGGCGGAGTGCGCGGTGAGATGACGGCTGAAGATCATTGATCCGGCGCTGAACCCGACGTAGACGCGGCTCTCCAGCGCCTTCAGGAAGCCGTCGGCCAGACCGTTGCCGCTGATACTGCGCGCGAGGTGGTAGTGGCTGCCGCCGGCCACATGGACGACGTCGGCATGGAGCAGCCGGTCGAGCACCGACTGCGGGGGCAGACCGTTCAGTTCCAGGACGTCGAACTCCCGCCAGCCGAGGCCGTACAGCCGGTTCATGTCCGCCAGGAGCCACCCGTGGTCCCCGGGCTCGGCGACGGACGCCGTGGGAACGTACACGACGTTCGCCGACCCGAAGGGCTTGCCCAGCATGTCCCGCAACGCCTCCCGCAACGTCTCGTTGCGCAGGCCGCCCGCCGTCAGCAGAAAGTTCATCCGGCGAGCCAAGCACGGCTCACCCTGCCACGCAAAACGCGGGACGACACCCTGTACCGGCCGGCGGGCCGCGTCCGTGCGAGGAGGTCCGCGAGCCGGCGGCACAGGTGCGGAGAGAGGATGCGGATGCGGAGCCGCCTTCGGGATGGGGGGCCGGCCCGGGGCCGGAGTGCGCTCCCGGGCCGGTGCTCGCGTCGGGGCTCAGGCGCCGCCCGCCACGTCGGTGCGGGCCTGCTCCGCCAGCCGGCGCTTGACGTCGTCCCAGGTGATGGGCAGGGTGGCGACGTCGACTTCCCAGAAGGTGAAGGTGGAGTCGCGCATCGTGGAACGCAGCGAGGTCGCGATGCCGCGGTGCGGTTCGGATCCGGCGTAGACGTACAGGGCGTCACGGTCCTGCCAGGCCGACAGCGTGTGGAAGACACGCCTGGAGGGCTGCGCGATCAGGGAGGCCCCGTAGGCGCCGGGAGCCGAGCGGACCTGTTTCCAGGCGGCCAGGGAGCGCAGGAAATAGCGCGGCACGCCCTTGAGCGTCCGCACTTCGAAGCGAGACGCCATGACGTACGCGGTGCCGTGCTGCGGGGGCGTGTGGGGGATGGTCCAGGGAAGCGTGGGCACAGTGATCTCGCCTTCAGGAGCGGTCTCCATCCCGACGATCAAGTACTACCTGCGGGACGGGCTGCTGCCGCCCGGCCGCCAACCAGACCGCGTACGACGAGGAGCACGTACGCCGGCTGCGGCTGATCCGCTCCCTGATCGGCGTGAGGGGGCTCTCGGTGAGCGCGACCAAGGACGTGCTGGCCGCGGTGGACGACAACCAGGGCGACCTGCACCTGCTGCTCGGGCCGGTGCTGGGCGCGCTGCCCGTCGAGCGGTCCGGCAGGCCGCCGCGGCCGGGCGCGGAGCAGGGCTCCGGGCGGGACACGGAGCCGGTCGCGGAGCGGGACTCGGAGGGCGCCGTCGACGACGCGGCGGCGCTGACCGCCGAGATGGGCCGGCAGACGTCCCCGGACGCGCCCGCCGCGCAGGTGATCTCCGAGACGTTGGAGACGATGCGGGCCCTCGGGATGGACTACGACTGGCGCTCGCTCGTGCCGTACGCCGAACTCGCCGACCGCACGGCCCGACTCGGCCTCGACCAGTTGCCGGACGCGGGCGACCCGCTGCGACAGGCCGAGCGGGCACTGCTGCTGACCGTGCTCCTGGAGCCGGCGCTGCTGGCCCTGCGGCGGCTCGCGCAGGAGCACCACTCGGCACCGCGGTTCCGCGACGACCCGAGCAGCCGGTGACGCCGGACACGGCTTACGGCCGGGCCGCGCCGTGCAGCCGCCGTCGCCGTCGTCCTGCCCGGCGGAGCCCGCGGGAGCCGGCTCGCGGGACGAGGGCACGCACGAGTGCTGGTATTACTGGGGCATGCAGGAAGAGATTGCACGCTCCGCGATCGACACGTTCATCTCCGCGTTCAACACCTCGGACGACAGCTATGTGACCGCTCTGCTCTCTCAGGCTCTGACCTCGGACGTGGTCTTCTGGGGGCCGTTGGGCCGCAGCGAGGGGATCGCGGCGGTCGAACGGTTCGTGCTGGACATCCGGCGCCACCCGGCGGGGACCGGCACGATGGTGCGCTGCTCGGCGGTGGACATGCCCGACGAGTGGGCCCGGTACCAGTGGGTCTTCACCACGCCGGACCGTGGCCCCCGCCTGGCGGGAACGGACGTCGTCCATCTGCGACGCAGCCTCATCGACCAAGTCATCGTCTTCGCCGGGGAGATCGGACCGTCCGGCTCCTGAGCAGGTCGTGACAGTCGAGTTCGTCGACGCCCAGCGCCGGGTGCACGATCCGCTTGTGGTCCACGCGTGCTGGCGCGACGTCATGGGTGTCCCGCAGGGCGGCGAACTCGGTGCTGTGCGTGCCTGCGCAGCGAGGTCACCATCCGCGCCGTTTCCGCGTCCCGGCCGCGACGCGACGCCGGAGAATCCCGCGGGTTTGTGGGTTGGTGAACCTGCGGCAGGCAAGGCCGGCCTTCGGGCCCCTGCCGCGCCGGCGACCTGCGGGCTGGCGTTCCCGGTCGGCCCGTGCTTCGTTGCGCAGCGCGCCGTGGGTCAGCGGCGGGGCAGCACGCCCAGAAGGGCTGCGGTCAGCGCCAGCTTCAGGGAGTCCTCCAGCTCCAGGTGGAAGTGGGCCAGGTCGGGCTCGGCCCGGTAGGCCGCCTGCAGGCTGGGCGGGGGCGTGCTGTACGCCGACAACGCACCGGCCATGACCATGGTGTGCAGGCTGAACAGCGTCGCGTTCTCGCCCAGCTCCGGCAGGTAGGTCCGGAGCAGCTCGGTCATGGTGGTCAGGCGGTCCAGAGAGGCGCGCTTGTAGCGTGCCACGACCTCGACGGAGACGTTGTGTTCCAGGACGCTGCCCTGTGCGCCGAAGAGGTCGCACAACACCACCCGGCCGGCGAGTGAGCGGCTGAGGACCTCGGCCACGGCTGTCGCCCGCTCGGCCGTGGACAGCTCCTCGTCGACGCCGGCGGCCAGCTCCTGCGCGAGGTCCGTCAGCCACTCCCGCAGGAAGCGGTCGAGCAGCTCCAGGAGTACCGCCTCGCGGGACTCGAAGTAGCGCAGCACGTTCGGCTTCGCGAGTCCCACCCGGCGGCTGAGTTCGTTCAGGGTGACCGCGGCCACGGGCATCTCGTCGAGCATCGCCGACGCCGCGTCGAGGATCGCCCGCCGACGGATCTCCCGCTGCTCTTCGGTTCGCGCCCGCTGGAAAGTCACGGACGTCAGTCTAGTTTCAGTACCCCCGGTACGTTGACAACGTACCGGGGGTACTTTAGTGTCGGCCACACAAGATACCTTCGGTACTTTACGGCTGGGAGCCTGGCATGGGCGAGAAGTGGACGACGGCGAACATCCCGGACCAGCGGGGGCGGGTGGCCGTGGTGACCGGGGCCAACACCGGGCTGGGGTACGAGACCGCCAGGGCACTCGCCGAGCACGGGGCATCCGTGGTGCTCGCCGTGCGCGACGCGGAGAAGGGCGAGCATGCCGCGGCCCGCATGACCGGCGACGTGAGCGTCCAGGAGCTGGATTTGACCTCGCTCGACTCGGTACGGACCGCGGCGACGGCACTGCGGTCCCGGCTCGACCGGATCGACCTGCTGATCAACAACGCCGGCGTGATGTACACCCCCAAGCAGACCACCGCCGACGGCTTCGAGAAGCAGTTCGGCACCAACCACCTCGGCCACTTCGCGCTCACCGGGCTGCTGCTGGACCTGATGCTGCCGGTGCCCGGCTCGCGCGTGGTGACGGTCAGCAGTACCGGCCACCGCATCCGGGCCGCCATCCACTTCGACGACCTGCACTGGGAGCGGTCGTACAGCCGGGCCGCCGCCTACGGCCAGTCCAAGCTGGCCAACCTGATGTTCACGTACGAGCTGCAACGCCGGCTCGCCGCGCACGGGACCACCGTCGCGGTGGCCGCGCACCCCGGCACGTCCAACACCGACCTCGTCCGCAGCCTCCCCGCGGCGATCCGCCTGCCCGTGACCTGGCTGGCGCCGCTGATCACCCAGACGCCGGCCATGGGCGCCCTGCCCACCCTGCGTGCCGCCACCGACCCCGCGGTGCTCGGCGGCCAGTACTACGGCCCCGGCGGACGCAACGAGGTCAAGGGCCACCCCCGGCTGGTCACCTCCAGCCCTCAGTCGTACGAGGCGGCCGTCCAGCAGCGGCTGTGGGCCGTCTCCGAAGACCTCACCGGCGTGACGTTCCCCGTCGTCCGGCCCCGGCAGAACCTGGAACCGGTGTAGTCCCGGGCGGCCCGACGCCACGGAGGAAGCGCCGGGGAAGGGTGTCAGCCCGTGCGGCCGGGGAGCATGGCCAGGGCCTGGGAGCGCTGGGCGACGAGGTCGTCGTAGGTGCCGTCGCGCTCGGCCCAGCGGTGCATGCGGACGCCCTTGACGAGGATCTCGTCGGGGGTGGGGTCCTGCGAGAGCAGGTCCATGACCTCGGTGGCGAAGTCGTCGAGCGGCAGCGCGTGCGGGTTCACCTTCTCCTGCCCTGCCGTGGCGACGGCCGGGGGGACGAGCTCGACGACGCCGACACCGGTGCCGTCGAGCTGCGCGCGCAGTGCCTCGGAGTAGGCGTGCACGGCGGCCTTCGAGGCGGCGTAGCTGGGCATGGGCGGGAACGGCAGGAAGGCGATGCCCGAGGTGACGGTCACGAAGGTGCCGCTGCCCCGCCGGACCAGGTGCGGGGTGAAGGCGTCGAGGACCCTGACGGTGCCGAGCAGGTTGGTGTCGATCGTCGTTGCCGCCACCTCGTAGTGCCCGGGGTCGCGCAGGTCCTCCAGGTGCATGACGCCCGACATGGTCACCACGGTGTCCAGCTCGGGGTAGCGGGCGAGCGCGGTGTCGCGGGCGGAGGCGACGGAGGCGCTGTCGGTCACGTCGATGCCGATCGTGCCGAAGCCCTCTCCGGCGAGTTCCGCCAGTGCTTCCTGGCTGCGGCCGCCGACGGCCACGGTGCTGCCGGCCGCGGCGAACCGCCGGGCCAGCTCACGTCCGATGCCCGAGGTTCCGCCGACGACGAGAACGGTGCGGCTGGAGAGATCCACGAGGTCTTCCTTCGGTTCAGGGCGCCGCCGGCGTTCGGGCCCGCGGCGCGGACAGTGATGCGCGCTGTCTCTTCCGGAACAGTGCCCTCACAGTCTTGGCGGCGTCCGCCGGGTGTGGCAGTGCCCCCGTCTTCCCTGGTCCTGCCAGGGCCCCCGCTGGAACACCCGTGCCGGACTACGGTGTGGGTATGAAGGATGAGGAATCCGGCAACCGGCTCGGCAGCTACCTTCGTGCCCGGCGTGAGCTGGTCTCCCCCGCGCAGGCGGGTCTCCCGCCGGGCGGCAACCGCCGCGTGCCCGGACTGCGCCGTGAGGAAGTCGCCCTGCTCGCCGGGATCAGCCCCGACTACTACCTGCGCCTGGAACGGGGCCGCGACAAGAACCCCTCGCCGCAGGTCCTGGAATCACTCGCGCGGGTCCTTCGGCTCGACGACGTCGAGCGGACGTATCTGCTCGGCCTCGCGGCGGCACGTCCCAGGGCGCCGCGGCGCAAGCGGCCCGAGCACGTACCGGCCCGGGTGCACGAACTGCTCGCCCACCTCCAGATCCCCGCGTTCGTCGAAGGGCGCGCATTCGACGTCCTGGCCTCCAACCCCATGGCGGTCGCGCTCTCCCCGCGTCTGCGGCCCGGCCACAACCGGCTTCGTTCCCTCCTCCTCGACCCCGAGGAACAGGCCTTCCACCAGGACTGGGCCAAGGCCACCGCCGATTTCGTCGCCGCCCTGCGCACCACCGTCGGGGACGACACCGACGACCCCAGGTTCGTGGAACTCGTCGGAGAACTCGCCCTGTCCAGCCAGCGGTTCCGCACCCTCTGGGCCCGCCACGACGTCCGCCGCCTCGACGGAGGCACGACCACCGTCCACCACCCCGTCGTCGGTGAACTCCACCTCCACCGCGACAAACTCGCCGTCGAGGACGTCATCCTCGTCGTGTACTACCCCGACAAGAACAGCGACAGCGACGAGAAGCTGCGGCTCCTCGCCACGCTCTCCCACCCCGAGACCGACGGTCGCGTGCACGACCGACCGTCGCGAGAAGGCCACGGCTAGTGGGTACGTCCCCGGGCAGGCGCCGTCCTCCCCACCCCCGTGGCGGGAGGACGGCGCCGGTCCCCTGGGTGGCCGTCCGGTCAGTACAGCTTGTCGACGGCCGCTCTGGTGGTCTCCTCGAAGGCGGCCACGGGAGCATCGTGGAAGTCGCCCATCTGTCCCCACTTGACGACGGTGACGGTCCTGTCGTCCCGGCCGACCGACAGCAGGGCGATGTCGGTGGCGCCCCAGGTGGTCACGGTGTGCAGGCCGCGGACGTGGGCGCCCTCCTCGACCGGCACGGTGCCGTAGTCGCGGCCCTCGGCCCGGACGTCGGGCGAGGACTCCTCGATGCGGTCGGCGCAGGTGCGGATCAGGTCGTCGTAGTGCTTCGCCAGAGCCTCGGCCCGGGCGGCCGTGCCCGCGACGACGGTCATCTGCACGGCACCGGTGTCCAGGTCGGTCCGGAACTGCCGGTGCCGGTAGGCGTGGGCGGGCAACCCCTCCGTGCTGATGCACAGGCCGAGTTCGTCCGGGAAGCCGTCGGTGACGGGCCCCGCGGACCAGGACGAGGTCGGGTGCGGCGGCATCTGGGACGCCGACAGGAACGTCGGCGCGGGCGGGGCACCGGCGGCCGGTGCGGTGAGGACCGTGCCCGCCGCGAGGGCGGCGACGGCGAGTGCGGTGAGCGCGCTCGCCGGGATGCGCAGGGACATGGGCGTTCCCCCGTGGGTGACGTGTGGATGCGGGTGCCGCGGGGCCGGCCGGTCGGCCCTTGCCCGGTGGGTGCGGCACCACGAGCATCAGCGGTCACGTGGACCGGGTGCAAGCGCAGACGGCGGAACGGGCACGGTGGAACCGTCCCAGCCCGTCCGACGTGCAGGTACATGAGTGCCTGGGACACCGTCCCGGGCCGGTTCGGAGTCGTACGAGGACGGGTGGGCCTGTGCCGGTACCGGAGGACCGCGACGGCGTCGACGAGGTGGCCGGGTTCGCAGCGCTGCTGAGGGCGCTGAAGGAACGCACGGACCGCAGCTACGGCTCGCTGGCCCGGCGCCTGGGCATGAACACCTCGACGCTGCACCGCTACTGCGCGGGTGACACGGTGCCGCTCGACTTCGCCCCCGTGGAGCGCTTCGCGGCCCTGTGCGGGGCGTCCGCGGAGCAGCGCCTGGAACTCCACCGCCGTTGGCTCCTGGCGGTGGCGGCGCGCCGCCGGCCCCGCGCCCCGGGTCCGGTGCACGGCCCGGGCGACGCGCCGGCGGACGCCGGGACCGGCGCGGCACCCGGACCGGACACCGTGGTGCGGCACCGCGTCGAACCGGAGCCGTCGCCGGGGAGCGGCAGCAACGCGGCCCCTGCCCCACCGGGACCGGACACGGCGGCGGCCGGACCGGATCACACGCCTCCGCTCCCCCGCCCGCGCCTCCCCTGGTACCGCCGCAGGCGTCCCGTGGCCGGGCTGGCCTGCGCCTGTGCCGTGCTCGCGGTGCTCGGAGCCCTGTCCACCGTGCCGGACAGGCGGCCGGCGTCCGCCGGCGGTGCTGCCCGGAGCGCCGGCCCGGCCGCGTCGGGCGCGCTCGTCCCCGACACGGCCGAGGCCCGGGCGCCCGGACGACGTGACGCCTCTCCCAGCAGGAGTGCGCTCCCGGCTCCCGGCCCTTCCAAGGGGCCTTCGGGCTCCGCCGGCCCGAAGGAGCAGCCGGGCGCCTCCCGCCCCTCCGGTGCGGCATCGGCCCCCGCCCGTGGCGAGCAGCCCGCCGGGACGCCGCTCACGTGGACCGTCGACTCACATGCCTGGAAGCTCGGCTGCGGCCACGACTACGTCATCGCCAAGCCGCCGAACCAGGTCCCTCCTCCCCCTGCCCCACAGGACGCGGCGCCCTGGGCGGCGACGCAGGACGCGGTGCACGGCGGCGAGACACTCCTGCGGCTGTCGGTCCAGGGACGCAGCGACACCGCCGTCGTGCTGGAGGCGCTGCGCGTGCGTGTGGCCGGCCGTACGGCGCCCGCCGAGGGCAACGCCTACGCCATGGACCAGGGATGCGGCGGCTCGATCACTCCCCGGTCCCTCACCGTGGACCTCGACAAGGACCGCCCCATCGCCCGCGCGGTCGCCGGAAACGACTCCGGCACGCCGATCCCGGCCGCGCGGATGCCCTACCGCGTCTCCGCGAGGGATCCCGAAGTCCTGCTGGTCACGGCCGCGACCACTTCCTGCGACTGCCGCTGGTACCTGGAGCTGGACTGGTCCTCCCAGGGCCGCACGGGCACCGTGCGCCTCGACGACCACGGCCGCCCGTTCCGCACCAGCGCCATCAAGGGCCTGCCCCGCTACACGTACGACACCCTGGGCCGCCGGTGGGGACCCTACGGATAGGCCCTGCGGGAAGCGGACCGGTCAGTGCCCGGCCACGGTCCCGGACAGTTCGTTGGTGCCCTTCGGCAGCGTCACCGACGTGATCTTCTGCCCCGACTCCAGATCGAAGGCGTGCAGCTGACGCCTGCCCGGCTCGGAGACGTACGCCGTGTGGTCGCGGACGAACAGGGTGGGCCTGGGCTGCTGCCAGTCCAGGGGCTCCGTCCAGTCGCCGACCGCCTGGATCCTCTTCTCCACCTTTCCGTTCTCCGGGTCGATGACGTGGAGGACACCGTTGGTGCCGAGCACGAGGGCCTCGCCGTGCGGGCCGCGGGCGAGCGAGCGGAAGGAGTAGCTGGTGCCGAGGTCGACCAGCCTCATCTTCGCCGTGCGGGTGTCGATCAGGGATATGCGGGTCGGCCGCTCCAGTTCCGCCTCGGGGTCGGTCTTGTAGTCGCCCAGGAGGATCGGGGAGGCGTCGCTGCCGGCCTGGTTGCCGGTGCGGGCGTAGTCGTCGGGGGCGTCGACCTTGGTGAACTCGCCTTCCCTGTACAGGAGTACGCCGTCCTCGCAGCCGAGGCCGACGACGTCGCCCTGGGCGGCGGCTTCACCGTGCACGCCGGGGCAGTCCTCGGAACGCGCGATCTCCTTGTCGTCCTTGTCCAGGACGAGGGCGCCGGTGCGCTTCTCCTCGGTGCCCAGCGTGGTGAGGAGTTCGCCGCCCGCCAGTTCGATGGCGACACCGTGGTGCGCCTCGGCGGAGGTGTAGGTGCGGCCCTCCGGCTGCTTCCCGCCGGCCAGGTCGGCGGGGTCGAAGACGTTCACCTCGCCCGTGCCGTCGGTGAACAGCACCGTCCTGCCGCCGTGCCGCACGACGTGCCCCGGCTTGGCACCCTTGAACTCGGCGCCGGTGAACTGCTGCCGGGCGGCGTCGAACACGCGGAAGCCGGTGTCGGTGGAGACGATGACGTGGTCCTCGTCGCCGGCCGGGTTGACCCGGTTGAAGCCGGGCAGCTCGACGGTCTTCGCCAGCTTCAGACTCTCGCCGTCGAGGACGTACAGTCCCCCGTCGTAGGAGGCGACGACCGGGTTCTTGACGGCAGCGGCCTCGCTGCTCTTCGTCTGCTTCTTCGGCTCGGCGTCGGAGGAGGCTTCGTCGCCGCCGCAGGCGGTCAGCGCCATGGCCGCCGCCAGGGCGAGTGCCGTGCCGGTGAGCGTGGTGGCGCGTGTCGACCTGTTCATGGTGTGTCTGTCCTCTCCGGCCCTCGGGGCGCGGGTTTGTGGGGTGGAACGGCCGGCGTGCTGGGTTCGCCGGTCCGCGGGGGAACGCGCTCAGGCGCCGGTGAGGCCCTCGGTCAGGGCCGAGGTGTTGGCGCGCATCATTTCGAGATAGGTCCCGGCTCCCCCGCCCTTCTCGGTCAGCGACTCGGAGTACAGCGGGACGACGTCCACGTCACCGCCCATCTCCTGGCGCAGGACCTCGGCGAGCCGGGTGGGCTGGGAGGAGTCGGCGAAGACGGTGCGCACGCCGGCCTCCTCCATGGCCCGGGTGAGGGAGCGCAGGTCGGAGGAGCTGGGTGAGGCGAGTGTCGTGCCGCTGGGAACGACCGCGCCGATCACCCGGAAGCCGAAGCGGTCGGCCAGGTAGCCGAAGACGTGGTGGTTGGACACCAGGGCCCGGCGGCCCTCGGGGATGGACGCGAAGGACTTCTCCATCCAGGCGGTGAGGTCGGCGAGTTGTCCGTCGTAGCGTTCGGCGTTGTCCCGGACCGCTTGCTCGTTCACCCCGTCGACCTGTTCCACGACGTGGTCGGCTATCAGGCCGGCTGCCTTGCGCACGCGGTCGGGATCGGTCCAGAAGTGCGGGTCCGGCTCGCCCGCCCCGTTGCCGGGACCGCCCTCCGGACCCGGGTGGAAGGTGAGGGGGTCGGCCGCCTCGCCGGCCGCGAAGGCGGGCACGCCCGACGCCCGGGCCGCCTCCACGTGCCGCAGCAGGTTCTCCTCGAGACCCAGCCCGTTGTGGACCACCAGGTCCGCGTTCTCCAGTTCGGCGGCCTGCACTGCCGACAGGCCGAAGGAGTGCGGGTCGGCGTTGGGCTTCATCAGGACGCTGACGTCCGCCTCGTCCCCGACGATCTCCCGGGTGATGTCACCGAGGATGTTGGTCGTCACCACGACCCGGGGCCGCTCGCCGTCGCCGCTCGCGCAGCCGGTGGCGGTACCGGCGACGGCACAGAGGCTGACCAGGGCGAGCAGGAGGGCGCGCAGCCGCGCCGCTCGCACCCGCGCGCTCATCGGCCCGTCTCCACCATCAGGGACGGCGTGACGTCCAGGTCGAAGGTGCGGGCGACACGGAGTCCGTCGTTGTAGTCGATCTCGTACACACGCCTGCCTCCGGGGTCGTTGAGGTAGGCCCGGCTCCGGTCGACCTCGATCACCGGTGCCGCTGCATCGCCGGCGGCGGCCCCGGGGACGTTCCGCAGCAGGCGTTCGGTGACCGCGGTCTGCCTGCCGGTGGACAGGTCGTATCCGTGCAGGGCTCCGTCGGTCTCCAGAACCATCAGCGGTGCGCCCTCGCCCGCGGTGTTGGCCGCGACCACGGGTCCGGTCTCCACCCGCGTCCAGGTCTCCTCGGTGACGTCCAGGGCCCAGACGGCGTTCTCGCCCGCCACGGCCGTGAGCGTGCCGCTGCCCGGACGGTGCCGGAACTCCGCCGCCCGCTGCGCCTTCGGCACGTCCTCGCCGTACGGGATCTTCTCGGCGGTGAAGGTGCCGTCGTCCTCCCGGACGAGCAGGGCGCCGTCGGCGCAGCCGAAGACGACGCCGCGCCGGGTGACCGCGTCGCCCTCGGGGTCCTCGCACTCGGACCCGGGAGCGGCGACGGGCCTGCCGGACCGGTCGAGCACGACGGCCCTCGCGGGGGCGTCGCCGTCGGGTGCGAGGGCGACCAGGTGTTCCGCGTACGGCACGACGGGCCCGGCGTAGGCGCCCGGAAGCCGGTCGGGGGTGTCGGGGAGGCCCTTCTCCAGGTCGGCGCGCGAGTGGACGGCCGCCTTGCCGTCCGCCCCGGTGGTGACCGTCACGCCCGCGTCGCTGCGAAAGCTCGTTGCGGGTCCGCCCGGGACTTCGCCGAGCTGCTTGATCTTCGCGCGGTAGTAGTGCACGTGGTCTCCGTGGTCGACCGTCCACGCGCCGCCGTCGAGGACGTGGGTGCGGTCCGCGCCGTGGAAGTAGCCGAAACGGCCGTCGGTGGTGAGCTCGGTGACACCGGCTTGGCGCGCGGTCTCGTGGATCTCGCCGGTGATCAGGTCCAGCACCCGGGTGTCGCCGGTGGCGGGGTCGCCGAGAAGGAGCCGGGACTGCTGCTCGGCGGACTCGGTGGCGCCCTCGACGTGGCCGTGGGGGGTGCCGGTGGCGGAGGATGCCGGGCTCTCCGCGCTGGATGGGGCGTCCTCCCGGCTCGCGCAACCCGCGGTCAGCAGGGTCACGGACAGGAGTGCCGGCACCAGGGGGGTGACTTTTCTTCGGACGAGCAAGGGGATCGCCTCAGGTTCCGTTCGGTCGGGTCGTGGGGGCGTTCGCGGTGCACGTGGCGGCGCGGGCGGCGGGGCCCGCGCGGCGTGCGGGGCGCCGGTGCCGGTGCCGGGCCCCGGACGCCAGGTGGGACAGGAAGAAGAGGCTGACCGCGAGGGCCGAGACGGTCGCGCCGGCGGCGGTGCTCAGGTGCCAGGAGAGCAGCAGGCCGCCGAAGGTGGCGGCCGCACCGAGGGCCGCGGCGAGAACCATGACGCCGCGCACGCTCCGCGCCCAGGGCAGGGCCGCCGCCGGCGGGGCGATGAGCAGACCGAGGACGAGCAGCGTGCCCACGATGTGGAACGAGGCCACGATGGCCAGGGCCAGCAGGCCGAGCAGCACGGCGTGTGCGCGACGGGGACGCAGGCCGAGCGTCTCGGCCTTGCGGTCGTCGAACGCCAGGGCCAGGAAGGCCCGGTGGCCGAACGCCGAGACGACCAGTGCCAGCAGCAGCGCCGTCCCGAGGAGGAACAGGTCGCTCTCGCGCACCGCGAGGACGTCGCCGAAGAGAAATCCGGTGAGGTCCACGGCGAACGACTGCGAACGCGAGACGACGATGACGCCGAGGGACAGCATGCCGACGAAGAGCAGGCCGGTGCCGGTGTCCTGGGAAAGCCTCGGCGTGCGGCCGAGGGCGGTGACCCCGGCCGTCATCACGGCCGCGCTCACCACTGCCCCGACCAGCAGGTTTCCCCCGAGCAGCGCGGCCACCGCCACGCCCGGCAGGAGTCCGTGGGACATCGCGTCACCGAGGAAGGCCATCCCCCTCAGCACCACCCACGTCCCCGCGAGTGCGCATATCGCCGACACCAGGATCCCGGCCCACAGGGCCCGCTGCACAAAGGCCGCCTCGAAAGGGGCCGTCAACCACTCCATGGCAGCAGACTACAATGACAATCATGTTCAATAAACACTCGGTAGTGCCGCCCGGCGGTGAACCGACGCGTGAACGCGTCCGGTTCAGCAACCTGGAGGCGGGCTACCGCGGCCGTCCGGTACTCCGTCAACTCAGCGGCTCCGTACCGGCCTTGGCCATGACGGCGCTCGTCGGACCGAACGGCAGCGGCAAGTCCACACTGCTCGGCGTCCTCGCCGGCGTGATCCACGCCACGGCCGGTCAGCTCCGCTACGCGGAGGGCCGCCCACCGGCCTTCGTGCCGCAGCGCGGCGCCGTCGGCGACGCGCTCCCCCTCACCGCACGGCAGACCGTGGAGATGGGGCGCT
Source organism: Streptomyces sp. NRRL F-5650 (assembly GCF_000721365.1). NCBI lineage: Bacteria > Bacillati > Actinomycetota > Actinomycetes > Kitasatosporales > Streptomycetaceae > Streptomyces > Streptomyces sp. NRRL F-5650. The sequence continues at coordinate 39,131 of NZ_JOGV01000007.1, read as the reverse complement.
GGAACGAGCGGGGGCTGTGGCGGCCGCTGACCCGCCGGGACCGGACCGTGGTCGACTCCGCCATGGAGCGCCTGGGTGTCGCGGATCTCGCCGCCCGCCAGCTCGGCGAGTTGTCCGGTGGGCAGCGTCAACGCGTACTGATCGCCCAGAGTCTCGCCCAGCGGTCCGACCTGCTGCTCCTGGACGAACCGACCACCGGGCTCGACCCCGAGGCCAGGGAGAGGATCACGGTACTGCTGACGGACCTGGTCGCCGAGGGCACGACCGTCGTCCAGGCCACCCACGACCTGGAGGCCGCCCGCTCGGCCGACGCCTGCCTGCTCCTGCGCGACGGACGCCTGGTGGGACAGGGTCCGCCCGAGGAGGTCCTCACCCCCACGGCCCTGTCCCGCCTCTGGCGGCCTGCGTGAAGCGGCCGGACCGCGCCGGACTCCCGGCCGCACGCGGCCCGCCGGCCGGCCGGTGGCCCCGCGTCAGAGTTCCCCCTCATCCATTCGGACGTCGAAGACCTCGCGGGCGGCCGTGACGGCGGGCATGTGCTGTGCGGCCCAGGCCAGCAGTACGTCGACGGGGTGGCGCAGGGTCTTGCCCAGGGGGGTGATCCGGTACCTGACCGCCACGGGGCGGGTGGAGACGATCTCACGCTCGACCACACCGTTGCGTTCGAGTCGCCGAAGCGTCGCGGTCAGCGACTTCTGGGTGACCTGGGGGACGGCCCGGCGCAGTTCGTTGAAGCGGCAGGGGCGTTCGCACAGTTCGTTGAGGACGCTGAGCGACCACTTGTCGAGGATCTGGTCGAGCAGTTCTCGGTGCGGGGCGTCGATGTGCAGTCCGCCGTCGGTATCCATGGTGAAACCTGGTCTCGTTGAAGTGTCCTTCCTGCACTAAGTAGCTTACGGATACCTACTGCGGAAGAGGGAAGACGACATGACTGTTCAGCACTTCACTCCGGACGGCATGCTGCGGCCGGTCCCCTACCACCACGTCGCCGTGGGGACGGGGACCAAGCACGTTCACGTCAGCGGTCAGATCGCGCGCAGGGCCGACGGGACTCCGGTCGCACCCGGTGACCTGGCGGGCCAGGTCGCCCAGGCACTGCGCAACACCTCCGTCGGACTGGCGGGCGCGGGCGCGTCGTTCGCCGACGTGCTGCGCCTGACGTTCTACGTGACGCGGTGGAGCCCTGAGAAGATCGACGACTTCATGGCCGGGGTGGAGTCCGTCGCCGAGGAGATCGGGCTGCGCCTTCCGATGCCTCCGGCCTCGCTCATCGGCGTGGAGTACCTCTTCGAGCCGGACGTACTCGTCGAGGTCGAGGCGACCGCGCTCATCGGCTGACGCCTCCCTCGGACGTACGGGTGCGCGCCCACCGCCCGGCGCTCAGGAGGGGGGTCGCAGGACCTCGAGGGTGCCGGTCCCGGTGTCGTAGCTGCGCAGGGTGACGAGCTGCGCCGACAGCGGTGGCGGCGGCAGGAGTTCGGGGACGCGCCGGCCGGTGAAGGCCCCTGCCCGCCGGGTGCGGCCGAGGGTGATGTGGGGGCTCCACCGCCCCGGCTCGTGAAACGGACTGAGGCCCTGGGACGGGCTGTCCGAGGTCACCGCCTCCCACACCCGGCGGTGCAGGGCCACCAGGCCGGCCTCGCGCTCCAGCGACCAGGCCAGCACGGAGGTGGGCCGCTCGAAGCGGACCAGGCCCGTGAACCGCACCGGGACGGGCAGCTCGGCGGCCACCTCGGCCAGCTCCCACCGGATGGGCGCGGTCAGCTCGGGACAGGCGGCCAGGGTGAGGTGCGGGCTGTTGGTCGGCGAGCGGTGGCGTGCCTGACTGGGCAGTCCCGCGTCCGCGAGCCGCCGCCAGGCCTCCCGCACCGCCAGGTCCGCAGCCTCGTCCAACAGGAGCTCGACCGTACGCACCGTCGCAGCCTACCCGCCTCCCGGGCACCACTGCGGACCGGAACACCGCGCCCGGCGGGAGGCGGTGGGGAGGGCGGGGCCCGCTCAGGCGTCCGGGATCCAGCTACCGTGGAATCCGAGCGGCACCCGGCCGGGGATCCGGACGCGGGCCAGCGGATGGCCGCCGAAGTCCTGGGCCGAGAGGATCACCAGGTCGGTCCCGCCGCGGTCGGGGTCGTTCACGTACGACAGGACGTAGCCGTCGTCCTCGTCCCGCGCGCCGCGCCGCGGGACGAACACCGGCTCGCCCACCGCCGCGCCCCGGGGGAAGCGGTGGAGCTGCCTGCTGCCGCGCAGCATGTCGTGTTTCACCAGGTAGTTGGCGAACTTCTCGTCGGGGTACACCCCGTCGGCGGCCTCGTAGGCCCGCCACATCTCGGCCGCGCACGCGGTGTAGGCGTACCGGTGCCGCCGCGAGACGAGGCTTTCGTTGATGCGGGGGAACTCCTGCGGACGGTCGTCGAGCCGGGTGCTGCGAACCCGGCCCGCGCACAGGTCGATCGTCCACCGGTCGAGCGTCGGCGACCCGGTCGCGCTGGGCCCGCCCATGCCGCGCCCGGCGGCGTAGAAGGGCGCGGGGAATCCGATGTACTCCATCACGACGGTGTCGCCCTGGTCGTAGGCGTTGAGGGTGTGCGAGTAGTACACGGGGTCGATCTCGAACCAGCGCGTGGCGCCTCCGGCGCGCGGCAGCAGTCCGAGCCGCATGGGGTGCCGGTCGTTCCACTCGTACGGCACGAGTGCTCCGGCCTCCGCCGCGGCGGCGTCGAAGGTGATCGGGACGTCCACGATCACCACGTACTTCTCGGTGAGCGCGAAGTCGTGCATCATCGGCGCGTCCGCGACCGGGATCCGCGTGGCCGGGCGCGCCCTGCCGGTGCGGTCGACCACGATGTGCCGCACGTGGTCCCAGGTGGGGTAGTAGGCGATCGCGTGCAACTCGTCCGCGACCGCGTCGTACTTGGTGTGCGCGGCGAGCGGTCCCCGGAGCGTGGAGCGGAAGTCGTAGGGGCGGACGGTGTTGAGTTCGCCGTCCAGTTCGTACGGCAGCGGTCCGCCTTCCTGCGTCGCGAGGATACGGCCCTTGTACGGGATCACGTGCGTGTTGCACGCGAAGTCGTCCGGCGGTACCGGACCGGGATGGGTCTCGCCGAGCTTCCCCGTCACCTGCGTGGAGCGCACCCAGCGGTTGCGGTACCACTCGGCGCGGCCGCCCCGCAGCCGCACCCCGTGCACCATCCCGTCGCCGAGCATCCAGTGGTGGGCGCGTACGTCTTCGATGCCCAGCGCGTTCGGGCCGTTGCGCAGGTAGCGGCCGTACAGGTCGCGGGGGATGCGGCCGACGACGTCGAGGTCGAAGGCGGTCAGCTCCTCGGTGGCCGGTGCGAAGGCCCCTTCCAGGAACGGGATCGACCCGGTCGTGGTGCTCTTCGGGGAACCCGGAAGCGCCCGCGCCGCGGTGGTGAGGGGGCCGGGCGCGACACCGCCGACCGCACCGCCCGCTGCCGCGACCGCGGCGCCCTTGAGGACTTTCCGTCGCGTGTGACTCCGCATCGTGATCCCTCGCTCCTCCGTCGTGTCCGGCCGCGCCGGCCGGCTGCGTGGTGACGGGACCAACCCTCCTCCGCCGGCGCCCGTGGAACAGGTGGCCCAGACACCGGACCGGGGGTGGTGCCGGCACCACCCCGGGGACGCGCGGCGAGGCGAGGGCGTCGTTGCGGAGAGTCCATGGTGAGCGGCTCTGGGCCCGCGTCCACGGTCCGGCGTGCCGGCCCCGCTGCCCGGCCTCACCGAGCGGGTCCACGAGCACGAACTGAACCCGACGCGGCCGGACCGGTCCGGCCGCGCCCGGTCAGCGAACGCCCCGGTGTCCACTTCGAACCGGAGTTGGACACGGCCCGTTTCCCGTCCTTCTTCCGGTGGCCGCACCTGCGCGAGGGCGCCACGCGGCCGGCCCGGGTGGGCCGCCCGGACCGGCCGGCCACTACCCCCGGGCCGCCGACAGCTCCCGGCGTTGTGCGCGGCGCAGGGCGGCGAGGTCCGGGTCGAGGGCGGGCACGGCGGCGAGCAGTTGCCGGGTGTACGCCTCCCGCGGGGACTCGTAGACCTCGTCAGCGGGTCCGTACTCCACCACTCGGCCCCGGCGCATCACCGCCAGCCGGTCGCTGACCTGGCGCACGACGGCCAGGTCGTGGGCGATGAAGACGAGGGCGAGACCCAGTTCGCGCCGCAGCTCGTCCAGCAGCTCGACGACCTGGGCCTGCGTGGTCACGTCGAGCGCGGAGACCGGCTCGTCGCAGACCAGGACACGGGGGTCGGCCGCCAGCGCCCGCGCGATGCCGACGCGTTGCCGCTGGCCTCCGCTGAACTCGTGCGGGTAGCGGTCGTAGTGGGCGGGTTCGAGACCGACCCGCTCCAGCAGCTCCGCGACCCGGGTGCGCACCGCCGGGTCCCGGCCGCCCCGGGCGCGCAGCGGGTCGGCCACCGACTCGCCCACACTGCGCCGGGGGTTGAGGGAGGAGACCGGGTCCTGGAACACCATCTGGACGTCCGGACGCACGCCGCTCACGGCGACGCCCTCGCGGCGGACCTGCCCGGCCGAGGGCGTGAGGAGCCCCACCAGCATGCGGCCGAGGGTGGTCTTGCCGCTGCCGCTCTCGCCGACGACGCCCAGGGTCTGCCCGCGCCGCACCTCCAGCGACACGTCGTCCACCGCGGCGAACGCCCTCGTGCCCCGCCCGAAGACCCGGCGCAGTCCGACGGCCTCCAGCACCACCTCCTGGGACCCCGGCCCCTTGCCCTCGTGGGCCGGGGGCTTCGGGCGCGGCACGTCGATTCGGGGCACGGACTTGAGCAGCCGGCGCGTGTACGCCTGCGCCGGGGACCCCAGGACGCCGGCGACGGGGCCGTGCTCGACGGCGGCTCCGTTCCGCATGACCAGGATCTCGTCGACGCTCTCCGCGGCGACGCCCACGTCGTGCGTGACGAGCAGCAGCCCCATGCCCGTCTCCTCGCGCAGCCCGTGCAGCAGGTCGAGGATCTGGGCCTGCACGGTCACGTCGAGCGCGGTGGTGGGCTCGTCCGCGACGAGCAGCTCCGGTTCGCAGGCCAGGGCCATCGCGATCAGGGCGCGCTGGCGCATGCCGCCGCTGAACTCGTGGGGCCGCGAGCGGGCTCGCCGCTGCGCGTCGGGGATGCCCACCCGGTCCAGGACCTGGACGGCGCGTGTGCGGGCCGCCCGCCGCGACGCCTTGTGGTGGACGCGGTACACCTCGGCTATCTGGTCGCCGACGGCGTAGTAGGGGTCGAGGGAGGACAGCGGGTCCTGGAAGACCATCGCCGCCGTTCTCCCGCGCAGCCGCCGCAGCTCCGCCTCGCCGGCCGCGCCCACGTCCACGCCCGCCACGCGTACCGTGCCGTCCACCACGGCCCCCGTGCCGCGGTGCAGCCCCAGCAGGGCCGACGCCACGGTGGACTTGCCTGAACCGGACTCGCCGACCAGTCCGAGCGCGGCTCCCCTCTCCAGCCGGAAGGACAGCGCGTCGACCGCGCGCACGGGGCCGAACGCGACCGACAGGCCGGTGACCTCGACGAGACTCCCGGGCGTACTCACGACAGCACCGTCCTTCGGTCGGCCACCGCGTACAGCACGTCCGCGACGGCGTTGGCAAGTACGACGAAGAAGCCGGTCAGCACGACCATGCCGACGACGACCGGCAGGTCGACGACGTTCACGGCGTGCACCAGCTCCCGGCCGATCCCGGGCAGCCCGAACAGCGACTCGGTGAGCACCGCCCCGCCGAAGAGCGTGCCGAGGTCGTTGGCGTTCAGCGCGATCAGCGGCCCGACGGCACCGCGCAGGGCATGCCGTCCGACGACGGCGCGCTCCCCGACGCCGTAGGCGCGGAAGGTGCGCACGTGGTCCTCGGCCAGCGTCTCCAGCATGGCCGACCTGGTCAGCCGCGCGTACTTGGCGGCTTCGATCAGGGCCAGCGACAGCCAGGGCAGCAGCAGGTTCCACGCCCACTGCTCCGGGTCCTCGGTGAACGGCACGTACTGCGGGAACGGCAGCAGCCGCAACTGGCCGCAGACCAGGACCATCAGCAGCAGTCCGACGACGAACACCGGCGTGGCCCAGCCGGCCAGGGTGATGCCCGTCAGGATGCGCTCGTCGAGGCGGCCGCGCCGCCACGCGGCGAGCACTCCGGTGCCGATGCCGAGCAGCAGCCACAGCACCATGGCGCCGAGCGCGAGGGAACCGGTGACCGGCAGCTTGGCCAGGATGAGCTGCGTGACCTGCTGGTCGCTCTGGTACGACAGCCCGAGGCAGGGTGCGGAGCAGTGCTCCAGGGAGGTGCCGGTGGAGTAGTCGTGACCGGCGACGACGCCTTGCAGGAAGTGGAGGTAGCGGACGTACAGCGGTTCGTCCAGGCGCAGTTGCTCCGCCACCTGGTGAACCTGCGCGGGTGAGCAGCGGGGCCCGCAGGTGATCTGGGCGACATCGCCGGGAGCGGCGTAGAAGACGACGTACACGATCACGGAGATGGCGAGCAGCGTGATCACCGCGCCGAGCGTGCGGCGCAGGGCGAAGCCGGCGAAGCCGTGCAGGGCCTTCATGCCCGTGCCTCCTTCTTCCGGCCGGTGCCCACGGACAGCCGGGAGGCCTCCCGCGGGTCGAGGGCCCTGCGCACCCCGTCGCCGAGGACGGTCAGCGCGAGCACGGTGACGAACAGCAGCCCGGCGGGCAGCAGCAGGTACTGCGGCGCCGCCTGGTACCAGACGTTCGCCGAGGTGAGCATCTGCCCCCAGGACGGCGTGGGCGGCTTCACCCCCGCGCCGAGGAAGCTCAGCGCGGCCTCGGCACTGATGTTGACCGGGAAGAGCAGGGCGGCGTACGTGATGACCGGCGCGGCCAGGGCGGGCAGCAGCTCGCGGCGGGCGATCCGCCAGGAGCCCCAGCCGCTGAGCCGGGCCGCCGCCACGTGGTCGAGCTGCTTGAGCGTCAGCGTCCGGGCGCGCACGATCTTGGCGACCGTCCCCCAGCCGATCAGCCCGATGACGCTCGCCACGAGCACCGGACGCGGGAAGCCGCTCGGCACGATCGCGAGCAGCGCGAGGGACATCACCATCAGCGGCAGTGCCACCACCACGTCGGTGAACCGGCTCAACGCCTGGTCCACCCACCGGTTGCCGAGCCCGGCCGCGATACCCATGACGAGTCCGACGACGACCTCCACCACCGTTGCCGCCAGCGCCACCCCGAGCGAGACGCGGGCGCCGTACACGAGGCGGGCGAACAGGTCGCGTCCCGTCTGGGGTTCGACGCCCAGCCAGTGGTCGGCGCTCATGCCGCCGAACGCGCCGACGGGGACCCCGCCGCGTGCCGAGTCGACGAGACCGGGGTGGTACGTGGTCGGGTTCTGCCCCTCGACGGCGGTGAGCAGGGGCGCGCCGAGCGCGACCAGGACGAGCAGGGCGACGGCGAACGCCGCGACGAGGGCGGCCCGCTGCACGCGCAGCCGCCGCCAGAACTGTCGGGCCCCCGAGGCGGGGGCGAGCACCGTGACGGCACCCGCCCTCGCGCCCTCGGCGGCCACACGGGCCTCACTCATGGACGTGGTTCACCCGGACTTACTTCACCGCGACCTGGGACACGTCCAGGACGCCGGTCCAGTCGCTGATCACGACGTTCTTGACGTCCTTGCCGTACAGACGCTTGTAGACGGGGTGGAACAGCGGGACGGTCAGCGCCTGTTCGCCGATCCTCTTGTCGAGGGCGCCCCAGCGCCCGGCCGCCTCGTCGAGGTCGGTGAGCTTGTTGATGGCGTCGATCTCGTCGTTGACCGACGCGTCGTCGAGGAAGCCGGTGTTGAAGTTGGCGCCGTCCTTCACGATCTGCCGGCCGTCGAAGATCGGGGCCAGGAACGGGCCGCCGGAGGGCCAGTCGGCGCCCCAGTGGGCGAGGAAGAACCCGGGCTCCGTCTTCACGTCGTGAATGGTGTCCTTGTAGTCGTTGTCCTCCAGGCCCTCCAGCTTCACCGTGATGCCGGCCTTCTTCAGGGCGTCCTGGAGGGCGGTGGCGATCTCCGGGCCGGTCTCGAAGTCCCTGGCGTTGGAGTGGGTCAGCGTGACGGTCAGGCCGTTCGCGTGACCCGCCTGCTTCAGCAGTTCCCGGGCCTTGGCCGGGTTGCCGGACTCGCCGGCCGGGAAGTGGTCGTAGGGCGTGTGGCCGAAGGACTTCTGGTCCGGCAGGTAGGTGGTCGCGGGTTCCGCCAGGGAGGATCCGCCGGCCGCGTTGACCACGGAGGTGCGGTCCACCGCGTACGCGATCGCCTGCCGCACCTTGGGGTTGTCGAAGGGCTTCACCCTGGGGTTGAAGGCGATGTAGTTGGTGTAGCCGAAGTGGCCGGTGCCCACGCGGCCGGCCAGTTCCTTGTCGCCGCTGACCTTGGCGAGTTCGGCCGGGCCCAGGTTGGTGTCGGTGGTGACGGCGGCCGAGTCGGCGCCCTGGGAGGCGGACAGCCGCTGGTTGATGACCGAGGAGTCGAGACCGGAGCGGACGTCGATGCGGTCCGGGTACGCCTTGCGCTCCGCGTCGGTCTTCGCCGACCAGTGCTCGTTGCGCTCCAGGATCAGCCGCTCACCGTCGTTCTGGTTCTCGACGACCTTGTACGGCCCGGAAGAGAGCGGGTGCTCCTCGTACTTCGTGCCCCTGTCGGCGGACTTGGGCACCGGCGTGAACTGGGTCTGTGTGGCCAGGTAGGGGAACTCGCCCTCGGGCTTGTTCAGGTGGAAGACGATGGTGCGTTCGTCCGGCGTCTCGATTGAGTCGAGCCCCTTGCCCTTGTCCTTGTAGGGGCCCTGGTAGTCGGCCCCGCCGACCAGCCAGTCCCGCAGGTAGGGTGCGCCGCCCGACAGTTCGGCGGCGAAGGACCGCTCGATGCCGTACTTGACGTCGGCAGAGGTGATCTTCGTGCCGTCCTCGTACTTGAGCCCCTCCTTGAGGGTGTACGTCCACACGGTGGCGTCCTCGTTCGGGCGGCCGGTGTCGGTGGCGAGGTCGGGGACGACCTGGGCGCCCTTGGCCCCGTCCTCGCGGTTGCGGGTGGTCAGCGTGCGGAAGACGAGGGACGGGACGTTGCCGCCGCCCGAGGTGTAGAGGCGGGCCGGGTCGAAGTCCTGCTGCGGGTCGGAGTTCAGCACCGTCAGGGTGCCGCCCCTGTGGGGCTCGGCGTCGGCGCCGCCGGCCTTGGCATCGTTGTCCTCGGGTCCGCAGGCGGCCGCACCGGCCGTCACGATCAGACCGACGGTCAACGCGGCGGTGACGCGGCGCGTTCTGCGGGAGGGGTGACGCATGGGAGGACGACCTCTCGAATGTGCCGTCTCGGGTGTCGAGACGGTGGTGGCACGGGGAAGCGGCTGACGAGGGGGATCGCCCCGGCGCGGGCACGGCGGCCACCGGACATCGACTGCCCCGGGGCACGGCGCAGGTGCCCGGAGGAGGGTCGTGAGGGTGCGAGGAACGCGACGTACGCGCCGAAGGCGGACGTCAGCGACAGAGAATGTCGGACACGCAGAGCGGGGTCACGCCGATCAGCGCCAGCTCGATGGCGGCGCGTGCGGTGGCGTGGACAGACGACATGAGAGGAATATGAACGAACTTGCGAAGGATGTCAAAGCGGCGGTCGGTGCGCGGCCCTGGACGGGTGTCATCCGGCTTGTGACGCACGGGACTTGGCCGCTCCTTCCCGATCACGCGTCGTCTCCGTACGATGGCCGCATGATCCGCAGCCGACGCCGCATCGCCGCCCCGCGGTCCCGCGTGCTCGTCCCGTACGGCTGTTGTTGATCCGCACCGCGTAGACGCCGGCCCGTGCCCGGCCGGGAGCCTGTCCACCCGCCCCCGGCCGGCACGTCGCCGCCGTTGCTCCGTTCCCCCCGTCCCTCCGGGGCGGCCCTCCCCCTTCCCCGTCCGCGCGGGGCACGTCCCCGCGCCCGCCTGTGAGAGGCAGACCCTCATGCGCACCCCCGAATCCGCCTACGACCGACGCAGACTGCGGCAGTGGCTCTCCGGCGAGGCCCGGGCCGGCGGTGTCTCCCGGCGCGACATGCTCCGGCTGCTCGCGGCGGCCGGACTGGCAGGCGTCGCTCCCGCCGCGCTGGGCGCTCCGGCCGCGGCCGCGGGCGCCACCGCGCCCGGCATCGTCAAGCCCCTGCCCGACGACCTGTTCACCGTGCGGGGCACGAACGCCGAGACACGGTTCGCCGCCCTGGCGGGCACCGGGTACCACACCCCCAACGACCGCTTCTTCGTCCGCAACCACACCTCGACGCCGCTCCTCGACGCGGCCGACTGGAAGCTCACCGTCTGGGGCGACGGCCTCCACGGGCACCGCTCCGTCGACTTCTCCCTGGCCGACCTGCAGAGGCTGCCGTCCGTCACGCACAGCGCGTTCGTGGAGTGCGCGGGCAACGGGCGCAGCTACTTCACCAGCCAGCAGGGCCAGGAGGTCGGCGGCACCGCCTGGACCCTCGGCGCGATCGGCGTCGCCCGCTGGCGCGGGGCACGGCTGGCGGACGTCCTGGAGCGGGCGGGACTCGGCCGACGGGCCGTGGACGTCCTGCCCCGGGGCCTCGACGACGACTACGTCACCGCCGACGGCACGAACCTCGGCCGGGTGCGCCGCCCGCTGCCGGTGTCCAAGGCGCTGGACGACGTGCTGCTCGCCTACGAGATGAACGGCGCACCGCTGCCTCCCGACCACGGGCATCCGGTGCGGGTCCTCGTGCCCTCGTGGATCGGCATCGCCTCCGTCAAGTGGGTGGGCGACATCCAGGTGTCCGCGCGGCCGCTGTACTCGCCGTGGAACACCGACTTCTACCGCCTGTTCGGCGACGCCCACCCCGAGGGCGGGAGCGCCCCGCTGACCCGGCAGACGCTCAAGAGCGCCTGGGAACTGGACGGGCGGACGAACCTGACGGCGGGTGTGACCCACCGGCTCACCGGGCGGTCCTGGTCCGGCGCGGGCGGCGTCGTACGGGTGGACGTGAGCACCGACGGAGGCTCCGTGTGGAGGGCCGCCCGGCTCCACGACGCGCCCCGGCGCGACGGCTGGGTCCGCTGGTCGGTCCCCTGGCGCCCGTCGTCGGCGGGTACCCACACGCTGCTGGCCCGGGCGACGGACACCGCGGGGCGGACCCAGCCGGACGTCACCGTCCACAACACCCAGGGCTATCTGTTCGACGCGGTCGTACGGCAGGGCGTCAACGTGGTCTGACCCTGCGGCGGGTCGGCGTGGAGCCCCGGGCCTCGTACGGGCGGACCGGGGCTCTTCGCCGAGGTGCCGTCTCACCCGGCCAGGTCGCCGAGGAGTGCCCAGGTGCGGCGCCGGTCGGAGTCTCCCGCGATCTCCGTGCCGGCGAAGACCACCTCCGTCGCCCCCGCGTCACGGTAGCGGCGTACTTCCGCAGCGACCGCCTTCTCGTCGCCGATCACCGCCACGTCGGACGCCCGGCGTCCCCCGGACTGCTCGATGACGCGTGCGTAGGACGGGATCTGTTCGTAGAACGCCAGTTGCTCGGTTGCCTTCTCCCGGACCGCTGCGACGTCGTCCGTGACGACGCCGTGCACCAGGGCGACGATCCTCGGCGCGGGCCGGCCGGCGGCCTCCGCCGCCGCGGTGAGGGCCGGCACGATGTGCGTCTCCAGGGCGCGAGGGCCCGCCAGATAGGGCAGGATGCCGTCCGCCAGTTCGCCGCTGACGCGCAGGGACTGCCGTCCCATCGCCGCGACCAGGAGGGGGACACCCGCTTCCGCACCGGGCACGCGGGCCGGCAGCGGGGTGACGGCCGTCAGCAGTTCTCCCCGGAAGTCGGCGGTCCCGTGCTGCGTCAACTGCCGCAGTGCGGTGAGGAATTCGCGCAGCCGGGCGATGGGCCGCTCGAAGGGCAGGCCGAAGCCGCCCTCGGTGAGCAGCTTGGTGCCCAGTGCCAGTCCGAGGTGGTAACGGCCGTGGGTGGCCGCCTGCGCGGTCTGGGCCTGGCTGGAGACGAGCAGGGGGTGCCGCCCGAAGACGGGGATCGCGGAGGTTCCCACCTGGAGTCCGGGCACCTCCCGTCCGACGATTGCGGCGAGTTGCGGCGAGTCCGCGCCGAAGGTCTGGCCGAACCAGGCGGAGCGCAGCCCCGCGGCCTCGGCCTCACGGGCCAGTTCCACCGTGGCGTCGACCTGGTTGCGCACGTCGCCGGCGTTGAGTGCTACTCCTAATGTCATGCCGGTGCGAACCTCCGGTGTCCGACGGCGATTCCGGTTCTCGTGTGACGGCTTCCTGTCAGTCGTGTGAACGGGAGAGCCCCGGTTCCGGCCGTGCCCGTCTCACGGCAGGAGCTCCGCCACGAGCGCCGCCACCTGATCCGCCTCGACGAGGAAGCCGTCGTGGCCGCAGGGCGACTCGATGGTCCGCGGGGCGTCGGCCGTGGGGATGCCCGCCGCCAGCTCCGCCTGCTGCGAGTACGGGTAGAGCCGGTCGGAGTCGACGCCGGCCACCAGGGTCCTGGCGGTCACCCGCCGCAGCGCGGCCCGCACGCCTCCTCGGCCCCGGCCGACGTCGTGACTGTTCATGGCCTCGCACAGGACGACGTAACTGCCCGCGTCGAAGCGTCGCACCAGCTTGGCGGCGTGGTGGTCGAGGTAGGAGCCGACCTGGTACCTGCCGCCCGCCCAGGGGTCCTCCCGGTCCTGTGCCGCGCGGCCGAAGCGGGCCTGGAGTTCCGGCTCGCTGCGGTAGGTGACATGGGCGAGCCGCCGGGCCAGGCCGAGCCCTTCGTGCGGTCCCCGGCCGCGGGCGTGGTAGTGGCCGCCGTACCAGTGCGGGTCGGAGCGGATGGCGTGCAGTTGTATGCCTGCCCAGGCGATCTGCTCGGCACTCGCGGCCGCCGTGGTGGCGAGCAGCAGGAGTGCCCCGGTCCGCTCGGGGCGGGACACGGCCCACTCCAGCGCCCGCATCCCGCCCATCGAACCGCCCACCACCAAGGCCCAGCGCTCGATGCCCAGCGCGTCCGCCAGCCCGGCTTCGAGAGCCACCTGGTCGCGCTGCGTCAGGAACGGAAAGTCGCCGCCCCAGGGCCGTCCGCCGGGGCGCGGCGTGGACGGCCCGGTGCTGCCCTGGCAGCCGCCGAGAACGTTGGGAGCGACGACGAACCACCGGTCCGTATCGAGTGCCCGGCCCGGGCCGACGAGCCCGTCCCACCATCCGGGAGTCGGGTGGCCGGCGCCCGCGGGCCCCGCCACATGACTGTCACCGGTGAGCGCGTGCAGGACCAGTACGGCGTTGGAGCCGTCCGGCGCGGGCCGCCCCCAGGTCTCGAACGCGAGCCGTGGCCGGGGCAGTTGGCCGCCGGCTTCCAGGTGCAGCGGCGTTTCGCGCACGAACCACTGGCGGCGCCCCGGCGGGTCCCCCTCCCGCCAGGCCCCGGAGACCGGCGGGAGGGGGACCCGGGAAGGCGTCCGTACGGTGTTCAGGACGCGCCCTTCGCGGCCCGGAACCCGGCCTCCAGGTCGGCCTTGAGGTCTGCGGGGTTCTCCAGGCCCACCGAGAGTCGCACCAGGCCGGGTGCGGCGCCCGCGGCCTCCAACTGCCGCTGGTCCAACTGGCTGTGGGTGGTGGACGCCGGATGGATGATGAGGCTGCGGACGTCCCCGATGTTCGCGAGGTGGCTGAAGAGTTCGACCGCGTCCACGAACCGCTTGCCGGCCTCGGCCCCGGCGCGCAGTTCGAAGGAGAGGACGGCGCCCGCGCCCCGGGGCAGATACCGCTGCCCGGCTTCGTACCACCGGTTGGACGGCAGTCCGGGGTAGTGGACGGCGGCGACCTCGTCGCGCTGTTCGAGCCATTCGGCCAGCGCCCGGGCGTTCGCGGAGTGCCGCTCGATACGCAGGCTCAGGGTCTCCACGCCCTGGAGGAGCAGGAACGCGGAGTGCGGGGAGATGGCGGGGCCGAGGTCGCGCAGCAACTGGACCCGCAGCTTGACGGCGAAGGCGCCGGGGCCGAGCGCGGGCCAGTACCGCAGGCCGTGGTAGCTGGGGTCGGGCTCGGTGAAGTCGGGGAAACGCCCGGGGTGGGCGCCGAAGTCGAAGGTGCCGCCGTCGACGACGACGCCGCCGATGGTGGTGCCGTGTCCGCCGAGGAACTTGGTGGCCGAGTGGACGACGACATCGGCGCCGTGTTCGAGGGGCCGCAGGAGGTAGGGCGTGGGCACCGTGTTGTCCACGACGAGCGGGACGCCGGCTTCGTGCGCGACGTCGGCCACGGCCCGCACGTCGAGCACGTTTCCGCGCGGGTTGCCCAGCGTCTCGGCGAACAGCGCCTTGGTGCCGGGCCGGACGGCAGCCCGCCAGGCCTCGGGGTCGTCCGGGTCGTCGACGAAGGACACCTCGATGCCGAACCTCGGCAGGGTGTGCCGGAAGAGGTTGTAGGTGCCGCCGTACAGCGAGGCGCTCGCGACCACGTGGTCTCCGGCACCGGCCAGCGTGAGGATCGCCAGGGTCTCCGCCGCCTGCCCGGAGGCGAGGGCCACCGCCGCGACACCGCCCTCCAGCGCGGCGACGCGCTGCTCGAAGACGTCCTGGGTGGGGTTGTGGATGCGGGTGTAGATGTTGCCCGGCTCGGCGAGCGAGAAGAGGTCGGCGGCGTGCCGGGTGTCCCGGAACACGAACGACGTGGTCTGGTAGATCGGCGTCGCACGGGAGCCGGTGGCCGGGTCCGGTACGGCGCCTGCGTGGATCTGCTTGGTCTCGAAGGACCAGGCCGGGGTGTCGGGCGCGGACGGCTCCGCGTCGGGCGTGTGACCGGCGGTGACGGAGTCGATCGGCTGCTGGCTCATGGTGCTGCTCCCTTGCGCGGAAGACGGGTGCGGGAAGGGGCACCGCGCGCGGCGACGGACCTCGAAGGAGGCCGGTGGACAGTGCGGCGCGGTGCGGTGGGGGGCTGCGAGGCCGGTGCGCGAGAGGGACGTCGGTGCTGCGGACCGTCGTCAGCTCTGGGCGGTACAGCCCGTGGTGGTGACGCGCACGTAGTCGACGTGGCGGCGGGTCACGAGCACGGTCATGAGCCCAGGTAACCACATCCGCGGACCGCCTCACCGCCGCACGGGTGCCGATCCGGCGGTCCGCCACACGTCCGCAACACAGTCGTCATGAACGGGGCACGGGCGGCCCCTCCCACCGGACCGGGACCTCTACACGCCTGTAGAAGATAGGCTGTCCGGGTTACGGCCTCACGCACAGAAACACCGACAGGGTTACGGAAAGGGGCGCCGGAGATGAGCGTCATCGGCTGGCTGGTTCTGGGACTTCTGGCCGGCGGGATCGCCAAGCTGATCCTGCCCGGACGGGATCCGGGCGGCTGCGTCGGAACGACCGCGATCGGCATCGCGGGCGCGTTCCTGGGCGGCTGGCTGTCGGCCCGGTTCCTCGACCGCCCGGTCCAGAAGGAGTTCTTCGACGCGGCGACCTGGGGGTCCGCCATCGTCGGCGCCCTCGTCCTGCTGATCGGCTACCGCCTGTTGTTCGGCAACTCCCGCGACTGACGGGCACTCCGCCGGACCCCTCCCCCACGCCCTTCCCCCCCTACAGCACCCGGCGCACGCCCGGCAGCCGGCGCAGCCCGGCCGCGAGGAGGAAGGCGGACGGCAGCGCGAGGGCGACGGCGGCGCACCACGAGCCGGCCGCGGACAGGCCGCGGCCGACCAGGGCGTACTGCACGACGACGACCAGCGGCACATGGATGATGTAGACGCCGTAGGAACTCGCCGCCAGTTCCCTCGACCACCGGGCGCCGCCGTGCACGAACTCCCGGAAGAGCGTGAGCAGTCCGACGCACAGGGACACGCACAGGACGCTCTCGCAGACCGCCCACACCGCGGACGGGCCGTCCGCCCCGCCCGGCCCGAACCAGCGCGAGTCGGCGCCGGCCAGGAACAGCAGCGCCACGCCCACCGCTCCCACGGCCAGCCAGACCAGCCCGACGCGGGCGTCGAAGCGCTCCAGCCAGTTCTGCCGGCCGGCGACGACGCCCAGCGCGAAGAAGGCGGCGTACTGCGGCACCCGCGCGGGCTCGACCTGGAGGAAGTCCAGGACGGGCACCCACGTGTCGAGGGGGTACCGCAGCCGGACGAGGAACGTCGCGCCGGCCAGCAGGACGGTCAGCACCAGCAGGGCACGGTGACCGGGCGGCGCGACCGCACGCCCGAGGCCGTGCCGGGCCCGCAGCGGGCGGGCGAGCCGGCGGAGGACCACGTACACCACGGTGTAGGCGAGCAGGTTCTGCACGAACCACAGGTGCCCGAACTGGAGGTCCGGCCAGGACGGCCCGCTCCAGCCGGCCGGTTCGTCCCCCAGACCGAGGTACACGTCGGTGAAGTAGCGCGGGAACGGCATCGGCGGGTAGCCGCGGTAGTGCGTGAAGTAGGCGTACATCAGTCCCGGCACGATCGTCAGGGCGCCGACCACGACCGGAATGCCGAGCCGTACGAACCGGCCGCGCAGGAAGCGCCGGGTGCCGCGGCGCTCGCGCGAGCCGGGTACGAGGACGGCGGAGACGAAGAAGAACAGGCTCATGAAGAAGGAGCCGTCGACGGCGGAGAGCGTGGCGAGGGCACCGGCACGCGGCTGGCCTTCGACGTACCACCAGTCGGCGGGGCCGTAGGGCTGGGCGGCGTGGTGGACCACGACCAGGACGGTCAGGGCGATGCGCAGGTTGTCCAGCCATTCGAGGCGACGGAGTCGCGGAGTCGATGTGTACATGTGTTGAGTTTCCTCAACACATGTACACCTGACACTGGGGCTAACCCCCGGACCGTTCCTCCAGGTGTCCGTAGAAGCCCCGGGTCAGCAGCCGCTGATTGGCCGCACTGCGCTGTTCCAGGACCTCCGGGGCGAACATCGGTTCCTTCAGGTTGGGCTGCATCACCCGCTCCAGCAGCAGCGGACCGAGGATGAGGCAAAGCATCTGGAACGGCGCCCAGGGGCCGTCGGCTCCGCCGCCCTGCCGGGCACCGCCGTGCACGGCGGACAGCCGCTCCAGCTCCGTGCGCGCTCCCCTGAGCAGCTTGCCGAACAGCGCGGCGCCGGCCTCGCCGTCCTCCAGGAGGACCTGGCGCAGATAGCCCCGCAGCACCGGGTCCGCTCCGAACAGGCGGGCGGAGACCGCCCCGAGCGACTCCATGAGGTCCGCGTCCGCGTCCACCTCGGCCAGTTCACGGCCGATGCGCTCCAGGACGTCCTGGTCGACCGCCGCGCGCAGCCCGTCCTTCGACCCGAAGTGGCGGGTCACCAGAGCCGGGGACACGCCCGCCGCCGCGGCCACCGCCCGCGTCGAGGTCGCCTCGAACCCCCGCTCGGCGAACAGCTCCAGCGCCGCCTTCCGCAGCCGCGCCCGTCCCGTCAGGTCACCCGTCTCCACACGCATCCCCGCAGCGTAGCCAAGCGTGCGGGGACACGCGCCGACGGTCAGCCGCCGGCGAGGACGTGCCGGTCGAGCCAGTCGCCGACGGTCCGGGTCAGGGCGTCGCCGTCGGCGCTGCGGGCGTCCACGTTGTCGGCGTGCAGTTCGAGCACCGGTATGCCGGCGGCCTCGAGCGCGCGCGTGGTGAAGTAGCTGCCCCGGGCGTCGTCGGAGACCAGGTGCACCACGCCGTCCACACCGTGGTGGCGGGCCTCCTTCACGTACCACTCGGCCGACCAGGGCGGGGTGTAGAGCTGGTCGGAGAAGGCGGCGAAGCGGGCGGCGAGGGCGCGCAGCGGGTCGCCGCCGTGGCGCAGGTAGCCGTCGGCGGCGATCGCGAGGTACATGGACCAGACGAACACCGCTTGGTGGCTCTCCTCGAAGCGCCGGTAGAAGTCGAGGTCGAACCAGAGCCCGCGGCCGATCCACATGAGCCTGGCCCGTTCCCCCGGGCAGACGGACACTCCCGTGGACACGCGCTCGGCGACCTCGTCGTGGAAGGCGCGGGCGGCGTCGCGCGCCCAGGTGGTGCCGCGGTGCCACTGGGGGATCATCACGCTGGGGATGCTGTCGTTGACCGGCAGCGGGCACGGACGGGCGCGGGCGATGAGGTCGCGGGTGCGGCGGTTCCACTCCTGCTGCTCGTTGACGAGGTGCATGACCTCGGCGAAGCGGGTCTCGGAGAAGACGCGTCCGGTGGTCTGCTCCAGGAACCTGATGAGCCCTTCGAGTTCACCGGTCATGAGGTCCAGGCGGTCGCTGCCGACGGCCCGTTCCCACTCGCGCGGCATCAGTTCCCACCAGCGGGTGGGGACGTCGTTCTCGGCGGCGCTCTCCAACGGGTAGAACGAGACGCCTGGCTGGGCGTCCCAGAGGTCGAAGATCTTCCGGGAGGCGTCGCCCGTGGTCTCCGCCAGGACGATGGAGGGGCGCGGCAGCCCGCCCCAGGGGGCGTTGGCCGGGTCGGGGTCGAAGGCCGAGGCGAGCGGGATGGAGCTGTACTGCTCGCTGTCGTCGGGGTAGCCGCGCTCGCGCAGGAGCCCGAGGTAGTCCTGGGCGCGTCGCTTGGCCGTGACGATCGAGGACCACCACTGGTTGACGACGTACGGGATGCCCATGGTGCGGAAGATCTCCTGCGGGGCGTCGGCGTTGACCAGTGCGAGGTGCCCGCCGTCGGCCACCTCCTTCCCGAGGCCGGCGAACCACTGCCGCTGGTGGGCGGTCGCCGCCGCCGCGGAGGCCAGTCGGGCGGCGTTCACCGGGCCGCCTCCGCGTGGGCCCGCGGCCCCGTCGGCCGCACCGTCCGCGCCAGTCCCGCCAGTCCCGCCAGTCCCTCCAGCTCCTCGGCCGCCTCCTCGCCGAGCGCGCCGTACGGCTGCCGCCTCAGCAGCACCGAGGGCAGGCCGGTCGCCTCCCGCTGGGCCGGGTAGTCCCAGCCCGGGGCCTCGTCGCGCACCCGGGCGTAGGCGACGAGTGCGTGCGCGCCGCATTCCCGCGCCGCACGCCGGGTGTGCTGGGCGCGGGCGCGGATCGAGGCGCGGGGCGCGGTGGGCCCGTTGTACTGGTAGCGCTCGGCGAGCGCGGCCTCGGTGGGGGCTCCGGTCCGGCGCAGGGAGAGCAGGTCGCCCCAGTCGTGGTCCTCGCCGACGACGAGCAGGCCGCTGTCCTCCAGGGCGGTGTAGACGTGGCCCGTGTCGTGCGGGCTTCCGGTGAGGAACACTCTGACTCCCTCGTGCCCGGGCAGGTGGTCCGCCTCGGCGAGCAGGTCTGCGAGGAGCGCGGTGGCGCGGTCGACGGGCAGTGCGGTGGTCGCGGCCACGACGGTGAGCGCCTGGCTGCCGGTGAGGCGGGCCGGGTGCGACCGGCGCAGGGCGGCGACCTCGGTCAGCAGCGTGCGGAGCCGGTCGTGGGCTCCGATGGCGTCGGCGAGGGCGTCGTCGTCGATGGAGCGGCCCGCCCAGGTCTCGACGGTGGCGCGCAACTGGCGGAGTTTGGCACGGACATAGCGGGTCGTGGTGCGGTGCGGCAGGTGCAGTACGTCGACCAGGTGCACCGGCGGCAGGGCCAGGGCCGGGTCCACGCGGCGCAGTTCGCGCAGTGCGTAGAACAGCCGCAGGGACGCCTCGCAGTCCCGGGAGACGACGATGCCGTCCAGGGGGCCGAAGTCGCCCGCGATCAGGCGGGTGAGGACGGAGCGGGCCGCGGGGTCGAGGCCGGTGCCGAGGAAGCGGTCGCCGTCCGTGCTGGGGGTGCCGGGGCTGCCGTACAGGCGCAGGGGCAGCAGACCGGCGGCGGTGAGGTACTCGACGGGCACGTCGGCGCCGACGTAGCCGATCACCCCGCCGTGGTGACGGGCTCTGAACTCGTCGGCGGCCGCGCGGCGTTCGGTGCCGTGGGAGGTGAGCCGCGCGAGGGCAGCGGACATGGGGTTCCTCCAAGTGGTACTGGGTTTGCGGTGGAGCGGCGACGCGGGGGCGGCGGGGTCAGATCACCGACTCGGCGGCCAGCTCGGCGATGTCCTCGGGGCTGTAGCCGAGCTTCTCGCGGTACACCGCGTCGTTGTGCTCGCCGAGCCCCGGGGCGGGCCGGTCGAAGCCGGCGCGGGCGGCGGAGAACCTGATGGGGACACCGGTGGTGGCCAGGCCCTCGACGGGGCCGTGCGTCGGATGGGTGACGGGGACGACCTCCTCGCGCTGCCGCACGAGCGGGTCCCGTACGGCGTCCCTCGGGTCGCGCACCTCGGCCGCCGGCACGCCGTGCTCGGTGAACGCGGCCAGCGCCTCTGCCGTGGGGCGGGCGCTGCTCCACTCCCGGATCACGGCGTGGATCTCGTCGGCGTGGCGGACCCGCTGGTCGCGGCTGTGGAAGCGGGGGTCCTCGATGAGGTCGGGACGGCCGACGGCGCGCAGCACGCCGTGGGCGAAGGCGTCGGTGGGCGCGGACAGGGCGATGTGTCCGTCGGTGGTCGGCAGGATGCCGAAGGGGGCGAGGCGGGGCACCATCGCGCCGGTGCGCTGCGGCATGCCGACGGCGGCGAAGGCGTCGAAGGGCTCGCACGCCACCAGGGAGGTGAGCGCCCCGAGCATGGAGACGTCGACGTGCTGGCCCTCGCCGCACTGGTCGGCCTGCATGAGCGCCGACAGGGTGCCGATGACCGCGAACAGCGGGGCGAGCATGTCGCCGACGGGCAGGCCGAAGCGGACCGGCCCCTCGTCCGGTTCGCCCGCGGTGAGCATGACGCCGGACAGTGCCTGGATGATGGAGTCCATCGCCTTGCCCGAACCGGGGCCGCCCTGGCTGCCGAAGCCGGTGATGGACGTGTAGACGAGCCGCGGGTTGAGGTCGTGGACGGTGGCGTAGTCGATGCCGAGGCGGCCGGTGACGCCGGGGCTGTAGTTCTCCACGAGGACGTCGGCGTCGCGCACGAGGTCGGCGAAGACCCGCCGGGAGCGTTCGTCCTTGAGGTTGAGGGTGACACTGAGCTTGTTGCGGCCGCGGGCGAGCATCGAGACCGACATGTCGTCGGGGCTCCGCCGGGACACGGACAGGCCGTCGCCGCCGACGTAGGGGGCGTTGTTGCGCGAGGAGTCGCCTCCGGTGGCCGGGTTCTCGACCTTGATGACGGTGGCGCCGAGCCCGGCGAGGAGCAGGGTCGCGTAGGGGCCGGCCAGCGCGGTGGTCAGGTCGATGACGGTCCGTCCGGCCAGTGGCTGGTCGCTCATGATGCCCTCTCGGTGTTCAGGTCGATCCGTACGCGGCCGTCCTCGCGGACGAACCGGCCGTTGAGGCCGGCGGCGCGGGTGATGTGCTCGATGTAGTCGGTGACGCGCCGGCCTTCCTCGCTGCCGCCGCAGGGCACCGGGCGTCCCCGGTCGTCGATCCGGCAGGGTTCGAAGCCCGCCTCGACCAGTCCTTCGCCGTCGAAGCGGCACACGGCGATCGCGGTGTTGCGGCTCTCCGGATGGAAGGGGTAGGCGGGCATGCCGGGGTCCGGGGCGAAGCCGTACAGCTCCTTGCGGCGCCGGGCCCACTCGGTCAGCTCGGCGCTGGAGCGGCTGCTCGCGTCCGGGGCCAGCGCACGGGTGACGGTGACGAAGTTGCCGAGGCCGTGGAAGATCGGGCGGCCCCGGTAGGTCTCGATGCCGCGCATGATGTGGGCGTGGTGGCCGAAGACGGCGTCGGCTCCGGCGTCGACGGCGGCCCGGGCCACCGGTGACTCGTACATGGCGACGACGGCGGGGGTGTGCCCGACGCCCTTGTGCAGGCCGACGAGGACGACGTCGGCGCGCTCGCGCAGGGCCGCCACGTCGGCCTGGAGGCGGGCCAGGCTGTCCGGGTCGGCGAAGGTGTAGGTCTTCGGCGGGCCGCCGGGACTGGCGTGGTCGAGTTCGTAGTGGGTGAGGACGTGGACGTAGGCGCAGCCGGCCTTGCGCGAGGTGGCCCAGGACTCGCGCGGGCCCACGCAGTTGTAGGACAGGACGCCGATCCGCAGCCCGGCGCGCTCGACCACGGCGGGGGTGCGGGCCGCGTCAAGGTCCGGCCCCGCGCCGGCCGTGGCGAGGCCCGCCCGGCGGGCGTGGGCGACGGTGTCGGTGACGCCGGTGTCGCCCGCGTCGTAGATGTGGTTGCCGGCGAGCGTGACGATGTCGAAGCCGGCCTCGGCGAGCGCCGTGAGGGCGGCGGGGTCGGCCGGCGGGGCCGGCACGTCGGTGCTCTGCTGGACGGTGGTGGTCGAGTGCGGGACCTCTACGTGTCCGACGGTGACGTCCGCGGCGCGCAGCAGCGGGGCCGAGGGGGCCAGGAACGAGGCGGGGCCGGGTTCGTCGAGGATGAGGTCCCCGACCGAGGCGACGGTGATCACGAGACGGCCTCCTGAGGGGCGGCGTCGCTGCCGCGGTGCCGGGAGAGGAAGGAACGCAGGCGTGCGGTACGGGGGTTGGTGAGCATCTGGTCGGGCGTTCCGCTCTCGACGATGCGCCCGGCCTCCATGAAGACGCAGCGGTCGGCGACCTCGCGGGCGAAGGCGATCTCGTGGGTCACCACGACCATCGTCATGCCGTCGGCGGCCAACTGCCGCATGACGCCGAGTACTTCCTCGACGAGTTCGGGGTCGAGGGCGCTGGTGGGTTCGTCGAAGAGTATGACGCGGGGCCGGGCGGCGACGGCCCGGGCGATCGCGACCCGCTGCTGCTGGCCGCCGGAGAGCTGGCGCGGGTAGTGGCCGGCGCGGTCGGCGAGGCCGACCCGTTCGAGCAGTTCGCGGGCCTCGGCCTCGGCCTCCCGGCGGGATCTGCCGTGGACGCGCACCGGGGCCTCGGTGATGTTGCGGAGCACGGTGAAGTGCGGGATGAGGTGGAACTGCTGGAAGACCATGCTCATCCGGCCGCGCTGGGCGGCGACCTTGCGGGCGCCGAGCGGACGCAGGACGCCGCGGTGCCGTTCGTGGCCGAGCAGTTCGCCGTCGAGGTGGATCGCGCCGGAGTCGATGGTCTCCAGTTGGTGCACGCACCGGATCAGGGTCGACTTGCCGGAGCCGGAGGGTCCGACGATCGTGACGACCTCTCCGTCGGCCACGTCCAGGTCGACTCCGTCGAGGGCGGTGTGGTCGCCGAACTTCTTGCGTATGCCCCGCACGCGCAGGGCGGGTCCAGTGGTCATGCGAGCGCTCCCTGTGAGGTCTTCTTCGGGCGGCGGGCGAGGCCGCCGGTGGTGTGGCCCCGGGAGAAGTGCCGTTCCAGCCGGCGCTGTCCGACGGTGAACAGCGTGACCACGGCGAGGTACCAGAGGCAGGCCACGATGAGCATGGGGACGATCTCGTAGGTGCGGTTGTAGACCACCTGGACCGAGTGCAGCAGGTCGGACATGGCGATCACCGAGACCAGCGCGGTCCCCTTGAGGACGCTGATGAACTGGCTGCCGCCGGGCGGGATGATCACGCGCATCGCCTGCGGCAGCACCACCCGGAAGAAGGTCTGTCCGGGGGTGAGGCCCATGGCGCGGGCCGCGTCGCGCTGCCCCTGCTCCACACCCAGCAGGCCGCCGCGGATGATCTCCGCCATGTACGCGGACTCGACGAGCGACAGGCCGATGACGGCCGCCGTCACGGGGGTGATCACCTCGTTGGCGTCCCAGGAGGCGAACTCCGGGCCGAAGGGGATGCCGACGGAGATGCGCGGCAGGAGGTAGGCGAGGTTGAACCAGAAGATGAGCTGCACCAGCGGCGGGATGCCGCGGAACACGCCGATGTAGAGCGTGGCCGCCCAGCGGACCGGAGGGAAGGAGGACATCTGGGCCGCGGCCAGGACCGCGCCGACGACGGCGCCGGCGACGGTGGCCGCGACGGCGAGCCACACCGTGGTGCCGAGTCCGGAGAGCACGGAGGGCTCGAAGAGGTACTCGGCGACGACGTCCCACTCCAGGCGCGGGTTGGTCACCAGGAAGTGGACGAGGAGCACGACGACGAGCGCGAGCAGCGCGCCGCCCACGACCCGCCAGGGCCGTACGCGACGCCTGGAGTGGGCCACGTCGTCGGTCAGGGACGTCTTCGGATCGGTGGAGCTCTTGCTCTTCGTCAGTGGGATGGGTCCGGCCACGGTTCAGCCCTCTTCGCCGGCGATGTTGAGCACGGGTGCGTCGACCATCACGTCCTTCAGCCCCCAGTGCTCCATGACGCGCCGGTACTCACCGGTGTCGACGAGCTTCTGGAAGGCCTTCTGGAGCACCGGGCCGAGCTTGCTCTCCTTGGGCACGAGGAGGGCGAGGTTGTCGGTGGTGGCGCCCTGTTCCTCGGTCTGGGTGACGTAGCCGTACTTGTCCGGCTGGGACTTGGTGACGTCGAGGGCGGCGGCCTGGGTCATGCCGGCGGCGTCGGCGCGGCCGGACTGCGCGGCCAGCAGGGTGGCGTTGGTGTCGTCGAGCGCGATCGACCGGGTGGCCGGCTTGCCCTGCCCGGTGCAGTAGGCGGACAGCTTGGCCAACTGGCCCTCGACGACGCTCGACTTCACCACGGCGACCTGCTTGCCGCACAGGTCGGCGGCGGAGGAGACGCGGGCCTTGCCGGTCCTGGGCACGACGTAGGACGTGCGGCTGGTCATCCAGGTGATGGTGTCGAACTGGCGCTCGCGTTCGGCGGTGGCCTCCACGGGCCCGTTGAAGCCGTGGTAGCGCCCGCTGAGCATGCCCTGGAGCGCCGCGGGGAGATTGTTCACGATCTTGATCTCGGTGCGTACTCCGAGCACCTGCCCCAGTGCTTGCTGCAGGTCGTGGTCGATGCCCGTGACGGAGCCGTCGGAGGCGACCGAGCGGAAGGGCGGGTGCGAGTCACCGGCGAACCGCAGGACGCCTGCGTCCTTGACCGACTGCGGCAGGGCGTCGTGGAGTGCGGTCACCTCGGAGACGGACGGCTTGGAGACGCCGTCCTCCTCGCCCGCGGCGCAGCCCGCGAGGGCCACGGCGGAAACGAGTGCGGTCGCGAGAGTGCAACATGTGCGCCACCGACGGTGGCCTCGAAAGTTACGCATGGAGGTGTTCCCTTGCATGGGAGAGGATCCGCGTCATTGTCGGTATCGATGCCGAGCGTCGCATGAGGTGTCGCCCATGACAAGACTCGTGCCATACTTCGACGCGACGCGAAGGCCACCGAAGGAACCGAGGTGCCATGGGCGAGGACCCGCCGAAGGCCGAGCTGCCCCGGGCTCAGAACGGGGCGGAGCCCCAGTTGCTGCTGACCTCCTTGCTGGGCGACTTCTGGTACTGGCGCGACGAACACATCCCCGCCACCGCCCTGGTGAGACTGCTCGCCGACTTCGACGTGACGTCCGACGGCGCGCGGGCGGCGATGCGCCGGCTGGCGGCCCGCGGACTCCTGGACACCTCGCGCAGCGGACGCACGACGGCGTACGGGATTCCGGCGCGCACCTCCGAGGTGATCGTCGAACGCACGCACCGGATGCTGACCTTCGGCACGACCGCGCCCGAGTGGGACGGACAGTGGACGGTCGTCGCGTTCTCCGTTCCCGAACAGGCCCGCGGCCTGCGCACCGCACTCCGCTCCCGGCTGCGCCTGCTGCGGTTCGCGGCCCTGTACGACGGCGTGTGGGTGTCGCCGCACGACCTCGGCGCCGAGGCGCGGGCGCTGCTGCGGGAACTCGGCATCGAGACCGCGACCGTGCTGCGGTGCGCCGAGGTGCCCGGCGGCACGCCGCAGGGCGACCCGGTCTCGGCGTTCGACCTGACGGCGCTCGGCAAGGAGTACCGCGCCTTCGCCGAACGCTACGAACCGGTGCTGGAGAGCCTCGCCGCGGGGCTGATCAGCCCCGCCGAGGCGCTGCGCACCCGCACCGAACTGCGGGTGGCCTGGCGGCGTTTCCCCGAGAGCGACCCCGACCTGCCGTGCGAACTGCTGCCCGCCGGCTGGGACCGGCCGCGCGCCCAGCAGGTGTTCCTGGAGATTTACGACCGCCTGGGCCCGCTGGCCGAGCTGCGGTTCCGGCAGATCCTCGGCACGGTCTCACCCGAACTCGCCGAGCTCGCCTCCCATCACGATTGCGCGGCCATAGCCGACCTGTACTCCTCGCTGGGCGACCGCAGGGCACACGGGGACACGCCGTTCGAGCAGGCGGCCGCGGCGCGGCGGCTGGACGAGGTGACGCGCTCGAAGTCGTGACGCCGGTGGCCGCACCGCTGCGGCCGCACCGCCCCGTCCGGACCACTCCGCCCCCCACCCCTCCCACCGCCCCCTCCGGCACGGGTCAGGACAGCGCTCGGTGCGCGCTCTTCAGGGCGTCCCGGAAGCGCTCGACATCGGCGGGAGAGAGGTCCGCCACCATGCGCTCCTCCAGGCGACGGGCCGGTTCCGCGTGGTCGGCGAGCAGCCGCCGTCCGGCGTCGGCCAGCAGGATCACCTTCTCCCGCCGGTTGACCGGGTTCGGCTCGCGCCGCACCAGCCCCCGGCTCTCCAGGGCGCGCACCATGTCCGCCATCGACTGCGCGGTGACGAACGAGTCGCGGGCCAACTGCGCGGCGGAGATGCCGTCGTGCCGCTCCAGCACGGTCAGCGCCGTGTACTGCAGGGCGGTGACGCCCGCCGGCTTGAGCAGCTCCTCCAGGCGGGCGCGGACCACCAGTTCGGTCCGCTTGAGCAGGTAGAGCAGCGACGGCCCCGTGCCGGTCGCCGCGTCGGCGCCCCCGGCGGGCCGCTCGGGCGCTCGTGTCATTCCGTGCCTCCACCGGCTGCCGGTCCTCGTCCCACGGTGGACCACCCTAAGCCATTGACAGGATTCCTGTTGAAAGAGAAGACTGAAGAGCGATCGACAGGATTCCTGTCGATCAGTGGGTGACGGCCCGGTCTGCCTCGCCCTCCCCTCAGGAACCTCACCGCCATCAGGAAGAGGCACAGTCATGGATCTGCAGGGCAAGGTCGCCGTCGTCACCGGAAGCGGGCGCGGACTGGGGCTCGCCTACGCCCGGGCCCTGGCCGCCGCGGGCGCCGCCGTGGTGGTCAACGACATCGATCCCGGCGCGGTCGACGAGGCGGTCGGCGCCATCACCGCGGCCGGTGGCCGGGCCTTCGGAGTCGTGGCCGCAGTGGGTGACAGCGAGGCCGCCGAGCAGCTCACCGGGGCGGCGGTCCGCGAGTTCGGCCGGCTGGACGTCCTCGTCACCAACGCCGGCATCCTGCGCGACCGGGTGCTGTGGAAGATGACGGACGACGACTTCGACTCCGTGGTCAAGGTGCACCTGCGCGGCACCTTCACCTGCGCCCGGGCCGCGGCGGTGCGGATGCGCGAGCAGGGCGGGGGCGGCCGGCTGATTCTGATCTCCTCCCCCGCCGGCCAGCGCGGCAACTTCGGCCAGACCAACTACGCCGCCGCCAAGGCGGGCATCGTGGCGATGGCCCGGACCTGGGCGATGGAGCTGGGCCGGGCGGGCATCACCGTCAACGCGGTCGTCCCCGTCGCCGCCACCGAGATGACCAAGACCGTCCCGGCCTTCGCTCCCGCCATCGAGGAGGCGGAGCGCACCGGCACGCCGCTGCCCGACTGGCTGCGCAGGGACGAGGGACTGGGCACCGTAGAGGACGTGGCGGGCCTGGTCACCTTCCTCGCCTCGGACGCCGCCAAGGACGTCACCGGGCAGGCCATCGGCATCGGCGGCGACCGGCTGGCCCTGTGGGCCCACCCCAAGGAGGCAGCGGTTGCCTTCGCCGGCGGCGGCTGGAGCGCCGACGCGATCGCCGAGCAGTGGCACACCGGCGTCGGGGCCGAGCCCGAGACGTTCGGCATCCCGGCCCCCAAGGCACCGGGGGCCTGACATGGGCGCCCCCGTCATCGACGTCGACGCCCTGACCGCCATTGACGTCCACACCCACGCGGAGGTCTCGCGCAGCGGTCACGGCGCGCTCAGCCCGGAACTCTTCGGGGCCTCCGAGGAGTACTTCAAGGCGCACGGCCACCGGCAGCCGACCATCGACGAGATGGCGGCCCACTACCGGGAACGGCGCATGGCCGCCGTGGTGTTCACCGTGGACGCCGAGCACGCCACCGGCCATCCGCGCATCGCCAACGAGGAGGTCGCCGAGAACTGCGCCGCCCACGCCGACGTGCTCGTCCCGTTCGCGAGTGTCGACCCGCACAAGGGCCGTGCGGGCGTTCGGGAGGCCCGCCGTCTGGTCGAGGAACACGGGGTGCGCGGCTTCAAGTTCCACCCCAGCATCCAGGCGTTCTCGCCCAACGACCGGATGGCCTACCCGCTTTACGAAGCCATCGAGGAACTGGGCGTCCCCGCGCTGTTCCACACCGGGCAGACCGGCATCGGCGCGGGGCTGCCCGGGGGCGGCGGCATCCGGCTGAAGTACTCCGACCCGATGCTCGTCGACGACGTGGCCGTGGACTTCCCGGAGCTGCGCATCATCCTGGCGCACCCCTCCTTCCCCTGGCAGGACGAGGCCCTGGCCGTCGCCACCCACAAGCCGTACGTGTACATCGATCTCTCGGGCTGGTCGCCGAAGTACTTCCCGCCGCAGTTGGTGCGGTACGCCAACACCCTGCTCAAGGACAAGGTGCTCTTCGGCTCCGACTACCCGGTCATCACCCCGGACCGCTGGCTCGCCGACTTCGACAGGCTCGACATCAGGCCCGAGGTCCGCCCCAGGATCCTGAAGGACAACGCCGCCCGCCTCCTCGGCCTGGCAAAGGACTGAGGGGGCCGCCGTGTTGAACCAAGGCATCGGCTCCTGGCCGGCCCGCCGGGCGCGCAAGACACCCGGACGCACGGCACTGGTCCACGGGGACACCGAGACCTCCTACCGCGAACTGCACGAACGGGTCCTGCGCCTGGGGCACGCACTGCGCGGCCTCGGCGTCGAGCGCGGCGACCGGGTCGCCCACCTGGGTCCGAACCACCCGGCCTTCCTGGAGACGCTGTTCGCCGCCGGGGCACTCGGCGCCGTCTTCGTGCCGCTCAACACCCGCCTGGCGGCACCGGAGCTGGCCCACCACCTCAAGGACTCCGGCAGCACCGTGCTGGTGCACGGCGCCGGACAGGCGGAGACCGCCGCCGCGGCGGCCGCCGACGCCGGGGTCCGCCACCGTGTCACCCTCGGCACGCCGGACGGCGAGGCCCTCGGATACGAGGATCTGCTCTCGGTCGCCGGCACCGGTCCGCTGGACGAGCCCGTTGCGCCGGACGACCCCTGTCTCATCATGTACACCTCCGGGACGACGGGCCGTCCCAAGGGCGCGGTGCTCTCGCACGCCAACATCACCTGGAACAGCGTCAACGTCCTCGTCGACACCGACCTGACCGGCGACGAGGTCACACTGGTCGTGGCCCCGCTGTTCCACACCGCCGGGCTCAACATGACCTGCCTGCCGACCCTGCTCAAGGGCGGCCGGGTCGTCCTGATGGAGTCCTTCGACCCGGGGACCGTGCTGGAGGTCGTCGAGCGCAGGCGCGTGACGTACATGTTCGGCGTGCCCACGATGTACGACGCGATGGCCGCCCACCCCCGCTGGGAGACGGCCGACCTGTCCGGCCTGCGCTCGCTGAACTGCGGCGGCGCACCGGTCCCGGCACGCACCATCGAGCGGTACCTCGCACGCGGCCTGGCCTTCAGTCAGGGGTACGGCATGACCGAGGCGTCCCCCGGCGTGCTCTTCCTGGACCGGGAGGAGGTCTCGGCCAAGGCGGGTTCTGCGGGCGTGCCGCACTTCTTCACCGACGCCCGGGTGGCCCTCGCCGACGGCAGCACCGCCCGCCCCGGGCAGCGCGGGGAGGTCCTGGTCCAGGGGCCCAACGTGATGTCCGGGTACTGGGGCCGCCCCGAGGACACCGCGGCGGCGTTCACCGACGACGGGTGGCTACGCACGGGCGACGTCGCCCGCACCGACGAGGAGGGCTACGCCTACATCGTCGACCGGATCAAGGACATGTTCGTCTCCGGAGGGGAGAACGTGTACCCGGCCGAGGTGGAGGACGCCCTGCTGAGTCACCCGGCGGTCCGCGAGTGCGCGGTCGTCGGAGTGCCGGACGACGTCTGGGGCGAGGTCGGCCACGCCGTCGTCGTCCTGGAGGCCGGCGGCCGCGCCGACGGGCCGGAGATCCTCGCGCACCTGCGGGGCCGCCTGGCCAAGTACAAGATCCCCAAGACCGTCGCCTTCGCCGCGGACCTGCCCCGCACGGCCTCCGGCAAGATCGTCAAATCGGCGGTGCGCGAGGCCCACCCGGTCGCCTCCGCCGCCGGCCCCGCCCCCTCCACTCCGCAGAAAGGCAGCACCCCGTGACCACCACCGCCCAGGGCATCGAAGAGCTCGTCTCCCTCGCCGGCCGCGACCTCGGCCGCACGGACTGGCTGGAGATCACGCAGGAGCGCGTGAACACCTTCGCCGACGCCACCGACGACCACCAGTGGATCCACACCGACCCGGAGAAGGCCCGCAGCGGTCCCTTCGGCGGCCCCATCGCCCACGGCTACCTCACGCTGTCCCTGATCATCCCGTTGTTCGGCGACCTGCTGGAGATCTCCGGCATCTCCATGAGCGTCAACTACGGCCTGGAAAAGGTGCGTTTCCCGAGCCCGGTGCCGGTCGGCGCGAGGATCCGCCTGCACGGCGTGGTCGACTCGGTCGAGGAGGTCAAGGGCAACGGTGTGCAGATGACGCTGACCTTCACCGTGGAGACCGAGGGCGGCGACAAACCGGCCTGCGTCGCCCGCGCCGTGTACCGGCACTACGCCTGACCGGGTCCGCCGATCCGTCCCCGGGGTGGCAGGCGGCAGCGGTCGGAAGGCCGGTTCATCGGCCGGCCCGCCCGCAGGTGTCCGCTCGGGGGAGGTGAAGAGGTCGTCCGGATCGCAGGCGGCCTTGACGCGCCGCGTCCTCGGGTGGTTCTCGCCGTGGTAGGCCGTCTGCCAGTCGGTGAGTTCCGGGTCCATGCCGTTGGTGCAGCCGCCGGTTCCGAGGCGGGTCTGCATGAGCGCGCCGGACTGCCCCACGACGACGTACGGCCGGCCGTCGCGGGTTTGCGGCCTGACGGCGCGCAGGCCCGGCTCCGTGCGGGTCGGCCGGAGCAGGGCTCCGACGTCCGGTCCGGCCAGGTCCTGGTCGTCGACCCACACGCCGTCGCACGCGGGCGGCGCTCCGGCCGGCCGGGCGGCCCGGGCGGCCCGGGCGGGAAGCTATCCGCGCGCAGGTGTCCTGGGCCTGAGGATCTCGTCCATGGACTCCTCGCGCCACCGCGCGAGGAGTTCGTGGAAGGCGACGGCGCCGTGCGGGTAGGCGGTGGGGCCGTTCGGCCTGCCGCGCCCCTCGGCGTTGTAGTAGCCCGGGGTGCATTCCGCGTGGAACCACTCGTGGTCGGGGGCGTGTTCGGCCAGGGCCGCGATCCAGGCGTCCTCCGCTTCCCGGGACGGTTCCACGAGCGCGTCCCTCGCCTCGGCGGCCGCGACGAGTGCCGCGCCGTGCACCGCGTGCTCGTCCAGTACGTGCGTGTAGTTGACGCTGCTGGCGCTCTGTGTCCCGCCCAACTGGATGAGGTTCGGGAAGCCGTTGCTGGTGAACCCGTGGAGGGTGCGCGGGCCGTGCGCCGACCACGCGTCGCGCAGCAGGACGCCGCCGCGGCCCCGTACGGGCAGCCGTCCCGAGTGGACGCCGGAGACGCCGACCGAGAACCCGGTGGCGAAGACGAGGCAGTCGAGGGCGTACTCGGTACCCCCGACCACGACCCCGCGCTCGGTCATCCGCTCGATGCCGTGGGTGTCGGCGGTGTCCACGAGGGTGACGCTGTCCCGGTTGAACGCCTGGAGGTACAGGTCGGAGAAGGTCGGGCGCTTGCACGCGTACCGGTACCAGGGCTTGAGCCGGTCCGCCGTGCCCGGGTCGGTGACCACCTCGTCGACCCGGGCGCGGATCTCGTTCATCTTGGCGGCGTCCGCGATCTCGTACGCCGCTTCGAAGGCGGCCCGGTCGCCGGTCCGGCGGAAGCTCGGCAGCAGCTTCTCCAGGAGACCGGCCGACGCGGTCCAGCCGTCGGCCACGAGATCCTCCTCGACAGCCTCGCCAGAGACGATGCGCAGGAAGTTCTCGCGCCGCGCGCCCGCCCAGCCGGGCCGGTCGGCGCCGACGTCCCGGGCGGTGGTGCGGCGGTTGTCGCGCACGTCCACGGAGGACGGGGTCCGCTGGAAGACGTAGAGGTGCCCGGCGTCCTCGGCCAGTTTCGGGACGACCTGCACACCGGTGGCGCCGGTGCCCACCACGCCCACGCGCTTGTCCGCGAGGCCGGTCAGGCCCCCGTCCGGGGTGCCGCCGGTGTAGGCGTAGTCCCAGCGCGAGGTGTGGAAGGTGTGGCCCCGGAAGGTCTCGATGCCGGGGATGCCGGGCAGCTTCAGCTCCGACAGGGTGCCGGTGGCCGTGATGACGTAGGTCGCCCGGAACTCGTCGTGCCGGTCGGTCCCGACGATCCACGCCCCGTCCGTGTCGTCCCAGGTCAGCGAGGTGACCGTGGTGGAGAACAGGGCGTCGGCGCAGAGGTCGAACTTCTCGGCGACGCGCACCGCGTGCCGGCGGATCTCCTCGCCGGGTGCGTACTTCCACTCCGGGACGTAGCCGGTCTCGTCGAGCATCGGCAGGTACACGTGCGCCTCGATGTCGCAGTGGATGCCGGGGTAGCGGTTCCAGTACCAGGTGCCCCCGAAGTCACCGCCCTTCTCGATGACGCGCACACGCGCGATCCCCTGCTGACGCAGTCGCGCGCCCGCGAGGATCCCGCCGAAGCCGCCGCCGACGATCGCCACGTCGACGCGGTCGCGCACCGGCTCGCGGCCGGCCGTCTCCTGCGCGTACGGGTCGGCGGCGTAGTAGCCGAACCCGGCGTCCGCGCCGAGGTACTGGCGGGTGCCGTCGGGACGTACGCGTCGCTCCCGCTCGCGCCGGTACCGCTCCCTTAGTTCGGCGAGGGCCTCGGAAGCCGACTCCTGTGCATGTGCCATGTGGGGGGGACCCTGTTCCTTCCGCTTCGCCGCCAGGAAGCCGCTCGCCCGCGAACCGGTGCTTGTCGAAAGGGACTTGAGCAGCCATGCAGTACGGTAACAAGGACCGGACAAGGCTGTCCGGTTGGCCTCAGGCTGCTTCCGCATACTTTCGGACAGGAAGAGTGATGCACATGCGACGAGTCCCGATCCGGCCCCTCGCCTGCGTCGTCACGCTCGGCGTGCTGGCCCTTGCGGGGTGCGGTGCGCAGACGGCCGGCGCACCACGGGACCCGGGCACCGCCAAGGGCGCCCGGACCATCCGCGCACAGCAGGTCATGCGCGTGACGGAGGTGCACGAGCAGACGGGGATGACGCTGCTGGAGGGTTCGGTGTTCGACGGGGACGGCAGGCTGCTCGTCGTCGACGTCACCGCCCCGGCCGGCGAGCCGAAGGTGCTGCGGGTGAATGTCCGGAAGAAGACGTCGGAGCCCGTCCACACGGATGCGCGCGGCGCCTACACCTCGGCGCAGTTCAGCCCGCACGACGGGCGGATCTACCTGACCGACTTCGCCCACGGGGACATCGTGAGCCTGGCCCCGGACGGCAGTGACCCGCGCACCTTCTTCTCCGGCGAGGTCGACGGGGCGCGGATGAGCCCGGACGACCTCGCCTTCGACCGGGACGGCAATCTGTACGTCAGCGACTCGCGCGGCATGTCCGAGGGCGAGGCGAGGGGACGCGTCGTGCGGATCGAGCGCTCGGGCAAGGAGACCGCCGTCCTGGCGGACGGCCTCGCCGCACCGAACGGCATCTCCTTCGACGCGGACTACCGGGGGCTGTGGTTCAGCGAGTTGACGCAGAACCGCGTCTCCTACCTGCTGCTGGACGGCGAGGGGGCGGTGGCTTCACGGCACACCGCCATCCGGGTCGACGGCGGGATGGCCCGGACCGACTCCGTCGCGGTGGACGCGGACGGCAATCTGTACCAGGGCCTGCACGGCCGTCCCGCAATGGCGGTCTACGACAAGTACGGCGAACGCCTGGCGACCGTGGAGGTCCCGGCCCGCGACGCCGCGGGACTCGAATCGGCGACCAACGTGGCCATCACGCCGGGCGGCACCAGGGCCTACATGACGGTAAGCGGCCCCGCCGGGGGTTACCTGTTCGCCTTCGACGCACCGGGCAAGGGCACCCGGCAGTCCAACGGCGGCTGATCCGGGCGCACTTCGCTCACCCGGCGAAGGGCAGCACGGGTCCCACCTCGACGCCGAGGAGCCGCCACGCCGCCCGGCCACGCCGCTCCCGCTGCTCGCGGGTGGGGCCGGTGACGGCGCCGGAGACCATGGCGACGGCGATCATGAGGTCGTCGTCCGCCGCGGCCAGCGGGTGACCGTCCGGCAGGTGTGCGCGCAGGGCACGCCCGACCCGCTCCGACAGGGCCTGCGCGTACGCGGGAACGACGGAGCGGCTGCCCGCACCGTCGGCGTGCAGGATGCCGATGAAGGCCGCCGACTCCGTCAGGTGCCAGGTCAGGACCCCCAGCACGCGCGCCAGGTCCGTGCCCGGCACCGCCGCGGCCTGCTCGACCTGGCGGACGTTCTCCTCCAGCACCGCGTTCGCCACGGCCTCCCGGTCGGGGAAGTGCCGGTACAGAACGCCCTGGCCCACCCCGGCCCGGCGGGCGATCGCCGACAGCGGGGCGTCCAGGCCGTGCTCCGAGTAGATCTCCCGCGCGGCGGCGACCAGGGCGGCCCGGTTGCGGGCGGCGGCCTTGGGCCCCTCGTTCGCGGGCCGCCGTTCCTCGGACATGCGGTGCTGCGTCACCCCGAGAGCCTACCCGGGCCCGCGCTGCGACCCTGGTACTGGAGAACCCGGAAGCCGTCCGGGACCATGAAGCATGCTCTCGGACGGCTGGCATTTCACCCAGGACATCGACGACTTCCTTCTCCGGGCCGGCGGCTTCCTGCGCTCACGCCCCGCCCTCCACAACACGCCGCTGACGGACATCGAGAAACTGCGGGTCCGCGGCTCGGCCGGTCACGAGGGCGGCACAGCCGTTTTCGGCCGGCTCGAAGCAGCGGGCGAGGTCGGCTCCGTCTGCTATCTCACTCCCCGAGGGCGCCTGGGTGTCACTCCCCTCTCCGCCGAGCAGTCCGCGGCCCTCGCCGCTCGCCTCGGCGGCCTCGGCCACCGTCCCGCCCACGTGATCGCGGACCACGACACCGCTGTTGCTTTCGCCGAGTCGTGGCAGCGGTGCACGGGTGCGGCCCCGGCTCTCTTCTGGCGGACGCATCTCCACCGTCTCGGCACGCTCACGCCGCCCCGGCCGCGTCCGGCGGGCCGGGGACGTCTCGCGGACGGCGGGGACCGGGCGCGA
This sequence comes from Streptomyces sp. NRRL F-5650, assembly GCF_000721365.1. Lineage (NCBI taxonomy): Bacteria > Bacillati > Actinomycetota > Actinomycetes > Kitasatosporales > Streptomycetaceae > Streptomyces > Streptomyces sp. NRRL F-5650. The sequence continues at coordinate 3,832 of NZ_JOGV01000007.1, read as the reverse complement.
GTCGTGCGCTGGTGCCGGGAGTTCTGTGTCGACGTCGGGGAGCAGTCCTCCATCGACCTGATCGATGCCGGAGCCTGGGACGCGTCACGCTTCGGCGACCGGCGTTTCATCTTCTGGGAAAACGCGGAGGGCATTCCCGTCTCGATGGCGGCCTCGACCGCGGTCGTCGGGGGCATGGTCCGGGTGGACCCCGTCTACACCCCGGCCCACCGGCGCGGCCGCGGCTACGCGGGCGCCGTGACGTCCGAGGCGAGCAGGGCCGCGCAAGCCGCGGGGGCCTCGGACGTCGTTCTGTTCACGGACCCGGACAACCCCACCAGCAACGCGCTCTACCGGCGTATCGGGTACGTCCGTGTCGCCGACTTCGCCGGGTACGCGTTCGACTACGGCACATCGCGGTCAGGGCCGGAGTCCTGACGGCCGGTGCGGGTCAGTCGAAGGTCTCGACGTACTCCTCCGGCGGTCCGAGTTCGGGACGGTCGCGCAGGGCCACGCGGTCGCCGAAGCGTTCGAGTTCCAGCACGGTCAGCGTGTTGTCACCGGGGCGCAGGAGCGGGCCGGGCAGGTAGAGCGTGGTCTGCGGGCCGATCTCCCAGTAGCGCCCCAGCAGGGTGTCGTTGGCCCAGAGGAAGCCCTTGCCGAATCCGGGCAGGGCGACCCAGGCGTCGGCGGGCTCGGTCACGGACAGGACCGCGGTGGCGAAGCCCGTCCGGCCGTCCTCCGGTGCAGCCGCCGCGGCACGGGCGACGTCCTGCGGCGTCCACCGGTCGAGCGGCAGCGCGCGCATCGTCCAGCCGTGCACCAGCCGCCGCTCCACCCGTACGCCGCCGAGGATGCCCTTGCCCTGGCCGAGCAGCGGTCCGTAGTTGATCCGGCCCTGGTTCTCCACCAGCAGCGCCAGCCGGACGCGGGCACCGGTGCCGGGCACGCGGAAGGAGGCGTTCTCGCGGTCCAGTACGGCGACGGGCTCGTCGTCGAGGAAGACCTGCGCACGGTCGTGCAGACCGGTGACGGTCAGTTCGTGGGTGCCCGGCGGCAGCAGCGGTTCGGCCTCGTAGAGCACCAGGCCGGAGGCCAGGGAGAGTTCCTCGAAGCTCAGCGGGAGCGGCGCGGTGACCGGCTCGCCGGCCGCGCGCAGGGCGTCCAGCAGGCCCGCGCGCGGGGTCACCGGCAGTTCGCGGGGCGTCAGCAGCGGCGGGTCGGCGGGCAGCGGGCGCGGGGGCCCGGAGCCGTCGAGCGCGGTCAGCTTCTCCCGCAGGGCGAAGAACTTGGGTGTCAGCGCCCCGTTCTCCGCGACGGGGGCGTCCGAGTCGTAGCTGGTGACGGTCGGCTGGATGCGGTCGCCGTCGTGGTTGGCGCCCGCCCACAGGCCGAAGTTGGTGCCGCCGTGCGCCATGTAGAGGCTCACCGAGCCGCCCTCGTCCAGGATCTCGCCGACGGTCTCCGCCGCGCCGGCCGCCGGCCGGACGTGGTGCTTCTCGCCCCAGTGGTCGAACCAGCCGTTCCAGAACTCCGCGCAGAAGAAGGGTTCCCCGGGGCGCCGGGACCGCAGCAGTTCCGCGGCCCGGGCGGGGCGTGAGCCGAGGGTCGCCGCCGCCAGTTCGCCGGGCAGGGCGCCGCCGTCCTGCATGAGCGCGGTCGGCCCGTCGGCGGTGTAGAGCAGTTCGGTGACGCCCCGGGCGAGGAGGGCGTCGCGCACGTGGCGGACGTAGGCGTGGTCGTCGCCGTAGCTGCCGTACTCGTTCTCGATCTGCACGGCGACGACCGGTCCGCCCCGGCCGGCCTGGAGGTCCGCGATCCGCGGGATCAGCCGGTCGAACCAGCGGTCGACCGCGGCCAGGAACGGGCCGTGGGACGTGCGCAGCCGCATGCCGGGCGTCCCGGTCAGCCAGGCGGGCAGGCCGCCGTTGTCCCACTCGGCGCAGATGTAGGGGCCCGGCCGCACCACGACGTCCAGTCCCTCCTCCTGGGCCAGCCGGACGAACCCGGTCAGGTCGCGCGGGCCGTCGAAGCGTACGTCGCCCTCGGTCTGCTCGTGGAAGTTCCACGGGACATAGGTGTCGACCGTGTTCAGGCCGAGGGCCGCCAGCCGCCGGAGCCGGTCGGCCCAGTGGCCGGGGTGGACCCGGAAGTAGTGCAGCGAGCCCGCCAGGAGGCGGTGCGGGCGCCCGTTGCGCAGCAGGGTGCCGTCGGCGTGGGTCAGGACGGCCGCCGGAGAGGGGGTGGTCATGCGACGGCTCCGCCGGCGGTGTCCGCGTGCTCGCGGCCTGGCGTGAACTTCCGGCGTGTTATCGATGCCCTCATACCTCTCCTAGATCGTTAGCCGGAACTATGGCAGAGATTGTTATCGATGCCAATGGCAGATCGGCGCGGCGCGGACCACCGGGAGCGACGCCGGCCGCAGGGGCCGCGGCCCTGCGAGGACCGCGCGCCGCCCACGGCGGGGTACGGCCCGGGGTCGTCCCTGACCCGTTCGAGTGCAAAGGGGCCGCGTCGGACCGCGTGTCATTTGCCACCAGCGGTATGGCGCGCCCCGCGCGAGAAGAATGCCCCGCGTATCTGACGCAGAGCACCTGGAGGCATTGGCGCCGTGACCACCGTCGAAGGGGCGCACAGCCCCGCAGCAGGCGACCATTACGCGGACGAGCTGCCCCTGCTGCGCAAGGCGCCCGGCAATGCAGTGATCAAGTGGCTGACGACCACGGACCACAAGACGATCGGCACGCTGTACCTGGTGACGTCGTTCGCGTTCTTCCTGATCGGCGGCGTGATGGCGCTGATCATGCGCGCCGAGCTGGCCCGCCCGGGTCTGCAGATCGTCTCCAACGAACAGTTCAACCAGGCGTTCACGATGCACGGCACGATCATGCTGCTGATGTTCGCGACGCCGCTGTTCTCCGGATTCACGAACTGGATCATGCCGCTGCAGATCGGCGCACCGGACGTGGCCTTCCCCCGGCTGAACATGCTCGCCTACTGGCTGTACCTGTTCGGCTCGCTCATCGCGGTGGGCGGGTTCCTGACCCCGGGCGGTGCGGCCGACTTCGGCTGGTTCGCGTACTCCCCGCTGTCCAACGCGGAGCACTCGCCCGGGATCGGCCCCGATCTGTGGATCATGGGTCTGGCCCTCTCCGGCTTCGGCACCATTCTCGGCTCGGTCAACTTCATCACCACGGTCGTGTGCATGCGCGCGCCGGGCATGACCATGTTCCGGATGCCGATCTTCACCTGGAACGTGCTGCTGACCAGTGTGCTGGTGCTGTTCGCCTTCCCGGTGCTGGCCGCGTCCCTGTTCGCCCTGGAGGCCGACCGCAAGTTCGGTGCCCACGTCTTCGACGCGCCCAACGGCGGGGCGTTGCTGTGGCAGCACCTGTTCTGGTTCTTCGGGCATCCCGAGGTGTACATCATCGCGCTGCCGTTCTTCGGCATCATCACCGAGATCATCCCGGTCTTCGCCCGGAAGCCGATCTTCGGCTACATGGGCCTGGTGGGAGCGACCATCGCGATCGCCGGTCTGTCGGTGACGGTGTGGGCCCACCACATGTTCGTGACCGGAGGCGTGCTGCTGCCCTTCTTCTCGTTCATGTCCTTCCTGATCGCGGTGCCGACCGGGGTGAAGTTCTTCAACTGGGCCGGGACGATGCTCAAAGGGTCGCTCAGTTTCGAGACGCCCATGCTGTGGGCGACCGGCTTCCTGGTCACCTTCCTCTTCGGCGGGCTGACCGGAGTGCTGCTGGCCTCGCCGCCGCTGGACTTCCACGTCTCGGACTCGTACTTCGTGGTGGCGCACTTCCACTACGTGGTGTTCGGCACCGTCGTGTTCGCGATGTTC
>NZ_JOGV01000006.1:0-186252 GCF_000721365.1 Streptomyces sp. NRRL F-5650 | reverse complement strand
AGCGCCGATGGTACTGCAGGGGGGACCCTGTGGGAGAGTAGGACGCCGCCGAACAATTATTGCGGGAAGACCCTGTACCGGGAACGGTACAGGGTCTTTTTGCGTTTAGGGTCGGTGTATGCGCTACGACCTGGTTATCTTCGACAACGACGGTGTTCTCGTCGACAGTGAGCCGATTTCCAATCGGTTGCTCGCCGGCTTTCTCACCGAGCTGGGGCACCCGACGTCGTACGAGGACTCGTTGCGGGACTACATGGGTGGAGCCATGCACCGCGTGCATGATCTCGTGATGGAGCGGACCGGGCGGCGGTTGCCCGACGACTTCGACGAGGTCTTCCACCAGCGGGTGTTCGCGGCGTTCGAACGGGAGCTGGAGCCCGTTCCCGGCGTCGTCGGTGTGCTGGAGAAGCTCGCCGGGGACGAGGTGGCGTACTGCGTGGCGTCCTCCGGGAGCCACGAGCGGATTGGGGTGGGGCACCGCAGGACGGGGCTCGACCGGTGGTTCGAGGACGAGCGGATCTTCAGTTCCCAGGACGTGGGGCGGGGGAAGCCCGCGCCGGACCTGTTCCTGTACGCGGCAGCCCGGATGGGTGTGGCACCCGAGCGGTGTGCCGTGGTCGAGGACAGTCCGCTGGGTGTCCAGGCCGCCGTCGCCGCCGGGATGGACGTGTACGGCTTCACCGCGATGACGCCGGCCGAGAAGCTCGCCGGGGCCACCCGACTCTTCGCGGACATGGGAGAGTTGGCTGACCTGCTGCGCGGCTGACGCCTGACATTTGTCATGCGCGGCTCTGGACGGTTGTTTCTACTGCGGGCCCCCGTCCCGGCGCGAAGCTGAGTGCATGACCAAGCCTCGTAAGTCTCGCGCCTTCGTGTCGCTGCTCCTGGACGTGGGAGTGCCCCTCGGGTCGTACTACCTGCTGAAGGGCGGATTCGGGACGAGCGCGGTCGCGGCGCTCGGCTGGAGCAGCGTCGTGCCCGTGCTGCGGACCGGGTGGGGGGTGTGGCGGCAGCGGGAGGTGAACGCGCTTCCCCTGCTCATCCTGCTGGCCAACCTGATCGGCCTGCTGCTGGGCGTCGGTACGGGCGACGCCCGGCTGATGCTGGTCAAGGACAGTGCGGTCGGCAGCCTGGTCGGGTTCGCGCTGCTGGGGTCGGTACTGGTGGGGCGGCCCATGATGACGGCGACGCTGAAGCCGTGGCTGGTGAAGGGGGACGGTCGCCGGGAGGCCGCCTGGGCACGGCTGAGGGCGGAGTCGCCGGCGTTCCGGCGGGCGGAGCTGCGGTTCTCGGCGGTGTGGGGGACGGCCTTCGTCGCCGAGTGCGCGCTGCGGGTCGTGGGGGTCTACACGTTCCCGGTGGACACGATGGTCTGGCTCGGGACGGTCGTCATGATCGTGACGATGGTGTTCGCGTTCGCGGTCAGCGGTGCGCTGGGGGCGGGACCCATGGTTCACATGATCGGTGCCGCCCTGGCCTCGGACCGTGCTCCCGAGAGCGGCACGGTCGTCGTCGGGGACCAGGAAACTGAGCAGAATTCATCTTTGGCTGGATCTACCCACCGGTAGGCCGGGGCCCTACGCTCGCCGCCATGACTGATGTGCTGCGGCGCGGCAGGGCCTCGCTCGCGTTCGGCTTCTTCGCCCAAGGGGTCGCCTTCGCGCTGCTGGTGACGCGTATCCCGGCCATCCAGGACCGGTACGGCGTCTCCGACGCGCTGCTGCCCGTCTTCCTCGCCGCCGTGCCGGTGCTGGCCGGGGCCGGGAGCGTGGCGAGCGAGCGTCTGGTGCGGCGGGTGCGGCCGAGCCGGCTGCTGCGCTGGTCCCAGCCGGTGGTGCTCCTGGCGCTGCTCGGTGTCGGGGCGGGGGACCGGGTGGCGGTGCTGGCGGTCGCGCTGGCCGTCTTCGGGCTGGCCGTGGGCGCGCTGGACGCGTCGATGAACATGCTCGGGGTGAGCCTGCAACGGGCGTACGGGCGCAGCATCATGCTCGGGTTCCACGCGACGTACAGCCTCGGCGGGATCCTGGGGGCCTCGCTGGCCTGGGCGGGGGCGCACTGGGAGCTGGCGCTGTGGGTGTCGTACCTGCCGGTGGTCGTCGTACTGCTGCCGGCCGCGCTGGTCGGGAGCCGGTGGTACGTCGACGGGGACGGCGGTGGTTCCGCGGACCTCGCGGACAAGGGGGCGGACGGGGCCGGTGCGGGGGTCGGCTTCAAGGTGCTGCTGCCGCTGTGCCTGGTGATGACGTTCGCGTACATCGGGGACTCGACGGTCTCCAACTGGAGCGCGAAGTACTTGCAGGACGTGCTGGGCAGTTCGGAGCAGCTCGCCACGGTGCCGTACAACGTGTACATGGTGACCACGCTGGTGGGGCGGGCCGTCGGGGACTTCGGGGTGCGGCGGCTCGGGGCCGTGACGGTGGTGCGGGGCGGCGCCGTGGTCGCGGCGGGCGGGTTCGCCGTGGTGGCGTCGGCGCCGGGGCCCTGGGCGGGGATGCTCGGGTTCACGCTGCTGGGGCTCGGGCTGTGTGTGCTGGTGCCGCAGACGTTCGCGGCGGCGGGACGGCTGGCGGCGGAGCGCGACGGCCGTCCGGGTGCCTCCGACGCGGCGGTGGCGCGGCTCAACGTGTTCAACTACGTCGGTTTCCTGGTCGGTTCGCCGTTGGTGGGGGCGCTGGGGGATGCCTGGAGCTACCGCGGGGCGATGCTGGTGCCGATGGTGTTGGTGCTGGTGACGGTCGTCTACGCCAGGTCGTTCGGGGACCGGCCGGACCGATACGGTGGCGGGCATGAGCGGCCGCGCACAGCTGATGTGGGACGAGGCAGTAACGGGCTATGACTTCGGGCCCGAGCATCCGATGGACCCGGTCCGGCTCGCCCTGACGCGCAGCCTGGTCGGTGCCCTCGGGCTCGACCGGGAGGTGGAGGTCGTCGCGGCGCGGCCGGCCGGGGAGTCGACTCTGCGGCTCGTCCACCGTGAGGACTACATCGACGCGGTGAGGGCGGCGTCGGCGGATCCGGACGCGGCCGACGGGTCGTACGGGCTGGGGACGGTCGACGATCCCGCCTTCGCGGGGATGCACGAGGTGTCCGCGCTGATCGCCGGGCAGTCGGTGGGCGCGGCGGAGGCGGTGTGGCGCGGGGACGCGCTGCACGCGGTGAACTTCGCGGGCGGGCTGCACCACGCGATGCCGGGCGCGGCGTCCGGGTTCTGCGTGTACAACGACGCGGCGCTGGCGATCGCGCGACTGCTGGAGCTCGGGGCCGAGCGGGTCGCGTACGTGGACGTCGACGTGCACCACGGGGACGGGGTGCAGGCGGCGTTCTGGGAGGACCCGCGGGTCCTGACGGTGTCGCTGCACGAGCACCCGCGGACGCTGTTCCCGCAGACCGGCTGGCCGGAGGAGACGGGCGCGGACTGCGCCGAGGGGTCGGCGGTGAACGTCGCCCTGCCGGCGGGGACGGGGGACGCGGGGTGGCTGCGGGCGTTCCACGCGGTGGTGCCGGAGGTCCTGGCGGAGTTCGGGCCGCAGGTGCTGGTGACGCAGCACGGGGCCGACACGCACTTCGAGGACCCGCTGGCGCACCTGGCGGTGTCGCTGGACGCGCAGCGGGCGGTGCAGGCGGCGTGTCACGAGTTCGCGCACGAGTACGCCGGGGGGCGGTGGGTGGCGCTGGGAGGCGGGGGGTACGCCGTGGTGGACGTGGTGCCGCGGTCGTGGACGCACCTGGTGGGGATCGCGGCGGGGCGGCCGGTGGAGCCGGAGACGGTGATCCCGGAGGGGTGGCGGCAGGAGGTGTACGCGCGGACGCGGCAGTTGGCACCGATGCGGATGACCGACGGGCGGTGGCCGGTGTCGTGGGCCTCGTGGGAGGCGGGGTACGACCCCGCGGACCGGTTGGACCAGGCGGTGCGCGCGGCCCGGCGGGCGGTGTTCCCGTTGCGGGGGCTGTTGGCGTAGGGGCGCCTTCTCTTGGGGCGGCTGTTCTTTGGTTGCCCTTTGGCTGCCCTTTGGCGGCCCGGTGCGGGTGCGGGGAGGGCGTGGGACGGGGCCGGCGCCTGCCGGGTGCCGCTTGGGGCGTTACGCCGACCGTGCGTAGGTTCTCCCGTTTCCTGCTCCGCTCACCGGGCGACACGGCAGCATCGGGTGGGTGCTGATGCGTGGAGCTCTTCGGGGCCATCTTCTTGGGGCGCGGCTGGCCGGGGTGGTGGCGACCTCCCGGGAGGCGAGTCTGCGGAGCTACCGGCTGTTCGCCGCGCGGGACCCCCGGGTGCTGATCGGGGTCGATCCGGAGGGGGAGTGGGGGCAGCGGGAGCTGCTCGCGCTGATGGCCCGGAAGTGCGGGGTTTCGGCCGATCCGCGCGACACCGCCGGCCAGGACGTGATCGACCCCGACCGGACCCTCGCGGCGCTGGACGCGTTCGCCGTCCGGCTCGCGGCGGTGGCCGAGCGGCGCGCTCCGGTGCTGCTCGGCACCGGGCACCCGCATCGGCTGCTCGGTTTCTACGTCGCCTTGGCCGAGGCGCTGTCGGCGGCGGGATGTTCTGTCCTCACCCCGGCGCAGGGTCGCTCTGTCGACATAACGACCCGGTTCGGTCTACGCACGTACAACCTCGACTACGTCCGCGGAGTCGCGTTGGTGCGGGAGCCCGGCGCCGGGCACGCCGGTGGTGAGCCGGGCGCACACACGCACTCGCCGCTGCCGGTTCGTACCGCTCTGGCGGCCGCGGCCGCGGCCGAGGGCGGCGGGCCGCTGCCCGAGTTGGTGATCGGGGACCACGGATGGGCCTGCGGGGCAGGTCAGCTGGGGTTCGAGGCCATCGGGCCGGCCGATACGGATGATCCCGCGCTCTTCGTGGGAGAGGCCGAGGGGCTCGTGTCCGTCGCCGTTCCACTTGATGACGCCGTGCGACCCGAGTACTACCGACCGCTTACCCGCTACGTACTCAATCGGGCGTGTCTGTCACGGTAGGGAAGTGATGGGTGCACCTCTTCCCCACTCGCATCACCCGCCCCTACATTGGGGAGTGAGCACGCAGCGACGAAGAGTCACCGGAAGGGGAAGCCGGTGGCCGTCGAGTGCGGAAGGTTCAGGTGTGTCATGGCTGCAGATGGCGAAAGGCCTCTGAACGAGGTTCAGTTCCTTACCGTGGCGGAGGTCGCCGCGGTGATGCGCGTGTCCAAGATGACCGTGTACCGGCTGGTGCACAGCGGTCATCTGCCCGCGATCCGGGTGGGACGGTCGTTCCGTGTCCCGGAGCAAGCGGTTCACGAGTACCTCCGCGAGAGTTACGTGGGGGTGGAAACGGCCTGACGGCCCTCGATTACGACCTCGGCGCTCGGACCGGTAGGCTGGCCCCTCGTAGGTCGTGTGGGCCCATGGCGCTCACCAACCGAGTGATGAGAAGTGAGCGAGGGTAGTCGTGGGCTCTGTTATCAAGAAGCGGCGCAAGCGGATGGCCAAGAAGAAGCACCGCAAGCTGCTGAAGCGCACGCGCGTTCAGCGTCGCAACAAGAAGTAGGCGACGCTGCGCCGTCGGCGTGGTCCGTGGCCCCCCACCTCATCCGGTGGGGGGCCACGGTCGTTTCGCGGCCGTTTTCCGTCGTCCGCCGTGTCCGTCGGTCATCACGGCGCAACACCTACCGGTTAAGTTGGCCCCAGCAGGGGCGGGGCGGGGCAGGGCTGGAGCAGGCGGAAGGAAGGCGCTGATCTTGGGCAAGGTCGTGCTCGTGACCGGAGTGGCCCGGCAACTGGGCGGCCGGTTCGTCCGGCGCGTCCAGCGTGATCCCGACGTGGAGCGGGTCGTCGGGGTGGACGCCGTCGTGCCCGAGCACCATCTGGGCGGTGCGGACTTCGTCCAGGCGGACATCAGGCAGTCGGCCATCGGGCGGGTGCTCGCCGAGACACGGGCGGACACGGTCGTCCACCTGGACGTGACGGGGACGCCGCTGGGCAGCGGCAGCCGCACGTCGGTGAAGGAGACCAACGTCATCGGCACGATGCAGTTGCTCGGCGCCTGCCAGAAGTCGCCGACAGTACGGCGGCTGGTGGTGAAGTCCAGCACGAACGTCTACGGCTCCGCGCCCCGCGATCCCGCCGTCTGCGTCGAGACCACGGCACCCAAATCCCTGCCCAGCGGCGGGTTCGCCAAGGACGCGGTCGAGGTCGAGGGGTACGTGCGGGGCTTCGCGCGCCGCCGGCCGGACGTGTCGGTGACCGTGCTGCGGTTCGCCAACATCCTCGGTCCGGCCGCGGACACACCGCTGGCCTCGTACTTCGGGCTGCCGGTGCTGCCGACGGTGTTCGGCTACGACCCGCGGCTGCAGTTCGTGCACGAGGACGACGTGATCGAGGTGCTGCGGGTCTGCGCGCACGAGCCGCGGCGGGGCACGCTGAACAGCGGCACGTTCAACGTCGCCGGGGACGGTGTGCTGCTGCTCTCCCAGTGCTCACGGCGGCTCGGCCGCCCCACGGTTCCGCTGCTGCTGCCCGCGGTCACCTGGGCCGGCTCGCTCGTGCGTACGCTGGGGATGACGGACTTCTCCCCCGAGCAGATCCGGCTGCTCACCCACGGCCGGGTGGTGGACACCACGCAGATGCGCGAGACGCTGGGCTTCACGCCGACGTACTCGACGGCCGGTGCGTTCGCGGACTTCGCACGGGGCCGGGGCGCCGGGCTGCTGCCGCCCGAGGCCCTCGCGGGGGCCGTCGACCGGATCGCGGAGCTGTCCCTGCGGGGCAGCGGCCACCTCCCGACGCAGAGCGCCAACTGAGGAGCGCAGCAACGATGGCGGACGCCAAGGTCATTCCGTTCGACGACGACCGGTCGCGGGGGAACCGGCGCAGGGCGAAGGACGAGTCCGCGCCGGCGGGCGAGGTGCAGCCGCTGCCCCTGCGGGGAGCCCCGCCCGGGGACGCCCGCGAGGACGACCCCGTGAGGCCGCCGGCAGCTCCGGGAGCGCAGACGGCGGCCGGGGACGACGGTGAGGGGGACGGCGGCGACGGGGACGGCGGCCTGGAGCGGCGCCTCGCGGCCGGGCTGTCCTTCCTGCGCCGCCGGCTCACCGGGGACTACGAGGTCGACGACTTCGGCTACGACGCCGAGCTGACCGACCAGGTGCTGATGTCCCTGCTGCGCCCGGTGTACGAGAAGTACTTCCGGGTCGAGGTGAAGGGCGTGGAGAACATCCCCGCCGAGGGCGGTGCGCTGATCGTCGCCAACCACTCCGGGACGCTGCCGCTGGACGGGCTGATGATGCAGGTCGCCGTGCACGACCACCATCCGGCCGACCGGCACCTGCGGCTGCTGGCGGCGGACCTGGTGTTCGTGCTGCCGGTCGTCAACGAGCTGGCCCGCAAGCTCGGGCACACGCTGGCCTGCGCGGAGGACGCCGAGCGGCTGCTCGCCCAGGGCGAGCTGGTCGGGGTGATGCCGGAGGGCTTCAAGGGCATCGGGAAGCCGTTCGGGGAGCGCTACAAGCTCCAGCGGTTCGGGCGGGGCGGGTTCGTGTCCACGGCGCTGCGGCAGGGGGCGCCGATCGTGCCGTGCTCGATCGTCGGGGCGGAGGAGATCTACCCGATGATCGGCAACTCCAAGACTCTGGCACGGCTGTTGGGCTTCCCGTACTTCCCGCTCACGCCCACTTTCCCGTGGCTGGGGCCGTTGGGGGCGGTGCCCCTGCCGACGAAGTGGACGATCCAGTTCGGCGAGCCCATCCCGACGGACGGCTACGCACCGGAGGCGGCCGAGGACCCGGTGCTGATGTTCAACCTGACCGACCAGGTACGGGAGCAGATCCAGCACACGCTCTACAAGCTGTTGGTGCAGCGGCGGTCGGTGTTCTTCTGACGCGGGGCGGGGTGTGGCGGCGGGGCGCGGTGAGTCGGCGGACGGAGTCCGCCGCAGCCGGGCGAAGCCCGCGCAGCGGTGCGAGTCCGGCGGTGTGGGTGGGCTCCGGCACACGCTCTACAAGCTGCTGGTGCAGCGGCGGTCGGTGTTCTTCTGATCGGGCGGCGAGGGGGCGCCCCCGGAGCAGGGAGCGCCCCCTCGTGCTCAGTCGGCGTCCTCCGCCTCGATGCCCAGGCCGGGCAGGAGGCCCGGGAGGAGGGGCGGGAGGGTGACGTCCGGCTTGGCGGGCGGGGTGTTGCCGCCCGCGGGCGGGGAGGCCGTGCCGCTGTCGTCCTTGGGCGGGTCGAGCAGGCCGCCGGTGCCGCCGCCGAGCAGCCCGTCGTTCTCCGCGCCGGAGTCGGCGGACTCGCTGGGCCGGTCGGAGTGGGAACGACCGCGCTCGGACGTGCCCTCGTCACCGGTGCGGGGCGCCGGGGAGTGACCGGAGCCGGGGGTGTCGGTGGTCGTCGAGCCGGAACGGCCGGGCCGGCCGCCGTTCCCGCTGTCCTGGTCCCGCTCCGGCGACGGCGGCAGCATGGACTCCAGCGGGGCCACGTCGTCGTCTATGGCGTCGAACACCGACGACACCTGCTCACTGACGTCCCCGAGCTGCACGGGCAGCCGGTCGCGCAGGGCTCCCCAGGTCTCCCGGTGGGACTGGGAGAAGGCCGAGAGGGCCTGCATGGGGGCCAGCGAGTCGGGATCGTGGGCGTAGGCGGCGCTGAGCAGGCGGTGGCCCTCGGAGGCGTCGTGGCGCATGCCGGACAGCGCGCGCCGGATCTCGCCGAGGGACTCGTGGTCGAGGGAACCGCTGCGGTCGCGCTCCATCAGCCGGCGTGCCTCGCTCAGCCGGGTGGAGGCGAGGTTCAGATAGGCCCGGCCCCGCTCGTCGTTGCCGTCGGCGAGGCCGAGGCGGAAGTCCTCTATGCCGCGCTTGAGGCCGTAGAGCGAGTCTCCGGGCAGGGCGTCGGAACTGGCGGCGGCGACTCCGCCGAAGGCTCCCGCGGCCACGCTCACGCTCAGTCCGCCGGCGGTGAGGCCCTTGGCCAGCCGCGAGCGGGGCCGGAACCTGCTCAGCGGGGCCGCGCGATGGGTGCCGCGTGCCCGGCGCTGCTCCGGTACCGACGCGTCCGCCGCCCCGCCGCTCGCGGTGCCCTCCTGCAGCATGGCCTCGAAGGCGGCCACGAGCCGGGCCCGCTGGACGACCTTGACCTCGGGATCCAGCTCGGGCCGGGGCAGCGACTCCAGACCGCGGGCGAGGGTCGTCAGACGCCCCTGCTCGGTCGGTTCCGCGGTGGCCCCGGCGGGTGCCGGTCCTCCGGACTGCTCGGCCGCCGCCCCGGGATCGGACTGCTCCTCCAGAGCCTGGGCGAAGGCGTTCGCCCGCCGGTGTGCCGATACGTTCGCGATCACTGGCGGCACCTCCTCTCGTCATCACGGTCGACTCCCCAGGGGGTCCTGAGGGTTGCACGCCCTGATCGAAACCCTCCGATCGGGTGATCGAAGTCGGCCAGGGAGTGACCACAGGGAGCCTGCATCCCGCACAACGAGCGGCGCGGCACTTGGGTTACGGACGGCGGATGATCGGACCGCGGACTCAACAGACCCTCACCGAAGGTGACTTGGGGAATGCGGGAAGTGAACGCCTCAGCGGGCGTCGTCCGGGAGCAGCCGGGCGAGGGTGCGTACCGCCCGGTACTGGAGCGTCTTGATGGCACCCTCGTTCTTTCCCATGACGCGGGCGGTCTCCGCGACCGAGAGGCCCTGGAGGAAGCGCAGGGTCACGCACTCCTGCTGCTGCGGATTGAGCCGGCGCACGGCCTCCAGCAGGGCGGCGTTGGAGAGGGACTCGAGGACGGAGTCCTCGGGGGAGCGCTCGACCTCGTTGGCGTCGAGCATCTCGCCGGTGGTGACCTCGAGGCGGAAGCGGCTGGACTTGAAGTGGTCGGCGACCAGGTTGCGGGCGATGGTCACGAGCCAGGCGCCGAAGTCGCGCCCCTGCCAGGTGAAGGTGCCGATGCGCCTGAGGGCCCGCAGAAAGGTCTCGCTGGTGAGGTCCTCGGCGGTGGCCTTGCCGCCCACGCGGTAGTAGATGTACCGGTACACGGTGTCGCTGTACTGGTCGTAGAGCCGGCCGAAGGCGTCGGCCTCGCCGGCCTGGGCCCGCTCGACCAGGTCCATCATGCGGGCGCTGTCGCTGTCCGCGGCGGGGCGGCGGTGGGTGGTGGCTGCTCCGGAGGAGCGCGCGCGTCTGCCGACGGCGGCGCTTCCTTCGGCCAGCGCGTAGCACGGGCCGACGGGCACGGCGGCCGCGGCGAGGGCGGGGACGGCATACGCGGTGGGGACGAAGCCGCGCAACAGGTCTTGGGCTGATTTGACCGTTGCGCGCAGCGTAGCCAGGCCCGAGGCGTCAACCCCGACGTGTGGGTACACGGGACTCCCAGAGGCAGAGCTTCCATCACGTGCAGTACGGAACCATTCACCCGTCGTAGCGAAGGTGGGGCACCGGAATGCGTCTGAGGAGAATAACGCTTCGTACAGGTGCTGCTACGCCCAGTTGCTCAAATCATCGATTACGTCGCTTCCGTGCCCGATTGACGCTCGATCAGGTGCGCCAGATTGATCACTTGACGACCGGAACGGTTCGGATTCCGGGTGACTACAGAGCGTGTTGTGGTCGATGTGGGTTAGGGGGACTGCGGGGCCCGCGCCGGGGGTACGTCATCCCGATTGGGCAGGCGCCGGCGGCTCCCGGTCAACGGCGGCGCCGGTGCAGGGCGATGGCCGCCGCGGTGCCGCCCGCCACCGCGCCGACGCCCGCGGCCGCGGGGATGCCGACCTTGGCCGCCTTGCGGCCGGTGCGGTAGTCGCGCAGCCGCCACTCCAGCTCGCGGGCGTGCTTGCGCAGCTTGGAGTCCGGGTTGATCGCGTACGGGTGCCCGACCAGCGAGAGCATCGGGATGTCGTTGTGGGAGTCGCTGTAGGCGGCGCAGCGGGACAGGTCCAGGTCCTCCGCCGCCGCCAGCGCGCGCACCGCCTCGGCCTTCGCGGGGCCGTGCAGCGGTTCGCCGACCAGCCGGCCGGTGTAGACGCCGCCGACGGACTCGGCCACCGTGCCGAGCGCACCGGTCAGGCCCAGGCGGCGGGCGATCACCTGGGCGATCTCGACCGGGGCCGCCGTGACCAGCCAGACCTTCTGTCCGGCGTCCAGGTGGGCCTGGGCGAGGGCGCGGGTGCCGGGCCAGATCCGCTCGGCCATGTACTCGTCGTAGATCTCCTCGCCGATCGACTTCAGCTCCGAGACGCGGTGGCCCTTGACGATCGAGAGCGCGGAGTCGCGGGCGTCCTGCATGTGCTCCGGGTCCTCGAACCCGGCCAGCCGGAACCACGCCTGCTGCCAGGCGAAGCGGGCGAGGTCGCGGGTCTCGAAGAACTTCCGCTTGTACAGGCCCCGGCCGAAGTGGAAGATCGCGGCGCCCTGCATGACGGTGTTGTCGAGGTCGAAGAAGGCGGCGGCCCGGTCGTCGCCGTGCACCGGGAACTCGGGCTCCGCGCCGGAGTCCGTTTCCTGCGCGGTCTCTGCGGTCTCGGCGGCCTCCGCGGACTTGCGCGCCGCCTCCGCCGAGGCCTCGCCTGCCAACACGCTCCGCGCCGTGGCGGAGCGCCTACGGGGAGTGAGCCATCGAAGAGCGGCCATGCCCGTGAGCATAGCCAGTGTGTTCGGATGTTTCGGAGCCGAGAGGTTTGGGGGCCGTGAACTCCGGGCGACCGTGCCGTGCAACCGCCTCCCGCCGAGGGGGCGCCGGGGCGCGCGAGAATGGCCGGCATGAGCCCCCTGTTCCGCCGCCAGCCCGCGCGGCCCGAGACCCCTGAGCACTCCGAGAACCATCTCGTCACCCTCATCCGCAAACCCGGCTGTCATCTGTGTGATGACGCACAGCTCGTCGTCGAGAAGGTCTGCGCCGAACTCGGCGTCCCCTGGGAGGGGAAGGACATCACCGAGGACCGCCAACTCCATGACCAGTACTGGGAGCAGATTCCGGTCGTGCTGGTCGACGGACGGCAGCACACCTTCTGGCGTGTGAACGAGGAACGGCTGCGCAAGGCACTGACCGATCAGTACAAGTAGTCCGTATGGTCGCTTAGGATCGATGGTGACCAGGTCTCGGGGGCGTTGATCGTGAGGAGCGTGTACGGCTTTGCCCCCGATGAGTGAGGGACGAGGGTGTCTGTGCGCCGGTTCCCGTTCCGGGCGCCGGGGGCGCGTGACCCCGGTCACGTTGGCCGGGCAAATCGGACACCATCTTTGTGCACGCGTTCACAAAGACATAGCCTGCATTCGACGGGGCGGTCATGTAGGGACGTATGACCGCCTACAGCCCCGCTCTACCCGCAGGAGCACCGTGGCAACTGGCCGAGCACACCGACCGGCGACCCGCAGCCGAGGGATTCCCGAGGCCACCGTCGCCAGGCTTCCGCTGTACCTCCGCGCGCTGACCGCGCTCTCCGAGCGCTCGGTGCCCACGGTCTCCTCCGAGGAGCTGGCCGCCGCCGCGGGGGTCAACTCCGCGAAGCTGCGCAAGGACTTCTCCTACCTCGGCTCCTACGGGACGCGTGGTGTCGGTTACGACGTCGAGTATCTCGTGTACCAGATCTCGCGCGAACTCGGCCTCACCCAGGACTGGCCGGTTGTGATCGTAGGAATCGGCAACCTGGGGGCCGCGCTCGCCAACTACGGCGGGTTCGCCTCCCGCGGTTTCCGGGTCGCCGCGCTCATCGACGCCGATCCGGCAATGGCCGGAAAGCCCGTCGCCGGCATCCCGGTGCAGCACACCGACGAGCTGGAGAAGATCATCCAGGACGACGGTGTCTCGATCGGTGTGATCGCGACCCCCGCCGGTGCCGCCCAGCAGGTCTGCGACCGCCTCGTGGCCGCCGGTGTCACCTCCATCCTCAACTTCGCGCCGACCGTGCTGAACGTCCCCGAGGGCGTCGACGTGCGCAAGGTCGACCTCTCCATCGAGCTGCAGATCCTCGCCTTCCACGAGCAGCGCAAGGCGGGCGAGGAGGCCGCGGCCGACACCGTCGTACCGCCCGTCGCCGCGCGCAAGCAGCAGCCCTCCACCGACCAGGGACCCGACGGGGATGTACCCGCCGTGATGCCGGCATGAGCCTCCTCGTCGTCGGGCTGAGCCACCGCAGCGCCCCCGTCAGCGTGTTGGAGCGCGCCTCGCTGAACGCGGACGCGCAGCTCAAGCTGCTCCAGGACACGGTCGCCGCCGAACCGGCCGCCGAGGCCGCGGTGCTGGCCACCTGCAACCGCATCGAGCTCTACGCCGACGTGGACAAGTTCCACGCCGGTGTCGCCGAGCTGTCCACGCTGCTCGCCCAGCACAGCGGGGTCGGCCTGGAGGAACTCACTCCCCACCTCTACGTGCACTACGAGGACCGGGCCGTGCACCACCTGTTCTCGGTGGCGTGCGGGCTGGACTCGATGGTGGTCGGCGAGGGGCAGATCCTCGGCCAGATAAAGGACTCCCTCGCCCGCGCCCAGGACCTGCACACCGCGGGGCGGCTCCTGAACGACCTGTTCCAGCAGGCGCTGCGGGTCGGCAAGCGCGCCCACTCCGAGACGGGGATCGACCGCGCCGGACAGTCCCTGGTCACCTTCGGCCTGGAGCAGTTGGCCGCCGGGGCCGACGTGCAGGGGTGGGCCCGGGGCAAGAAGGCCCTGGTCATCGGCGCCGGTTCGATGTCCTCGCTGGCCGCCGCGACGCTGGCGCGGTCCGGGGTCGCCGAGATCGTGGTCGCCAACCGCACCTTCGAGCGCGCCGAGCGCCTCGCCCGGATCCTGACGGAGGGCGACGACACGGACGTGCTGGCCCGCGCGGTACCGATGGACGCGGTGCCGGGCGAGCTGACACGTGCCGACGTGGCCGTATCCTGCACGGGCGCCACCGGGCTGGTCCTCACGGCCGACGCCGTGGCCGCGGCGGTGCAGGGGCGCACCGGCGTGCCCGCCGAGGCCGCCGCCGTCGACGTCGTCGTACCGGAGGAGCGGCGGGGTGCGGAAACGCCACTGCCGGCGGCCGGCGGCGACGAGAACTGCCCCCTGGACCTGTCCTCCGTCCCCTCCGGCTTCTCCGTCATGGGCGAGGCCGCCGTGGCCGGCATGGACGCGGCGACGCTGGAGCAGCACGGGGCCTGGGCCGCGGGCGGTACGGCGGTGGACCGGGCGCGCGAGACGGGCCGGCCGGGCCCGGAGGCGGAGGCCGAGCTGATCGGCGCGCTCGCCGCGACGGCGACGCGCGTCGGCCGCATCCCCGAGCGCCGCCGCCCGGAGCCGGTCGCCGAGGTGCCGCGTCCCGAGCCGGTGCTCTTCCTCCTCGACCTGGCGATGCCGCGCGACGTCGACGCCGCCGCGCACCGGCTGGCCGGGGTGCGCCTGGTGGACATCGAGTCGCTCGCCGACGCCTCCGCCGACGCCCCGATGGCCGCCGACGTCGACATGGTCCGCCGGATCGTCGCCGACGAGGTCGCCGCCTTCGGCGCCGCCCAGCGCGCCGCGCGGATCACGCCCACCGTGGTCGCGCTGCGCAGCATGGCCGCCGAGGTCGTGGCCGGCGAGATCGCCCGCCTGGAGGGGCGGCTGCCGGGGCTCGACGACAAGCACCGCGCCGAGATCACCCAGACCGTCAAGCGTGTGGTCGACAAGCTGCTGCACGCGCCGACGGTACGGGTCAAGCAGCTCGCCGCCGAACCCGGTGGCGCCGGGTACGCGGACGCGCTGCGCACCCTGTTCGACCTCGACCAGGAGACGGTGGCCTCCGTCTCCCGAGCCGGGAACAGCACCACTGAGAAGAACCGAGGGCCGGCATGACTGAGAAGGCACTGAGGCTGGGCACCAGGCGGAGCAAGCTCGCCATGGCCCAGTCCGGGCAGGTGGCGGACGCCGTGAGCCAGGTGACCGGTCGGCCCGTTGAGCTGGTCGAGATCACCACGTACGGCGACACGTCGCGCGAGCACCTGGCGCAGATCGGCGGCACGGGCGTGTTCGTCGCCGCGCTGCGCGAGGCGCTGCTGCGGGGAGAGGTGGACTTCGCGGTTCACTCGCTCAAGGACCTCCCCACCGCGCAGCACGAGGGCCTGGTCGTGGCCGCGATCCCGGTGCGCGAGGACCCGCGGGACGTGGTCGTCGCCCGGGACGCGCGCAAGCTGACCGACCTCCCGCGCGGGGCGCGCGTCGGCACGGGCGCGCCGCGCCGCATGGCGCAGCTCAACGCGTACGCCCGCACCCACGGCATGGAGATCGAGACGGTCCCGATCCGGGGCAACGTCGACACGCGCATCGGATACGTCCGCAGCGGTGAGCTGGACGCGGTCGTGCTGGCCGCCGCCGGCCTGAACCGGGTGGGACGCATCGACGAGGTGACCGACTTCCTGTCGGTCGACACGGTTCTGCCGGCCCCCGGCCAGGGGGCACTGGCGATCGAATGCCCCGCGGACAACGCGGAGTTGGTCGCCGCGCTCGCCGAACTCGACGACCCGTTCACGCGGGCCGCCGTGACGGCCGAGCGGTCACTGCTCGCCGCCCTGGAGGCCGGCTGCAGCGCCCCCGTGGGCGCGCTGGCCGACCTTCTGGCCGACGGGCAGACTGTCAAGGAAATGCGCCTGCGCGGCGTCGTCGGCACGACCGACGGCTCGACGCTGGTGCAGTTGTCCACCACCGGTCCCGTGCCCCAGACGCACGAGGAGGCGATGGCACTCGGTCGCGACATGGCCACCGAGATGCTCGCCCAGGGCGCGGCCGGTCTGATGGGGGAGCGAGCACATTGAGCCCCACCACCTTTCCCGCCGGTCCGGAACACGGGCACGT
The DNA here is from genome assembly GCF_000721365.1 of Streptomyces sp. NRRL F-5650. NCBI lineage: Bacteria > Bacillati > Actinomycetota > Actinomycetes > Kitasatosporales > Streptomycetaceae > Streptomyces > Streptomyces sp. NRRL F-5650. Next base: position 170,488 of record NZ_JOGV01000006.1, on the reverse strand, counting down.
CACCTTCCTGGGTGCCGGACCCGGAGATCCGGGACTGCTGACTCTGCGCGCCGTGGAGGCGCTGGCCCACGCGGACGTCCTCGTCGCCGAGCACGAGGTGCTCGACGTCGTGCGTACGCACGCGAGGCAGGGCGTGTCGGAGGTGCACACGGACGCCGATGCGTCGGATCCGGGCACAGGCGCGCCCCAGCTCACGGTTGTTGACGGTGCGTCAACGACCCTGGGCGCCCCCGCTGTGCGGGATGCCGCACATCTTGTCATGGAGGCCGCGCGGGGCGGCAGGCGGGTCGTGCGTGCGGTCACCGGTGACCCCGGGCTCGACGCGTACGCCGCCGAGGAGATGCTGGCCTGCGCCGCGGCCGGGGTGCCCTTCGAGGTCGTCCCCGGCATCGCGAACGCCGTCGGCGTGCCCGCGTACGCCGGTGTGCCGCTGCGGGACGCGGAGGGCGCGGACGTGCGGTTCGTGGACGCCCGTACGGCCTCGGACCGGTGCTGGACCGAGGTGGGCGCCTCCGACGGCACGGTGGTCGTGTCGACGACGCTGGACGCGGTGGCAGCGGCGGCCGGCGAGCTGGTGTCGGCGGGCCGCAAGCCCGACACCCCGCTGACGGTGACGATCGCCGGTACGACGACCAGGCAGCGCACCTGGTCCGCGACGCTCGGCACGGTCGCGCAGACCCTGAAGCAGGCGAAGGTGCTGCCGTCCCCGGACGGCGGCCGCCCGGTGATAGCCGTGGTCGGCGAGCGCAGCGCATCCGCCCGGCGTGACCAGCTCTCGTGGTTCGAGTCCAAGCCGCTGTTCGGCTGGAAGGTCCTCGTGCCGCGCACCAAGGAGCAGGCGGCGTCGCTCTCCGACCAGCTCAGGTCCTACGGCGCGGTGCCGCACGAGGTCCCGACGATCGCGGTGGAGCCGCCCCGCACTCCGCAGCAGATGGAGCGCGCGGTCAAGGGCCTGGTCACGGGCCGCTACGAGTGGATCGCGTTCACGTCGGTCAACGCGGTGAAGGCGGTCCGCGAGAAGTTCGAGGAGTACGGGCTGGACGCCCGTGCCTTCGCCGGCATCAAGGTCGCCGCGGTCGGCGAGCAGACGGCCAACGCCCTCATCGCCTTCGGCGTGAAGCCGGACCTGGTGCCGAGCGGTGAGCAGTCGGCGGCGGGTCTGCTGGAGGACTGGCCGCCCTACGACCCCGTTTTCGATCCCATCGACCGGGTGTTCCTGCCCCGTGCCGACATCGCCACGGAGACCCTGGTCGCCGGTCTGATCGAGCTGGGCTGGGAGGTCGACGACGTCACGGCCTACCGCACGGTCCGCGCCTCGCCGCCCCCGGCCACGACCCGGGAGGCCATCAAGGGCGGCGGCTTCGACGCGGTGCTCTTCACGTCGTCCTCGACGGTCCGCAACCTGGTGGGCATCGCGGGCAAGCCGCACAACGTCACGGTGATCGCGTGCATCGGCCCGGCGACGGCCAAGACGGCCGAGGAACACGGGCTGCGCGTCGACGTCATGGCTCCGGAGCCGTCCGTCCACAAGCTGGCGGAGGCCCTGGCCGACTTCGGCCTGCGACGCCGGGCGGCGGCGCTGGAGGCGGGTGACCCGGTGACGCGGCCGAGCGAGCGGAGGCCGGGGGCGCGGAGACGGCGGTCTTCCACGTGAGGTGAGACGGGGCGCTCCTGGTTCGGGGGCGCCCCGTCGTCGTTCTCCCCCGACTCCCCGTGCATTGGTCTGGACCTGTCAATGCGAGGCGGTCTAGTATGCGATCGACATCGCACCACCTCCCCTGACATCCGGCGTTTTGTCGGGATGTCCATGGACAAACGGAGTTGGCACATGAAGCGACGTATCGCCCTGGCCGCTGCCGCTGTTGCCGCGGCCATCGCCCTGCCACTGTCCAGCGCCACCGCGGCGGAGGCCAGTACGTGGCGCATCGCCGGGTACTACACGACCGCTGCCGAGTGCGATCGCGCCGGGCAGGCCGGGGCGATCCTGTGGGGGCCGCTGTACATGTGCAAGTACACGGGGCAGCAGAACGGGCAGGACTGGTACGAGCTCTGGGTGCACTGACCGGGGCGTGGGACGAGCGCGTTGACAGTCCTGCGGGTCGGTGCGTGTAATGAGGGTGGTGCCGCGTGGCGCCGGTCAAAGAGCAGTGGGCCGGCCGGCGATCGGGCGAGCGCCCTTCCTCCAAGGGGTATGTGATGCGTTCCTGCTCCGCGCCCTGATCCCGGGATTCCCGACGCAGCGCTTCCGCGCGTCCCTCTCGTGCTCGTCCCTCATTCCTCCGCAGGCCGCGGCACGTGCCGTCGCCGCGGCCTGCCGTCCTGGAGACACAGAACTTCATGCCCACGTCGTTCCATCAGTCCGTCATCGACGAGTTCCGCGCCAACGAAGGCAAGGTCGGTGGCCCCTTCGCAGGCGGTGACCTGCTTCTGCTGACCACCACCGGTGCCCGGTCGGGCATCTCGCGGACCGTGCCGCTCGGTTACGTCCGTCACGAGGGGGCCCTGCTCGTCGTCGGGTCCAACCTCGGTGGTCCGCGGCATCCCGGCTGGTACCACAACCTGCTCGCCCGTCCCGTCGTCCGCGTGGAGGTGGGCACCGCCGACTTCGAGGCGCTCGCGGTGCCCGCCGAAGGGGAGCGGCGCGAGCAACTGTTCGCGTACGCCGTGCGGGTGGCGCCCGGCTACGGGGACTATCAGGCCCGCACCAGCCGGCCGCTGCCGGTCGTGGTGCTGGAGCGGGCCGAGCCCGAGGAGGGGGAGGGGCGGCCCCGCGAGGTGCGGACGCTCGCCGACAAGCTGCTGGAGGTGCACACCTGGCTGCGGGGGCAGTTGAAGCAGGTGCGGGCCGGGACCGAGGCGTACTTCGCGTCCCCGGAGGCGGCGGCCGGCGCGGCGCCCGGGCTCGGGCTGCAGATCCGGCAGCGGTGCCTGGCGTTCTGCCAGGCGCTGGAGTTCCATCACGCGAGCGAGGACGGGCATCTGCTCCCCGGCATCGCCCGTCATTATCCCCACCTGGGCGGCGTCTTCGACCGGCTCGCCGGCGAACACCGCACCGTCGCCCGCATCCAGGGGGAGCTGGCCGCCCTGCTGGTGCGGGTCACCGTCACCGAGCCGGAACGTTTCCGGCAGGAACTGGCCGCCATGTCCACCGAGTTGAACGCACATCTCGACTACGAGGAGGAGGTTCTGCTGCCCCTGCTGGCCGACGTGCCGTGGCCGCCGGCCGCGCCGCGGGTCACCTGATCGTGCGGATGAGCTTCTTGTTGACGAACTCCTCGATGCCCGCGCGGCCCAGTTCACGGCCGAAGCCGGAGCGCTTGATGCCGCCGAAGGGGAGTTCCGCGCCCTCCGCGCCGACGCCGTTGACGAAGACCATGCCCGCCTCGATGCGGTCGGCGACGCGGGCCGCCTGGGCGGGGTCGGTGGTGAAGACGTAGGAGCCGAGGCCGTAGGGGGTGTCGTTGGCGATGCGTACGGCGTCGTCCTCGTCGGCCGCCGGGAAGACCGTCGCCACCGGGCCGAACAGTTCCTGGCGGGCGGCGGTGTGCTCGGTGGTCAGGCCGGTGAGGACCCCGGCCGGGAAGTACGCCCCGTGCCGTTCGCCCTCGCTGTGCAGGGTGGCACCCTGGGCGACGGCCTCGTCGACCTGGCGGGCCAGTTGCTCGGCGGCGGCGACGGACGACAGCGGTGCCCCCGTCGCACTCGCGAGGAGGCGGGCGGTGAACCGCTCGGTGAACGCCTCGTACAGCTCCTCGACGACGATGAACCGCTTGGCCGCGTTGCACGCCTGGCCCGTGTTGTCGAGGCGGGCGGCGACGGCCGCCTCGACGACCGCGTCCAGGTCGTCGGTGGAGAGCAGCAGGAAGGGGTCCGAGCCGCCGAGTTCCAGGACGACCTTCTTCAGGTGCCGTCCGGCGATCTCGGCGACGGCGGCACCGGCCCGCTCCGAGCCGGTGAGCGAGACGCCCCGCACGCGCGGATCGGCGATGACCGTCGCGACCTGCTTGTTGGTGGCGTACACGTTGACGTAGGCGCCGGCCGGGAAGCCCGCCTCGGTGAAGAGCCGCTCCAGCAGCGCCGCGGTGGCGGGGCACTGGGGTGCGTGCTTGAGCACGAGGGTGTTGCCCAGGGCCAGGTTGGGGGCGGCGAAGCGGGCGACCTGGTAGGCCGGGAAGTTCCACGGCATGATGCCGAGCAGGACGCCGAGAGGGGAGCGCCGGACGACGGCGCTGCCGGGGCCCGAGGTGACGGGGAGCGGCTCGTCGGCGAGGAACTCCGGGGCGTGGTCGGCGTAGTAGTGGTAGATGTCGGCGCAGAAGTCGACCTCGCCCTCGGCCTCCGCCAGGGGTTTGCCCATCTCGCGGACGATGTTCGCGGCCAGCAGGTCGCGGTGCTCGGTGTGCAGGTCGCCCAGGCGGCGCAGCAGCGCGGCGCGTTCGGTCACCGTGCTCGTGCGGCCCCAGGCGGCGGCCTCGTGGGCGGCGGACACGGCCGCGGCGACGTCGGCGTCGGAGGCGGTGGGGTGGGTCTCGGTGACTTCGCCGGTGGCGGGGTCGGTCACGGCGTACATCGGGTCTCCGGGGGTGGGGGGGGGCGGGTGGCAGGGGCGGACGCCCTGGTCAGGGCTCCAGAATGGTGCGGACGCCGGTGTTGGCCCTGAGGTCGGCGAAGGCCTCGGCCGCCTCCGAGAGGGGGCGGACCCTGCCGATGAGTTCGTCCAGCGGGAGCCGGCCGGCCAGGTGGAGACGGGCGAGCTTCGGGATGTCGATCTCCCCGACGCTGGAGCCGTAGTTGCAGCCGAGTATGCGTTTGCCCTGGTCGGCGAGGTCGAACAGGTCGAAGGAGCCGTTCGCGCCGGTGGCGGCCATGCCGACCAGGACGGCGGCTCCGCCCGAGGTGAGCATGGCGGGGAGGGTCTCGACGACCCGCGGGCTGCCGATCGCCTCGAAGGCGTAGTCGACGCCGCCGAGATGCTCCTGGCACCAGGCGGCCACGTCCGTCTCCGCGCCGTCCAGGGTGTGGGTGGCGCCGAAGCGCCGGGCCACGGCGAGGCGTTCGGGGGAGAGGTCGACGGCGACGACGGGGTCGGCGCCCACCAGACGCAGGCCCATGACGACGCTCAGGCCCACGCCGCCCGTGCCGACGACGACCGCGGACTCGCCCGGGCGGACCCCGGCGGTGTTCATGACCGCACCGACTCCGGTGGTGATCGAGCAGCCCAGCAGCGCGCCGATGCCGAACGGCAGCTCCGCCGGCACCTTGACCGCCGCCGTCTCGGGGACGACGAGCCGGCTGGTGAAGGCGCCCAGCCCGAGGTAGGGCCAGACGGCCTCGCCCCGGGCGTCGGAGAAGGGGGTGCCTCCGTCGGGCAGGGTGTTGGCGACGGCCTTGGTGCCGGTGCACAGCCACGCCTGCCCGGCCACGCACCTGCGGCAGCGCCGGCACGGGGCGAACCAGGACAGGACGACGTGGTCGCCGGGGCGCAGGGCGGTGACCCCGGGCCCCGTGCCCGTGACGACGCCGGCCGCTTCGTGGCCGAGGACGAGGGGACGGTCGGTGGGCCAGTCGCCGGTCACGATGTGGAGGTCCGAGTGGCACACCCCGGCCGCGCGGACGTCGATCTCGACCTCGCCCGGGCCGGCGGGGCGCAGCGCCACCTCACGGGTGTGCAGTCCCGAGCCGGGTTCGAAGACGACGGCGGGGGAGAGTTGCGACGACATCAGGACGCGTTCACCTCTTCGGGGTTCGGCCGGGGGCCGGTGTGGTGCGGGAGCCGGGTGTGGGGTCTGGCCAGGGCGACGTAGGCGGCGCCGACGACGAGGAGTACGGAGAAGACGAGGACCACGGCCCACGTCTGGATCCAACTGCCGTCGGCCGGGGCCAGTTCGGCGCGCGGCCAGGCGATGTTGACCGCCTCGAAGAGCAGCCAGAGAACGGCGAGCACGTTGACGGCCAGGCCGAGCCTGCCCAGGCGCACCTGCCCGGCCGCCGGGTTCCACCGGCCGCTCAGGCGGGCGGCGAGCGCCACGAGGGCGACGGTGAGGAAGATGAAGTAGAAGCCGCCCGAGCCGAACGAGATAAGGGTCGCGGCGGCGTTGCCGTTCAGCCCCAGCAGGAGCCCCAGGACGGCCAGCACGGCGGTCGCGATGAGGGAGACGTACGGGATCTGGCGGGGGCCGATGGTGGCCAGGGTCGTGGAGAAGGGCAGTTGCCGGTCGCGGGCGAAGGCGAAGACGGCGCGGCCGATGTACGTCTGGATGGAGATGGCGCACGCGAGGAACGCGATCAGGACGACGACGATGAACGGCTTCTCGCTCCAGGCGCCCAGCCCGTCCGTCACGGCGGTGAAGACGGGGTCCGCGATCGCACCCGCCACGGCGTCGCGCGGCCTGCCGAGCGCCAGCGTCACCGCGATGCCGGTGAGCAGCACGGTGAAGGCGACGAACAGGTAGGCGCGCAGCAGGGCCCGCGGCACGCTGCGGCGCGGCTGCTCGGTCTCCTCCGCGACCTGCGTGGTCGCGTCGAAGCCCAGGAAGGCCCAGCCCGCCACGGCGAGGCAGGTCAGGAAGCCCGCCAGGACCGACCCGCCGGAGGCCCGGCCCGCCCCGAGGGTCTCGAAGAGGATGCCGAAGCCGTTGTTGCGGACGAACAGGAGGAGGATCAGGCTGACCGCGATGGAGGCGACGCCCTCGGCGATGATGCCCGCGTTGAGGAAGTGCTTCACCGGGTTGACGCCCAGCAGGTTGATGCCGAGCGCCACGGCGACGAAGACCACGCCGAGCAGGACATGGGTCACCGGTGAGGGGGTGCCGTCGGCGACGAGCATGTGCAGCCAGCTCGCCCCCAGGTAGGCCACGGTGGTCAGGGAGGCGACGGCGGAGGCCAGGTAGAGCCAGCCGACCAGCCAGCCCAGCCGGGGGCCGCCCAGCCGGCGCACCCACTGGTAGACGCCGCCCGTCATCGGGAACTGGGAGGACAGTTCGGCGTAGACGGTGGCCACCAGGAGCTGGCCGAGGAAGGCCACGACGACCGCCCAGATCCAGGCGGGGCCGGCGAAGACGAAGCCGAGCTGGACGACGGCGTAGATCCCGACGACCGGTGAGATGGTCGCGAAGCCGATCGCGAACACCGCCCAGGCGGACAGGGTGCGCTTCAGTTCTTGCTGGTAGCCGTAGTCGGCGAGGTCACCGGCATCGGTGCGAGTGTCGTTCACGTGCGTCCCCTGACCATGGTGCGTGCCGGAGCGGCGCTATTGGTCGCCTGACCAATTGCTTAATTGGTCGCACACTCAATAACATTCCCCCCATGACGTCAAGGGGTCCGGGAAAACGTGTGCGCAAGACGCCTGCCGAGCGCCGCCACGAGATCGTCACCACCGCGGCGCGGATCGGGCTCACTGAGGGGCTGGAGTGCATCACCCTGCGCCGGGTCGCCGAGGAACTGGGCGTCCAGTCGGGCCTGGTCGGCCACTACTTCCCGGCGGCCGACAAACTCGTGGCCGAGGCCTTCACGAGCGCCACGATGACGGAACTCGACGGGTTGCTTCCCGAGTGGCCCGCGGGGCCCGGGGCGAGTGGCGAGGAGGGGGGCGCGGAGGACCCGCGCGAGGGCGCCGCGCGTGATCCGCTGGACGCCCTGCGGCGCTTCTTCGGCCTCATCTCCAGCGACGACTTCGACGACGTGAGCCGGCTGTGGCTGAACGCGCGGCACCTCTCCCGGTACCGCCCGGTGCTCCGTGAGCACGTGGTGGAGCAGGAACTGCTGTGGTGCCGGCGCATCGAGCGGGTCGTCGCGGCGGGGGTGGACACGGCGGACTTCCGCTGCGGCGACCCCTGGGCGGCGGCCGTGCGCATTCTCGTCGCCATCGACGGCACCAGTGCGTACATCAACACCAGCGAGGAGCACCGGGCCGGTCCGCTGACCGGAGTGGCCCGCACCGTCGCGGAGGCGGAACTGGGGCTGCCGGCGGGGGCGCTGGAGGCCGGCGCCGGGTGACGGCCGGGAGCCGCCCGCGGCGCCCTACGCCGAGTCCAGCACCTCCTTGAGCCGGGCCAGGTCGGCCCTCACCGTGCTCGCGTCGCGTTCGAAGTCGGCGTCGGTCGTGCCCGGTTGCCGGCGGAGGGTGAAGACCACCTCGCTCGCCGTGCCGTCGGCGATGACGCGGACCGGGTTGTGGACGGTCTCGCCGGAGGGGAGCGTGACGTCGTGGTCGAGGACGCCCAGGTCGTTGCGGGGGACGAAGGCGACCTTGACCCGGCCGAGGGGTGAGGAGTCCGCGATCCAATCGTCCCCGGCCTTCTCGATCGATCCGCCGAGGCCGTGGGCCCACGCGGGCAGGTTCGCCGGGTCCGAGGCGTAGGCGTAGACCTCGCCGACGGGGCGGTCGACGCGGATGCTCAGGTGGCGTGATTCACTGCGGGAGCCGTTCATGGGGCCGACGGTAGCGGTCGCCGTCGCCGTTCTCTTGAACGAATCGGACACGGCTCCGTCGGACGGGCCCCGGCCGGAGGACGCCGGGGACCGACCGGCGTCCCGGGCACCCCGCCCGGTCCGGGCGGCAGCCGCACCGCATAGGCTGCCTGGCGGGTCAGCTCATCGGGATCACGGGGAGGGAACCGGTGAATCACACGGCCGAGGTCTTCCAGCCCTTGCAGGACGACGACCCGAGCACCGTGGCCGGCTACCGGCTCGCGGCCCGGCTCGGGGCGGGTGGCATGGGCCGGGTCTACCTGTCGCACACCCGGGGCGGCCGGCCCGTCGCCATCAAGGTCGTACGCTCGGAACTGGCCGACGACGAGACCTTCCGGCGGCGTTTCGGCCGGGAGATCAAGGCGGCCCGGAAGGTCAAGGGCGCCTACACCGCCGAGCTGATCGACGCCGACCCGGACGCCACCCCGCCCTGGCTGGCCACGCTGTACGTGCCCGGCCCCGCCCTGTCGGCCGCCGTCGCCCGCGGCGGACCGCTGCCGGTGCCCGCGGTGCTGTGGCTGATGGCGGGCGTCGCCGAGGCGCTGCAGGCCATCCACGGCGCGGGGATCGTGCACCGGGACCTCAAGCCCGCCAACGTCCTGCTGGCCGCCGACGGGCCGCGGGTCATCGACTTCGGCATCTCGCTCGCCGCCGACGGCACCGCGCACACCGCCACGGGCACCACCATCGGCACGCCCCAGTACATGGCCCCCGAGCAGGCCACCGGGGATGCCGTCACGGCGGCCACCGACGTGTTCTCCCTCGGGCAGACCGCCGCCTACGCGGCGCTGGGCAGGCCGCTGTACGGCGACGGCCCCGCCGCCACCGTGCTCTACCGGATCGTCCACTCCGAGCCGGACCTGTCCGGGCTGCCCGAGCGCCTGCGTGACGTGCTCGGCCGGTGTCTGGCCACCGAGCCCGGGGAACGGGCCACCCCGGCGGAGATCGTCGAGTGGTGCCGCCGGGAGCTGGGCCGGGACGACGCCGGGGAGGCGGCGGGCCAGGCCGTGTGGCGGGAGATCGCCGGGCCGCCGGTGACGGTTCCGCCGCCGGTCGCGGCCACCGGACCGGTGACCGTCGCGGCCCCGGGTGCGGCTCCGGGCGCGGCTCCGGGGCGGACCGCGACGCACACGGCGCCGTGGACCGCACCGCAGGGGGCCGCCTCGCAGGGGACCGCTCCCCTGCCCTGGCCGGGTGCGGCCGGACCGGGCGGGTGGCCGCTCGTGCCGCAGCGGCCGGACGGGCCGGAAGAGCGCAAGCGCCGCAGACGGCGCGCCGCCCTGGTCTCGGCCGCCGTCGTCGTCGCGTGCGGCCTGGTGGTCCTGGCGGGCTCGGCGCTCCTCGACGCGGCGGGGCGGGGCCAAGACCGGGCCCGTGACGCGTCGGCGTCCGCCTCCGCCTCTTCCTCGGAGTCCGCCCCGGCGCCCGGGTCCGCGTCCGGTGCGGCCCGTCCGGCGGGGGAGGGGGCGGCGGGGGACCGGGACGCGGCGTCGGGGACCGGTGCGGGGGCCGGCTCGTCCGCCGGAGGCTCCGACGGCTCCGACGGCTCCGACGGCTCCGCGGCCGGGACGGCGCCGCCGCGGGCCCACGCCTACGGCGGCCTGCTGGTGAACGGCGACAACTCGATCAGTCTCACCGAAGGCACGATGCGCGAGGACCGCAAGGGGGACATCCGCTTCGACTGCGCGAACACGAGCTGTGCCCTGGAGAGCGACTCCAGTGTCTTCATGATGCTGTTCGGCGACCCGGGCGCCACCTATGAGGAGTGCCGCCGGATGACCTCCGGCCGGGAGCCGTCCCATCGTCTTCCCCTGGCCGCCGCATCCGCCGGCCAGGAGATCTGCGTCAGGCGGAACAACGGGGACATCGCGCTGCTCGTCGTCCAGGTGAAGTCGACCGCCATGCCGGAATCCGCCTTCGTCACCATGGACACGACCGTCTGGCCCGCGAACAAGGACTGAGTCACCCCCGCGGAGCCGCCCGCCCGCCCATCCACCGCCCCAAAAATCATGCGAGCACGCTTGATTGTTATCCCCGCCCCTGCCATGCTCCTCCCCACACCGCCCCGCACATCGCCGTGCCCGAGGGGAGCGCCCCGTGTCCGACCCGACGCCCGTGATCGACGATCTGCGCGAGGAGAGCGAGGAACTCGACGCGCTGGTGGCCGAGTTGGGCCCCGAGGAATGGCGGCTGGCCACCCCGGCGCCCGGCTGGACGATCGCCCACCAGATCGCGCACCTGCACTGGACCGATCGCGCCGCCCTGGCCGCCGTCACCGACGAGGACGGGTTCGGGACGCTGGTCGAACAGGCCCTCGCCGCACCCGACCGGTACGTCGACGACGCCGCCGAGGAGGGCGCCGAGCAGCCCCCCGCCGAGCTGCTGACCGCCTGGCGCAAGGGCCGTACCGCCCTCGACGAGGCCCTGCGCGCCGCCGCCCCCGGTGCGCGCTTCCCCTGGTACGGCCCGCCCATGGCCACCGCGTCCATGGCCACCGCCCGCCTGATGGAGACCTGGGCGCACGGCCTGGACGTCGCGGCGGCGCTCGGTGTGTCCCGCCCGCCCACCGACCGCCTGCGCCACGTCGCCCGCCTCGGCGTCCGCACCCGGGACTTCGCCCACGCCGCCCGCGGACTCACCCCGCCCGCCGAGCCGTTCCGCGTCGAACTCACCGGCCCCGGCGGCGACCTGTGGACGTACGGCCCCGAGGACGCCCCGCAGCGCGTCACGGGCCCCGCGCTCGACTTCTGCCTGCTGGCCACCCAGCGCGCCCACCGCGCCGACCTCGCCCTCACCGCCGAGGGCCCGGACGCCGACCGGTGGCTGGACATCGCCCAGGCGTTCGCCGGGCCGCCCGGAGCCGGACGCCCGCCGCGGGGGGAGTCCCGGTGAGCGTGCTCCGCGTCGGCAACGCCTCCGGCTTCTACGGCGACCGCTTCTCCGCCCTGCGCGAGATGCTCACCGGCGGCCCCCTTGACGTGCTCACCGGCGACTACCTCGCCGAGCTGACCATGCTCATCCTGGGCCGCGACCGGTTGAAGGACCCCGGCGCCGGATACGCCCGCACCTTCCTGCGGCAACTGGAGGAGTGCCTCGGCCTCGCCCACGAGCGCGGCGTCAGGATCGTCGCCAACGCCGGGGGGCTCAACCCCGCCGGACTCGCCGACGCCGTACGGGCGCTGGCGGACCGGCTCGGCGTCCCCGTCCGCGTCGCGCACGTCGAGGGCGACGACCTCACCGCCGCCCACCCGGGCGCCCTGGCCGCACACGCCTACCTCGGCGGCTTCGGCATCGCCGCCTGCCTGCGGGCCGGGGCCGACGTCGTCGTCACGGGCCGCGTCACCGACGCCGCGCTGGTCACCGGGCCCGCCGCCGCGCACTTCGGCTGGGGGCCCACGGAGTACGACCGGCTGGCGGGCGCGGTCGTCGCCGGACACCTGCTGGAGTGCGGGGCGCAGGTCACCGGCGGCAACTACGCGTTCTTCCGGGACGGCGACGTACGGCACCCCGGCTTCCCGCTCGCCGAACTGCACGCCGACGGCACCTCGGTGATCACCAAGCACGACGGCACCGGCGGTTTCGTCGACACCGGCACCGTCACCGCCCAGTTGCTGTACGAGACGGGCGGCGCCCGGTACGCCGGTCCCGACGTCACCGCCCGGCTCGACACCGTACGGCTCACCCCCGACGGGCCCGACCGCGTCCGCGTCGAGGGTGTGCGCGGCGAGGCTCCGCCGCCCACCCTCAAGGTCGGCCTCAACCGCCTCGGCGGCTTCCGCAACGAGGTCGCCTTCGTGCTCACCGGCCTCGACGTCGAGGCCAAGGCCGCGCTGGTGCGGGAGCAGATGGAGCCCGTGCTGGGCAAGGTCGCCGACGTCCGCTGGGACCTGGTCCGCACCGACCGGCCCGACGCCCCGACCGAGGAGACGGCCAGCGCCCTGCTGCGGCTCGTCGTCCGCGACGCCGGCCAGGAGGCCGTGGGGCGGGCGCTGAGCGGCGCCGCGATCGAACTCGCCCTCGCCGGCTACCCGGGCTTCCACGTGCTCGCGCCTCCCGGGAAGGGCGCGCCCTACGGGGTCTTCGAAGCCCGCCACGTCCCCCGGGAGGCCGTCGAGCACGTCGCCGTCCTCCCCGACGGGCGGCGGACGACGGTCGCGCCCGCCCCGGACGCCGCCGTACTCGCACCCGTACCGGAACCGCCCCTGCCCGCACCCCTGCCGGCCGGCCCCGTCCGCCGTGCCCCGCTCGGCCTCGTCGCCGGGGCCCGCAGCGGCGACAAGGGCGGCGACGCCAACGTCGGCGTATGGGCGCGGACCGACGACGCCTGGCGGTGGCTCGCGCACGAACTGACCGCCGACCGGTTCCGCGAGCTGATCCCGGAGGCCCGCGACCTGCCCGTCACCCGGCACGTGCTGCCGAACCTGCGCGCCCTCAACTTCGTCGTCGAGTCCCTCCTCGGCGAGGGCGTCGCCGCGCAGGCCCGTTTCGACCCGCAGGCCAAGGCGCTCGGCGAGTGGCTGCGCGCCCGCCACCTGGACATCCCGGAGGTACTGCTGTGACGGTCCTGCCCACCGCCGTCGACCCGGCCGCCCCCGACCACCGCGCCCACCGCGAGGCCATGCTCGCCAAGCTCGCCGACCTCGACGCCGAACACGCCAAGGTCCTCGCGGGCGGCGGCGAGAAGTACGTCGCCCGGCACCGGAAACGCGGCAAGCTCCTCGCCCGCGAGCGCATCGAACTGCTCCTCGACCCGGACACGCCCTTCCTGGAGCTGTCCCCGCTCGCCGCCTGGGGGAGCGAGTACGCGGTCGGGGCCTCCCTCGTCACCGGCATCGGCGTCGTCGAGGGCGTCGAGTGCCTGATCACCGCCAACGACCCCACCGTGCGCGGCGGCGCCAGCAATCCCTGGTCGCTGAAGAAGGCCCTGCGCGCCAACGACATCGCCCTCGCCAACCGGCTGCCCTGCATCAGCCTCGTCGAGTCCGGCGGCGCCGACCTGCCCTCCCAGAAGGAGATCTTCATCCCCGGCGGCGCGATCTTCCGGGACCTGACCCGGCTTTCGGCGGCCGGTATCCCCACCGTCGCCGTCGTCTTCGGCAACTCGACCGCGGGGGGCGCCTACATCCCCGGCATGTCCGACCACGTGATCATGGTCAAGGAGCGCGCCAAGGTGTTCCTCGGCGGGCCGCCCCTGGTCAAGATGGCCACCGGCGAGGAGAGCGACGACGAGTCGCTGGGCGGCGCCGAGATGCACGCCCGCACCTCCGGCCTCGCCGACCACTTCGCCGTCGACGAACCGGACGCCCTGCGCCGGGCCCGTCGCGTCGTCGCCCGGCTCAACCACCGCAAGGCGTACGGCGATCCGCCCCTGGCCGAACCGCCCAAGTACGACCCCGAGGACCTCCTCGGCATCGTCCCCGGCGACCTCAGGACCCCCTTCGACCCGCGCGAGGTGATCGCCCGGATCGTCGACGCCTCCGACTTCGACGAGTTCAAGCCCCTGTACGGGACGAGCCTGACCACCGGCTGGGCCGCGCTGCACGGCTACCCGGTCGGCATCCTCGCCAACGCCCGAGGGGTCCTGTTCAGCGAGGAGTCGCAGAAGGCCGCCCAGTTCATCCAGCTCGCCAACCAGCGCGACATCCCGCTGCTCTTCCTCCACAACACCACCGGATACATGGTCGGCAAGGAGTACGAGCAGGGCGGCATCATCAAGCACGGCGCCATGATGATCAACGCGGTCGCCAACTCCCGCGTCCCCCACCTGTCCGTCCTCATGGGCGCCTCCTACGGCGCCGGGCACTACGGCATGTGCGGCCGCGCCTACGACCCCCGCTTCCTTTTCGCCTGGCCCAGCGCCAAGTCCGCCGTCATGGGCCCGCAGCAGCTCGCCGGCGTCCTGTCCATCGTCGCCCGCCAGTCGGCCGCCGCGAAGGGGCAGCCGTACGACGACGAGGGCGACGCAGCGCTGCGCGCCATGGTGGAGCAGCAGATCGAGTCCGAGTCGCTGCCCGTGTTCCTTTCCGGGCGGCTCTACGACGACGGCGTCATCGACCCGCGCGACACCCGCACCGTCCTCGGCCTGTGCCTCTCCGCGATCCACACCGCCCCCTACGAGGGCGCGCGCGGCGGCTTCGGCGTCTTCCGGATGTGAGGAACCACGTGATTGCTTCCGTACTGGCCGCCAACCGGGGCGAGATCGCCTGCCGCGTCTTCCGCACCTGCCGCGACGCGGGCATCCGTACCGTCGCCGTGCACTCGGACGCCGACGAGAACGCCCTGCACACGCGCGTGGCCGACGTCGCCGTACGCCTGCCGGGCGCGTCGCCCGCCGACACCTACCTGCGCGGCGACCTGATCGTGAAGGCCGCCGTCGCCGCCGGCGCCGACGCCGTCCACCCCGGCTACGGCTTCCTGTCCGAGAACGCCGGCTTCGCCCGCGCCGTCCGGGACGCCGGCCTGGTGTGGATCGGGCCGCCGCCCGAGGCCATCGAGGCGATGGCGTCCAAGACCCGCGCCAGGGAACTGATGGGCATCGCGCCCCTCACCGACGTCACCGAGGCCGACCTGCCGGTGCTCGTGAAGGCGGCGGCGGGCGGCGGCGGACGCGGCATGCGCGTCGTACGCCGCCTCGCCGACCTCGACGCCGCGCTGACCGCCGCCCGCGCGGAGGCCGCGAGCGCCTTCGGCGACGGCGAGGTCTTCGTCGAGCCGTACCTGGAGAACGGCCGCCACGTCGAGGTGCAGATCCTCGCCGACACCCACGGCACCGTGTGGGCGCTGGGCACCCGCGACTGCTCCCTCCAGCGCCGCCACCAGAAGGTGATCGAGGAGGCCCCGGCACCCGGCCTCACCCCCGAACTGACCGCCGAACTCCACGACCTCGCCGTACGCGCGGCCCGCGCCGTGGACTACGTCGGGGCCGGGACCGTCGAGTTCCTCGTCGCCGACGGCACGGCGCACTTCCTGGAGATGAACACCCGCCTCCAGGTCGAACACCCCGTCACCGAAGCCGTCTTCGGCATCGACCTCGTCGCCCTCCAGCTCCGCGTCGCCGAAGGCCACGCCCTCGACACCGACCCCCCGCCCCCGCACGGCCACGCCGTCGAGGCCCGCCTGTACGCCGAGGACCCGGCGAACGGCTGGGCCCCGCAGACCGGCCGCCTGCACCGCCTCGCCGTGCCCGACGGCATCCGTCTGGACACCGGCTACACCGACGGCGACGACATCGGCGTCCACTACGACCCGATGCTCGCCAAGGCCGTCGCCCACGCGCCCACCCGCGCGGAAGCCGTCCGCCGCCTCGCCGGGGCTCTGGAACGGGCGGCCGTCCACGGCCCGGTCACCAACCGCGACCTGCTCGTCCGCTCCCTGCGCCACGAGGAGTTCACCTCCGGCCGCATGGACACCGGCTTCTACGACCGCCACCTCGCCGCCCTGACGCGGCCCGCCCCCGACCCCCTCGCCCCGCTCGCCGCCGCCCTCGCCGACGCGAGCACCCGCGCGGGACGCTTCGGCGGCTGGCGGAACCTGCCCTCGCAGCCGCAGGTCAAGCGGTACGCGATGGCGGGGGAGGAGCACGAGGTCCGCTACGCGCACACCCGCACCGGGCTCACCGCCGACGGCGTCCGTGTCGTCCACGCCGACGCCGAGAGGGTCGTCCTCGAAACGGACGGCGTACGCCGCCGCTTCGACATCGCCCGCTACGGCGACCGCATCCACGTCAACACCACCACCCTCACCGCCCTCCCCCGCTTTCCCGACCCCACCACCCACCACGCCCCCGGCTCCCTCCTGGCCCCCATGCCGGGCACCGTCGTCCGCGTCGCGGAGGGCCTCACGGAGGGCGCGACCGTCCAGGAGGGCCAGCCGCTGCTGTGGCTGGAGGCCATGAAGATGGAGCACAGGATCA
This sequence comes from Streptomyces sp. NRRL F-5650, assembly GCF_000721365.1. Classification (NCBI taxonomy): domain Bacteria; kingdom Bacillati; phylum Actinomycetota; class Actinomycetes; order Kitasatosporales; family Streptomycetaceae; genus Streptomyces; species Streptomyces sp. NRRL F-5650. The sequence continues at coordinate 154,107 of NZ_JOGV01000006.1, read as the reverse complement.
CGGCTCCGGCCACGGGAACACTGGCCGAGCTGAACGCCGTACCGGGGCAGCAGGTGACGGTCGGCTCCGTGCTGGCGGTGGTGCACGTGGCCTAGGGGCGCGACAGACCACAACGAACCCGGCACCCGAAGGAGCACAGTGACCACCCTCGTCGAATCCGAAGAGCACAAGTCCCTCCGCGCAGCGGTCGCGGCCTTCGCCAGGACCCAGCCCCACACCCTCGACGCCGAGGACAGCAAACGCCTCTGGCAGGCCGCCGCCAAGCTCGGCTACATAGGCGTCAACCTGCCGGAGGCATACGGCGGAGGCGGCGCCGGCATCACCGAACTCTCCCTCGTCCTCGAAGAACTGGGCGCCGCGGGCAACCCGCTCCTCATGATGATCGTCTCCCCGGCGATCTGCGGCACCGTCATCGCCCGCTTCGGCACCGAGGAGCAGAAACGCGAGTGGCTCCCGCGCCTCGCCGACGGCACCCGCCTGATGGCCTTCGGCATCACCGAACCCGACGCCGGTTCCAACAGCCACCGCATCACCACCACCGCCCGCCGCGACGCGGCCACCGGGGACTGGCTCCTCACCGGCCGCAAGGTCTTCGTCTCCGGCGTCGACATCGCCGACGCCACCCTGATCGTCGGCCGCACCGAAGACGCCCGCACCGGCAGGCTCAAGCCCTGCCTGTTCATCGTCCCGCGCGACGCCCCCGGCTTCGAGCGCCGCCCCATCGACATGGAACTCAGCGCCGTGGAGCGGCAGTTCGAGCTGACCCTGGACGACGTGCGGCTGCCCGCCGACGCCCTGGTCGGCGACGAGGACGCGGGCCTCCTGCAACTCTTCGCCGGACTCAACCCCGAACGCGTCATGACCGCCGCCTTCGGCATCGGCATGGGCCGCCACGCCCTGACCCGCGCCCTGGACTACGCCCGCGAGCGCACCGTCTGGAAGACCCCCATCGGCGCCCACCAGGCCATCGCCCACCCCCTCGCCCAGGCGCACATCGAACTCGAACTCGCCCGCCTGATGATGCAGAAGGCGGCCCACCTGTACGACGCGGGCGACGACGTGGGCGCGGGCGAGGCCGCCAACATGGCGAAGTACGCGGCCGGAGAGGCCTGTGTGAAGGCCGTCGACCAGGCCGCGCACACCCTCGGCGGCAACGGCCTCACCCGCGAGTACGGCCTCGGCCGCCTGATCACCGCCTCACGCGTCGCCCGTATCGCCCCCGTGAGCCGGGAGATGATCCTCAACTACGTCTCCCACCAGACCCTGGGCCTGCCCAAGTCCTACTAGGCCGCCACCAGTCCGCGTTGGAGGAACCGTGTTCCGCAGCGAGTACGCCGACGTCCCGCCGGTCGACCTGCCCATCCACGACGCCGTGCTCGGCGGGGCCGCCGCCTTCGGGGACGCGCCGGCGCTGGTCGACGGCACCGACGGCACCACCCTCACCTACGAGCAGGTGGACCGGTTCCACCGGCGGGTGGCCGCCGCCCTCGCCGAGACCGGCGTGCGCAAGGGCGACGTCCTGGCCCTGCACAGCCCCAACACCGTCGCCTTTCCCCTGGCCTTCTACGCCGCCACCCGCGCGGGCGCCTCCGTCACCACGGTGCACCCGCTCGCCACGGCGGAGGAGTTCGCCAAGCAGCTCCGGGACTGCTCCGCCCGCTGGATCGTCACCGTCTCACCCCTGCTGGACACCGCCCGCCGCGCCGCCGGACTCGCGGGCGGCGTCCAGGAGATCCTGGTCTGCGACAGCGCCCCCGGCCACCGCTCGCTCGCCGGCATGGCGGCCTCGACCGCCCCCGAACCGTCCGTCGCGATCGACCCGGCCGAGGACGTCGCCGCCCTGCCGTACTCCTCCGGCACCACCGGCACCCCCAAGGGCGTGATGCTCACCCACCGGCAGATCGCCACCAACCTCGCCCAGCTCCAGCCCCTCATGCCGGCCGCACCCGGCGACCGCGTCCTCGCCGTGCTGCCGTTCTTCCACATCTACGGCCTCACCGCCCTGATGAACGCCCCGCTCAGGCAAGGCGCCACCGTCGTCGTCCTGCCCCGCTTCGACCTGGAGCAGTTCCTCGCCGCCATCCAGGACCACCGCATCACCAGCCTCTACGTCGCCCCGCCGATCGTCCTGGCCCTGGCCAAGCACCCCCTGGTCGCCGACTACGACCTCTCCTCGCTGCGGTACGTCGTCAGCGCCGCCGCCCCCCTCGACGCCCGGCTCGCCGCCGCCTGCTCCCAGCGGCTCGGCCTGCCGCCCGTCGGCCAGGCCTACGGCATGACGGAACTGTCCCCGGGCACCCACGTCGTCCCCCTGGACGCCATGACCGACGCGCCGCCCGGCACCGTCGGCAAACTCGTGGCCGGCACCGAGATGCGCATCGTCTCCCTCACCGACCCCGGCAAGGACCTCCCCGCGGGCGAGTCCGGCGAGATCCTCATCCGCGGGCCCCAGATCATGAAGGGCTACCTGGGCCGCCCCGACGCCACCGCCGCGGTGATCGACACCGACGGCTGGCTGCACACCGGCGACGTCGGCCACGTGGACGCCGACGGCTGGCTGTTCGTCGTCGACCGCGTCAAGGAACTGATCAAGTACAAGGGTTTCCAGGTGGCCCCCGCCGAACTGGAGGCCCTCCTGCTCACCCACCCCGGCGTCGCCGACGCGGCCGTCGTCGGCGCGTACGACGCCGACGGCAACGAAGTGCCCCACGCCTTCGTCGTACGCCGGCCGGCCGCACCCGTACTCGCGGAGGGCGAGATCATGACGTACGTCGCCGAACGCGTCGCCCCCTACAAACGCGTCCGCAGGGTCACCTTCGTCGACACCGTCCCCCGCGCCGCCTCCGGCAAGATCCTGCGGCGCGAACTGAGGGGGCGGCAGTGACCCCGGCCGGCCACGTCGCCCGCAGGCGCGCGGGGGGCGTCGAGACCCTCGTCCTCGACTCCCCGCACAACCGCAACGCCCTCTCCGCCGCCCTCGTCGCGGACCTCGCCGCCGCGCTCACCGGGGCGGGCGAGGACCCCGGCGTGCGCGCCGTCGTCCTCACCCACACCGGGAACACCTTCAGCGCGGGCGCCGACCTGCGCGACCCGCCCGGCGCGGACGCCCTGGTCGGCCTCCTGCGGCAGATCGTCCAGGTACCCAAACCCGTGATCGCCCGTGTCGCCGGGCACGTCCGCGCGGGCGGCCTCGGCCTCGTCGCCGCCTGCGACGTCGCGGCGGCGGTCACCGAGTCGACGTTCGCCTTCACCGAGGTCCGCATCGGCGTGGCCCCCGCCGTCATCTCCCTGACCCTGCTGCCCCGCACCGACCCGCGCGCCCTCGCCCGCTACTACCTCACCGGCGAGCGCTTCGACGCCGCCGAGGCGGCCCGCATCGGCCTGGTCACGGCCGCGGGCGACGACGTGGACGCCGTACTGGAACCCGTCCTCGACGGTGTGCGCCGCGCCTCACCGCAGGGCCTGGCCGAGACGAAACGGCTGCTCACGGCTAGGGTGCTGGAGGCCTTCGACCGGGACGCGGCCGACCTGACCGCGCTCTCGGCCCGGCTGTTCGCCTCCCCGCAGGCCCGCGAGGGGATGACGGCCTTCCTCGAACGACGGGATCCGGAATGGGTGGTGTCAGCGGCGCCGTGACCTCGGCCGACCGCGCGGAGCGCGTCCCCAAGCAGGACCGCAGCCGGGCCACCCGGCAGCGGCTCCTGGCAGCCGCCGTGGCCTGCCTCGCCGAACGCGGCTGGGCCGGCTCCACGGTCTCCGTCGTCGCCGAACACGCCGGAGTCTCCCGCGGCGCCGCCCAGCACCACTTCCCGACCCGCGAGGACCTCTTCACCGCGGCCGTCGAGTACGTCGCGGAGGAGCGCTCCGTCGCCCTGCGCGCCCTCTTCCCCGAGGGCGCGGCCGCGGGCGACCGCCGCGCGGTGGTCGCCGCCCTCGTCGACCTCTACACCGGCCCGCTCTTCCGCGCCGCCCTGCACCTGTGGGTGGCCGCCTCCAACGAGGAGCAACTGCGCGACCGGGTCACCGAACTGGAGGCCCGCGTCGGCCGCGAGACCCACCGCATCGCCGTCGACCTCCTCGGCGCCGACGAAACCCGCCCCGGCACCCGCGAAACCGTCCAGGGCCTCCTCGACATGGCCCGCGGCCTGGGCCTGGCCAACCTCCTCACGGACGACGCGGCACGCCGTGAACGGGTGGTGGAGCAGTGGGCGCGGCTCCTGGACGCGGCACTGGGGGCCGACGGGACGGAACAGCAAAACCCCCGCTCCGTCTCGCCGTAGCAGCCATGGCGCGGAAAGGAGGCGGGCCGCCGTCCCGGCACGCACTGCGGAGCAGGGCTGATCCGGCGCAGGGGACACCGGCCGCCCGGTCCGCCGGGTGCCCGTGCGCTCACGGGCTCAGCCGCTCCACCCGCCAGCTCCCGCCGCCCTCCGCCACGTACCGCAGCCGGTCGTGCAGCCGGTTCTCGCGGCCCTGCCAGAACTCCACCGACTCCGGCACCACCCGGAACCCGCCCCAGTGCGGCGGCACCGGTACCTGCTCGCCCTCCGGATAGCGCGCCGCCAGCTCCGCGTACGCCCCGTCCAGGGCACGGCGGTCCGCCACCACCGAGGACTGGACGCTCGCCCAGGCGCCCAGTTGGGAGCCGTGCGGCCGGGTCCGGAAGTACGCGGCGGTCTCGTCCCGCCCGGTGCGGCGCGCCACGCCCGTGACCACGACCTGCCGGGCCATCGGATGCCAGGGGAAGAGCAGCGAGACGTGGGGGTTCGCCTCCAGCTCGCGCGCCTTGCGGGAGTCGTAGTTGGTGTAGAAGACGAACCCCTGCTCGTCGAAGTGCTTCAGCAGCACCGTGCGGGAGCTGGGCCGCCCCTCGGTGTCGGCCGTGGAGACCACCATGGCGTTCGGCTCGAACAGCCCGCCCGCCGTCGCCGCCTGCTGGAACCAGCGCGCGAACTGCTCGACGGGCGTCGCCGCCAGCTCGGTCTCGGACAGCCCCTGCGCGCGGTACTGCTTGCGCATCGAGGCGAGATCGAAGGGGACTGGGGCGGCGGCGGACACGGCTGACACGGCTGAATCGGCTTCGCGTTCGGTCACGCCGCCCATCCTGCCGTATCCGCCCGGCCCGCCGGCCGGGATGGCACCCGGTGCCGCACCCTCTCCCCAAGCACGGCGGGCGGGGATATGGTTCTTGGTCCCGCTCCGGCCGGATGAGCGACGGCCGCGCGGGGCATCACAGGGGTGACCGCCGGGACCGCGAGTCGCACACGGACCGTGGATCCATGGAGGCGCCGCACCGCCTCCGCCCAGGTCGCCGCAGACCACTGATCACGAGGAGCCGCCTGATGTCCGACTTCGTACCCGGGCTAGAGGGAGTCGTCGCCTTCGAGACGGAGATCGCCGAACCCGACAAGGAGGGCGGCGCCCTTCGCTACCGCGGCGTCGACATCGAGGACCTGGTCGGCCACGTCTCCTTCGGCAACGTCTGGGGACTGCTCGTCGACGGGGCCTTCAACCCCGGCCTGCCGCCCGCCGAGCCGTTCCCCATCCCCGTGCACTCCGGCGACATCAGGGTCGACGTCCAGTCCGCCCTCGCCATGCTCGCACCGGCCTGGGGCCTCAAACCCCTCCTGGACATCGACGCCGCCCAGGCCCGCGACGACCTCGCCCGCGCCGCCGTCATGGCCCTGTCCTACGTCGCCCAGTCGGCGCGCGGCCAGAGCCTGCCCATGGTTCCGCAGCGCGAGATCGACAAGGCCCGGTCGGTGGTCGAACGCTTCATGATCCGCTGGCGCGGCGAACCCGACCCCAAGCACGTCGCCGCCGTCGACGCCTACTGGACCTCCGCCGCCGAGCACGGCATGAACGCCTCCACCTTCACCGCCCGCGTCATCGCCTCCACCGGCGCGGACGTGGCCGCCGCCCTCTCCGGGGCCGTGGGCGCCATGTCCGGCCCGCTGCACGGCGGCGCCCCCTCGCGCGTTCTGCACATGATCGAGGAGATCGAGCGCACCGGCGACGCCGAGGCCTACGTCAGGAAGACGCTCGACGCGGGCGAACGCCTCATGGGCTTCGGCCACCGCGTCTACCGCGCCGAGGACCCCCGCGCCCGCGTCCTGCGCCGCACCGCTCGCGAACTGGGCGCTCCGCGCTACGAGGTCGCCGAGGCGCTGGAGAAGGCCGCCCTCGCCGAACTCCACGCCCGCCGCCCCGACCGGGTCCTGGCCACCAACGTCGAGTTCTGGGCCGCCATCATGCTGGACTTCGCCGAGGTCCCGGCCCACATGTTCACCTCGATGTTCACGTGCGCCCGCACGGCCGGCTGGTCCGCGCACATCCTGGAACAGAAGCGCACCGGCCGCCTGGTCCGCCCCTCCGCCCGCTACGTGGGCCCGGGCACCCGCGACCCGCGCGAGATCGAGGGCTACGCCGACATCGCGGGCTGACGCCCACGGAACGCAGACGACCCGCGAGTCTGGTTCCTCCGTGGAGGAGCCGGCCGGACGTACCGGCGACTCGCGGGTCGGGTGACTGCGATGGATTGGCCGGCTGCGTGCATTGCGCACACGCGGGTCCGGCACCGCACAGGATGTGGTGACGGGCCGCTAGCCCGCAGCCACCTCTTCCGTCCGGTATTCACACATTTGCCGAACCACCTCCTTTCCGAAGTGACACCCACACTAGGAAGCCGTCGGCCGCGGATCAACCCATTTCTTTCCGGGCTTTCCCGATACGACGCCGCGCACGGGAACCGCAGGCCGAGCCCCGGCCGAACCCCGGTCGAGCCCCGGCCGGCTCCCGGGCGGGGCGCTGTGCGGAGGCGGCGCGCGCAGGGGCCGGGTCCCGGTCACCGCCGCGCCTCCACCTCGCCGGCCAGGTCCAGCGCCGTCGCGATGCGGACCGCCACGTCCTCCGCATACATCACGTCCGGGCGCTCGAAGGTGCTGCGGCCCGCGCCCCGCAGGAAGGTGACGACGCCCAGGGTCCGGCCGCGGCTGCGCAGCACCGTGCACAGGCCGTGCACCGTGTCCGCGGGCCACTGCCGGGCCGCCGCCCACCGCCGCACCTGCTCCTCGGGCACCGTCCGCACCCCGGCGCTGGCCCGCACGGAGCCCGCCCGCTCGACGCACTGGACGGCGGGGTGCCCCTCGCCGTAGCGGACCGGCATGCCCGAGGCCCCGGACGGCACGCTCGGTCCCGGCGCCCCGGAGGGGGTGGCCGCGACCCGCACCAGCCGCACCGGCTCGGCCGCGTCGGTGTCCGCCGCCGCGCCCCCGACGACCCGGTCGATCAGGGCGTGGTCGGCGAATCCGGCCAGCGCGAAGTCCAGGTGGACGATCGCGGCCTCCGCAGGGTCCTCGCACTCGGCGGCGGCACGGGCCGCCCGGTGCAACTGGTTGGCCCGGAAGCGCAGCAGCGCCGCCTCCTGCTCGCCCTGCTTCGACTCCGTGACGTCCTGGAACAGCCAGCCGACGCCCAGCGGCACCGGCTCCTCCGCGAGCGGCGAGGCCAGCCGCACGAAGCCGCTGCGCCAGCACCGGCGCCGCTCGCCCTCCGGCGTGCGCAGGCTCACCCACACCTCGGCCGGTGCGGGCGGCGCGCCCTCGGCGAGGACGTGCGTCAGCGCGTTCTCCAGCTCCTCGACGCCCTGGGAGAGCAGCTCACCGAGCGGCCGTCCCAGCACGGACGTGCGTCCGGCGCCCAGGGCCCGCGCCGCGTGCGCGTTGACCACGGCCGGCCGCAGATCGGCGTCCACGAGGACCACGCCCCAGCTCGCGTCCTCCAGCAGGGCCTCGCTCAGGGCGATGGAGCGCTCCAGGTCGATCTGCGCGTGCACCTCGCTGAACGCGCAGTACACCCCGGCGGGCCGCCCGTCGGGGCCGCGGACCGCCGCCGACTGGGTGCGCACCAGCACCCGGCCGCCGTCCTTGGTCAGCAGCGCGAACTCGTGCACCTGGCGCCCCGGTGCCCGCATCGCGGACAGCAGCCGGTCCTCCACCTCCCCGGCGTCCGCGCTGCGCACGGCCCACCCGGCGAAGCCCTGGCGTCCCACGGCCTCGGCCGCGCTCCAGCCCAGGATCCGCTCCGCCTCGCGGTTCCAGTGCGTCACGACCCCTTCCGCGTCGAAGGCGCACAGGGCCGCGTCCATGCCGTCGAGGAGCGCGGCCAGCAGGTCCGCGCCGTCCCGCTCGGGCTGGTCCGGCTCGTCCGGCCCCAGCTCGTCGGTGGTCCCACTACGCCGGGAAGCACTCACCTGGACCCCCTGCAGGCTGCGTCCGCCGTTCCGTACGTCGGTTCGCTCACTGGCCTTCATTCAACTCGAACGTGACGCAGCGCACGTCGAGTTCCCGCAAGTTCGCGAAATCGTTGTACTGCGGAAACACGGCATACGCCTCCGTCATGACGGCGGCACGAAGGGGCACGCCCGGGCCGTGTCCGATCCGCTCGACGAAGGCCGTCCCCCGACCGCCGACCGCCTCAGCGGCGGTAGAAGATCCGGTCGCCGTACCGGTCCAGCACGCGGCCGTTCCACTCGTGGCCGCCGTCCACGTTGCCCGAGCGGAGCAGCGGGGGTTCGATGCCGCGGTCGGCGAGGGCGGCGGCCGCCGTGGCGGTCACGGCCTGCATGAGGGCGCTGGTGACGACCGTGGAGGCGGGGGCGAAGGGGGCGGGGACGGTGTCCAGGGTGAGTTCCGCGTCGCCCACGGCGATCTTGGAGTCCAGCACGATGTCGCAGTGGTCCTTGAGGAACGTGCCCGAGGCGTGCCGCGACGTCGTCTCCGAGGCGTACGCCACCGAGGTCACGCCGATGACCCGGACGCCGAGCGCGCGGGCGTTCACGGCCATCTCCACGGGCAGGGCGTTGCGCCCGGACAGGGAGACGATCACCAGGGCGTCGCCCGCGCGGAGCGGGGAGGAGTCGAGGACGGCGCCCGCCAGGCCGTCGACGCGTTCCAGGGCGGAGCCGAGCGTGGCCGGCATGACGTCCACGCCGACGACGCCGGGCACGGCGAGCAGGTTCATCAGGGCGAGACCGCCGGCGCGGTACACGACGTCCTGGGCGGCGAGGGAGGAGTGCCCGGCGCCGAAGGCGAAGAGCCGGCCCCCGCTCTGCACGGTGTCGGCGAGCAGGGTGCCGGCCGCCTCGATGCTCTCCGCCTCCTCGTCGCGGACGCGTCGCAGGAGGTCGATCGCCGCGTCGAGGAACTGTCCGGCCGGCTTGCGGTCGCTCATGCGGGACCCCTTCGGAGTGGCTGCGTCGCGGATCACGGTGCGGTCTGGACCAGCGCGGTGTCAATACGGCGTCGACGCGGCGTCGACGCGGCGGCGGGGGCCCGAGCGGGGGCGGCCGGGCCCGGCTTTCCGCGGCGAGGCACGGTTGTCGGTGGTATGCGTCAGAATTGGTGACAGGGCCAGCGCACGCGCCGGTGGGCCGCAGCCTCCGGCAATCTCATCGAGGGGCACGTATGTCCGGACTGATTGACACCACGGAGATGTACCTCCGCACCATCCTGGAGCTGGAGGAGGAAGGTGTGGTCCCGATGCGCGCCCGGATCGCCGAGCGGCTCGACCAGAGCGGTCCGACGGTCAGCCAGACGGTGGCGCGGATGGAGCGTGACGGCCTGGTCTCCGTGGCGGCCGACCGGCACCTCGAGCTGACCGACGAGGGCAGGCGGCTGGCGACGCGCGTGATGCGCAAGCACCGGCTCGCGGAGTGTCTGCTCGTCGACGTGATCGGCCTGGAGTGGGAGCAGGTGCACGCGGAGGCGTGCCGCTGGGAGCACGTGATGAGCGAGGCGGTCGAGCGCCGCGTCCTGGAGCTGCTGCGGCACCCGACCGAGTCGCCGTACGGCAACCCGATCCCGGGCCTGGAGGAGCTGGGCGAGACGGACGGGGCCGATCCCTTCCTGGACGAGGGCATGGTGTCCCTCGCCGACCTCGACCCGGGCGCCGAGGGCAAGACGGTCGTCGTGCGCCGGATCGGCGAGCCGATCCAGACGGACGCGCAGCTCATGTACACGCTGCGCCGGGCGGGTGTGCAGCCCGGTTCGGTGGTGAGCGTGACCGAGTCGGCGGGCGGTGTGCTGGTGGGCAGCAGCGGGGAGGCCGCCGAGCTGGAGGCGGAGACCGCCTCCCACGTGTTCGTCGCCAAGCGCTGACCGGCGGGGCCGGAGACAGGGGGGCGGACATGCCGGAGAGACGGAGAGGGCCCCGGCGCCACAGGGCGCCGGGGCCTGTCCTCCCCTGTACTGACCTGGAGCCCCGAGCTCTCAAGGTCAATCCCGTCGGACCGGTTTCCCCGAGCGGTCCGCCTCCCGTTGAAGATCTCCCCTGGGCGACGTCGATCAATCCCTGACCGGTGTCACTCGAATGAGGGGTGTTGTTCGGCGAGCGGGCTTTTTCGAATGGTTATTCGATAATCTCGGTACTCTGCACGGCAGGCAGGACACGGTTCACAGGACCGGCCGGTCCGCGAGGGTGGGCGGGTCCGAGCGGAGCTTGGGGGTGCCAGGACCAATGGCGCGGCGCATCGACGTGACCGGCGCGGGCGGCGTACGCCTGGCCGCCTGGGAGTTCGGCGACCCTCCCAAGACCGACCGGCCCGATCAGACCGACCGGCCCGATCAGACCGGCCGAACGCACGACCTGCCCGGTGTGCTGTTACTGCACGGCCTGATGGGCCGCGCCTCGCACTGGGCGCCCACGGCCCGCTGGCTCTCCGCCCGCCACCGTGCCGTCGCCCTCGACCAGCGCGGCCACGGCCGCAGCGACAAGCCCCCGCAGGCCGCCTACACCCGCGATGCCTACGTCGGAGACGTCGAGGCCGCCCTGGAGCAGCTCCGCCTCGGCCCGGCCGTCCTCGTCGGCCACGCCATGGGCGCGCTGACCGCCTGGCAGCTCGCCGCGAAACGCCCCGACCTGGTCCGCGGTCTGGTCATCTGCGACATGCGCGCCTCGGCCCTCGGCGCCGCCTCCCAGCACACCTGGGCCGAGTGGTTCCGCGCCTGGCCGGTCCCCTTCGCCACGCTCGCCGACGTCCGCAAGTGGTTCGGCGAGGACGACCCGTGGGTGGAGCGCCCGAACCCGGCCCGCGGCGAGTTCTACGCCGAGGTGATGGCCGAGTCCCCGGACGGCTGGCGCCCCGTCTTCGACCCCGGGCAGATGCTGCGCTCCCGCGAGACCTGGGTCTACGACGCCCACTGGGAGGAGCTGGCCCAGGTGCGCTGCCCCACCCTGGTCGTGCGCGGCCTCGACGGCGAGCTGGGCCGCGCCGAGGCCCAGGAGATGGTCCGCGTCCTGCCGGACGGGCGGTACGCGGAGGTCGCCGACGCCGGCCACCTCGTCCACTACGACCAGCCGGAGGCGTGGCGGGCGGCCATCGAACCCTTCCTGGACACGCTCCGGGACGCGTGACACCCCCAGCGCCCCAGGGCGGCCCGGTCACCCCTTGCTGACCGCCGTCAGGATCTCCGGCAGCCGCCGTGCCGTGCGCGGCGCGGCCAGCCGCAGGCCCAGCAGCGTCAGCGCCGCGCCGTACACCGCGCCCGCCGGCAGCAGCACCCAGCCGGTGTCCCCGGCGCCCTCGCTCACGTGCACCCAGATCGTCAGTGCGATCACGGGCGCGCACAGCAGGGCCGCGCCCGCCATCCCGCCGAAGATCGAGATCCAGGCCAGCCCGACCTGCCCAGGGGCGACGTTCTTGTACCCCTCCTGCGGGATGGAGTACGGGAAGCGCGCCGAGGTCCACGCCCCGGTCGCCAGCATCGCCCCGAGCAGCGCGTAGGACAGGCCGAGCGCCTCGGGCAGGGTCCGCCAGTCGTCGAGCATCGCGGTGGTCAGGACCGTCACCAGGGTGGCGTACGGCAGCGTGATCAGCAGCAGCGCCAGTGCGCGGGCGCGCAGTTCGACGTAGGCGTCCCTGGTCGAGGAGATGGTCATGGCGACCATCCAGAACGCGGACGTGTCCTGGCCGAACTGGTTGTACATCTGGATGCCGAGCATCCCGGCGGCGAAGCAGGCGAAGTAGACCGAGCCGGTGCCCTGCCAGGCGTTGAACACCGGCACGATCAAGCCGATGGCCAGCGAGGTCACCCACGCCGCCTTGGTCTTGGGGTCGCGCCACACGTAGCGCAGGGCGCGTTCCATGGTGGTGCCGGTACGGCCCGCCGGCAGCCACCGCGCGGACCCGGCCGGGCCGCGCTCGCGCACGGCACCGGTGTCGCTCCGCAGCGTCGAGCCGTCGGGCGCCGTCATCAGCCGCGTCAGGTGCCCCGCCCACACCCGCAGCAGCAGCACCAGCGCCGCGGCCGTCAGCGCCAATTGCGCCACCGCGACGCCGTACGCCCCGTCGCTCGCCGCGTCCATCGCCCCGACCGCCGACGCGGGCGGCACCCAGCGCACCACGTCGGCCACCGGGTCCAGCTCGCCGAGCCCCGAGGAGCCCAGCCGCTGCGCGCCGAAGTTGACGAGCTGCGCGCCGACGGCGACGACCAGCCCGCTGAGCACCGCGAGATCGCGCCCCTTGCGGCTGGTCAGCAGCCGTACGTTGGCGGCGGCGACGGCGCGCGCCAGGGTCACGCACACCAGCAGCGCGAGGACCGCCCCGACGGCCCCGACGGCGTACGCCGCCCCGCCGTGCGCGACCGCGACCACGGAACCGGCGAACAGGCACAGTGTGAACAGCGGTCCGATGCCGATCAGCGAGGACGTGAGCAGGGCCCGCACCAGGGGGCCGGGCCGCAGCGGCAGCATCACCAGCCGGGTCGGGTCGAGGGTCTCGTCGCCGCCCGGGAAGAACAGCGGCATCACCGCCCAGCCGAGGGCGAGCACCGCGGCCAGCAGGACGACCAGGGAGTCCACGTGCGCGTACCCGCGCAGCGCGATCAGGCCCAGGAGCTGGAGCGCGGTGAAGAGCAGGACGACGGCGGCCGAGGCGATGTAGGCGGCCCGCCGCCCGCCGGACTGGCGCAGCCCGTTGCGCAGGAGCGACAGCTTCAGCCGCACGAAGACCGAGGTGAGGGAGGGGACGGCCCCGTTCGCGGGGGACGGAGCCGATGCGTCCGGTGCGGCGGCCGGCGCGCTCATCGGGCCCCGCCGCCCAGCCAGTCCAGGTCGGACCCGGCGTCCCGGCCGCCCGCGCCGACGAGTTCGAGGAACGCCTCCTGCAGCGAGGCCGCCCCGCCGCGCACCTCGGCGAGGGTGCCGGTGGCGCGGATGCGGCCGGCCGCCATGACGGCCACCCAGTCGCACAGCGACTCCACCAGCTCCATGACGTGGGAGGAGAAGACGACGGTGGCGCCGGAGGCGGTGTAGCGCTCCAGGACTCCCCGGATGGTCTGCGCGGAGACGGGATCGACGCCCTCGAACGGCTCGTCCAGGAACAGCACTTCGGGGTTGTGCAGCAGCGCCGCGGCGAGCCCGGTCTTCTTGCGCATGCCGGTCGAGTAGTCGACGACCAGCTTGTGCTGGGCCCCCGCGAGATCGAGCACGTCGAGCAACTGTGTGGCCCGCCTGTCCACCTCGTCGCCGGGCAGACCGCGCAACCGGCCCGTGTAGCCGAGCAGTTCGCGCCCCGACAGCCGCTCGAACAGCCGCAGCCCCTCGGGCAGCACCCCGATCCTGGCCTTCACCTCGGCCGGGTCCCGCCACACGTCGTGCCCGACGACCTCGACCGTCCCCCGGTCCGGCCGCAGCAGTCCGGTCACCATGGAGAGAGTGGTGGTCTTCCCGGCCCCGTTGGGCCCGACGAGCCCGATGAACTTCCCGGCGGGCAACTCCAGATCGATCCCGGCCACGGCGACCTGTTCCCCGAACCGCTTCCAGAGCCCCTGCACCCGTACGGCGCTGCTGCCACCCATCACGTCTCCCTCCGTCGGCTCCGACCCTACGGGGGGAGCAGCGCCGGCAAGGGGCGCGGGGAGCCGGGTGAACACCACGGGCCGGCCCGCAGCCGCCGGGAGACCGGCCACCCGGCGGACGAACAGGCGCCCCTAACGATCCCTGCCGCACGCGTACACCAACGCCGGGATCAGCTCCTCCACATCCGGCAGCCACCGATTCGCGGCGCTCGGCCGGCAGGCCCACTGCACCGCCCCCCACGTCCCGCACCGCGTGGGCGGCGCCACCACGTACGCCCCCTCCCCGAGCACGGCCAGGTCGAGGGCCTGGGGCGCCCACCCCAGCCGCCGTACGAGATCCGGTGCCTTCGCCTCCGCCCCCGGCAGGACGAAGAACCGCATCCGCCGGTCCGGCGCCAGCGCCACCGGTCCCGGCGTCAGCCCCATCCGCTGCATCCGGGCCAGCGCCAGGAACCCGGCGCTCTCCGGCACGTCGACCGCGTCGAAGGTCCGTCCCGTCGGCAGCAGGATCGACGCCGACTGCTGCTTCTGCCACATCCGCCGGGCGACGGTCGCGCTGCCCGTGGCGTGCGCCGCCCAGTCCTCGCGCGCCGGGTGCGCGCCCGGCGCGCGGCACGCCGGGTCACCGCAGGAGCAGCGGTGCGTCCCGTCGGCGGGCACCAGCCAGGTGCCGGGAAGGACGTCCCAGTGACGCTCCTCGGCGTAGCGAACGGCGGTCTCCAGCAGCGAGGTGCCGCGCTGCTGCGGGATCTGGGCGGCTTCGGTGCCGGGGATGGTCTCTTCCACGTCACCCTCAACTCCCGGGCCCACCAGGGGTTACGGGACCGGCGCGCGCGGGGGAGGTGCATCGGCACGGAGTTCGGGGCGCATGGGTGCACATACGGGGGCGCGCAGGAGGATTCGGCGCGGGAGCTGGGTAGCCACGACTGGGGCCGGCAACGGCCGTTACCCCGGCAATCCTCGCAAACTTCGCACCTCTCGCATTTTCGGCACATCGACTGGGCATTGATCTTCACGGCCGGATCCGATGCGTCCACAGAATCCGCCGGAACGGCATCGAGACCGCAAGAGACCGCATGGGGGTTACGCCATGGCCGCAAGGCCGCTCGTCGCGCGGCAGCCGAACGAACGACTGCAGGCGCTCATTCAGGAAGCGGGCTGCTCGAACGCGGGCCTCGCCCGCCGGGTCAACGTGTGCGGGGTCGAGCACGGGCTCGACCTGCGGTACGACAAGACCTCCGTGGCCCGCTGGCTGCGCGGACAGCAACCGCGGGGCCGGGCACCGGCGATCATCGCCGAGGCGCTCGGACGCAAGCTCGGCCGCACGGTCACGATCGACGAGATCGGCATGGCCAACGGCAAGAACCTCGCCTCCGGCGTCGGCCTCCAGTTCTCGCCGACGGTGCTGGGGGCCATCGAGCAGGTTTGCGAGCTGTGGCGCAGCGACGTGGGGCGCCGGGACTTCCTGTCCGGGTCGTCCGTCGCCGCCTCCGCGCTCGTCGAGCCGAGCCGGGACTGGCTGATCTCCGCCCCCGACCCGCAGGTGTCGCGTTCGGCGGGGCCGCGGGTGGGCCAGTCCGACGTGGCGGCCGTCAGGGCGATGACACAGGCGCTGGTGGACCTGGACCACCAGTACGGCAGCGGGCACGTGCGCCCGGTCCTCGTGCACTACCTGAACAGCGTCGTCTCCGGACTGCTGGCCGGTTCCTACCGGGAGGCGGTCGGACGGGAGCTGTTCGCCACGGTGGCGCGC
The DNA here is from genome assembly GCF_000721365.1 of Streptomyces sp. NRRL F-5650. NCBI lineage: Bacteria > Bacillati > Actinomycetota > Actinomycetes > Kitasatosporales > Streptomycetaceae > Streptomyces > Streptomyces sp. NRRL F-5650. The sequence continues at coordinate 138,498 of NZ_JOGV01000006.1, read as the reverse complement.
CTGACCGAGCTGGCCGGGTACATGGCCGTCGACACCGGCCAGCCGGGCCTCGCCCAGCGGTACTACATCCAGTCCCTGCGGTTGGCGCAGGCGGCCGGGGACCGCGGCTACGGCGGGTACGTGCTGGCCGCCTCCATGAGCCACCTGGCCGCGCAGCTCGGGAACCCGCGCGAGATCGCCCAGTTGGCGCGGGCGGCGCAGGAGGGCGCACGCGGGCGCGTCACGCCCCGCGCGGAGTCGATGTTCCACGCCGCCGAGGCCCGCGGACACGCGCTCCTCGGCGACGTGCGGTCGGCGCACGAGGCGGCCGGGCGGGCGGTCGGGGCGATGGAGTCGGCCGATCCGGCCTCCGGGGACGACCCGGTGTGGATCGCGCACTTCGACGACGCCTACCTGGCCGACGAGTTGGCGCACTGCCACCGGGACCTCGGCCAGGCCGACGCGGCGGCGCGCTACGCACGGCAGTCCCTGGACGGCCACCCCGAGTCACGGGCGCGCAGGCGGGCCATCGGTCATGTGCTGTTGGCCACGGCCCAGGTGCAGCAGCGCGAGATCGAACAGGCCTGCCACACGGCGACGAAGGCCGTGGAGCTCCTGGAGACGCTGCGCTCGAACCGGGGCGCGGAATACCTGGACGACTTTCAGGCCCGGCTCGAGCCGTACCGGGAAGAAGCCGTGGTCAGGGAGTTCGGCGCCCGGCTCGACCTCCAGGCCGCCGCGTGAGCGGGTGGGGCGCGGGTGAGTGAACTGGCCCGAATCCGCGCCGTGATGAGAGGAAGGGGACATCAACAGCGTGCTGCGGCCCGGTTTTGTTACCGCTGTCACAGGGAAGGAGTCGGCGCCCCGGGCGGCGTGGCAGCGGGCTCGGGGGACCCGGTAGCGTGAGCCGACGATTCCGAAGGTCCCCCATTCGTAGGAGTCCCGGTGACGCAGAGTGGACAGGGCGAGGAGCCCTCGGCGCGGCAAGCGCGCGAAGGCATCGTGCTGCCCTCGGACGGTGGCGAACCCCTGCTGCCGGGCCGGACCGACGTGCCCGTCGGTCCGCAGGCCGGTGGTCCGCCCCCGTCGGCGCCGCCCGGCGGCCAGGCCTGGGACCGCCCCTGGGGCCCCGAGCAGCAGCAGGCCCCGGCCGGCGCCGGACAGGGCTGGCCCGCACCGCCCGACGCCCAGCCCTGGGGTGATCCGCATGCCCCGCAGGCGCCCGTGACACAGGCCTGGCCGCCCGTGCAGGGCGACCCGGGCCAGGGTCGGGGCCAGGCGCCCGGGGCGCTGCCGCCGCAGGCCGGCCCCGGCCCGCTGCCGCCGGAGGGCGCGCCGCCCTCCTACGGGGCACCGGCGGGCGGCCAGTCCTACGGCGCGCAGCAGCCGTACGGCGGGCAGCACCAGCAGCATCACCAGGACCACCAGCCGCACCAGCACCAGCAGTACGGCGGGGCGGCGGCGCCCCTTCCGTCGGCGCCGCTTCCCTCCGCGCCCCTGCCGTCCGCCGACGAGGGCGCCACGCAGTACCTGCCGCCGGTCGCGGCGGCCGCCGACGAGGGCGCCACCCAGTACATCCCGCACATACCGCCCGGGGGGCCGGGCGCCCTGCCCCCGGAGACACCCCCCGCGCAGCCGCACGCCGCCGAGTCGACCCAGTACCTCGGCCAGGCGCCGCGGTACTCCGCGCAGCAGGCGCCCGCCGCCGCGCACCCCGACGCGGAGGCCACGCAGTTCATCGCGCCCGTGCCCGGCGGCCCCGCCGGTGCCCCGTTCGGCGCCGGGCCCGGCGCCGACGAGGGCCGTCAGCCGCCCGCCGAGTTCGACAACCTCTTCCGCGGCGCCCCCGGCCCCGACGGCCCGGCCTCGGCCACCCAGCAGATGCCCCGCCTCGACGCCCCCGAGGCGCAGTACCCCGGCGAGGGGCCCGGCTACGCCCCGCAGGGGCCGGGCGGTGGCGGCGGCAGGCGGCGCGGCGCCGGAGACGGCGGCGGCCGGGGCGGCCGGGGCGGCCGTACGGGCACGCGGGTGCCGCTGCTCGCCGCCGTGGGCGTGGGCATCGCCGTCGTCGGCGTGGGCGCCGGCGCCATGATGGCCGGCGGGGGAGAGGACGGGGACAAGGCCGCCAACCAGCCGGTGTCCGCCACGGCCCCCGTCTCCGAGTCCGCGTCCGCCTCGCCCTCGCCGTCCGCCGACCCGGCCGAGCAGCAGGCCGTCGCGCTGGACAAGCTGCTGGCCGAGAGCGGCACCGGACGCACCACCGTGATCAACGCCGTGGCCGACGTGAAGACCTGCGACAACCTGTCGAAGGCGGCTGCGGACCTGCGCGAGGCCGCCAAGCAGCGCAACGGACTCGTCGACAGCCTCGGCAAGCTCTCCGTGGACAAGCTGCCCCGGAACGCGGAGCTGACCAGCGCCCTCACCAAGGCGTGGCAGGCCTCGGCGTCGGCCGACAACCACTACGCGGCCTGGGCCGACCGGACGGCAGGCAAGAAGGGCTGCAAGAAGGGCAAGGCCACCACCCAGCCGTCGGCGGCCAACCGGGAGAGCGGCACGGCCAGCAGGGAGAAGGCCAAGGCCGCGAAACTCTGGAACGCCATCGCCAAGAAGTACGGCCTGACCGAACGCCAGCCGACCCAGCTGTGAGCCGGGCCGTCCCGGGAGCTTCCTGCGGGATGCCGTTCGGATCAGGCCCCCTAGGCCACGTCCGCGTTCCGCAGGGTGCCGGTGGTGTCCACGGCGCCCTCGCGGGCCGCGACCAGCCGGCCGTCCCGGACGACCTGGAGGGTGACCTCGGCGTTGACCAGGCGCGGGAAGCCCACCGAGGCCAGCTTGTCGGCGAAGGTCCACCGCAGGTCGGGGGTGAGCCCGTCCGTGCCGACCTCCAGGCCCCCGTCGAGGGCCCGCCGCACGGTGTCGGCGCTCACCTCGCCGTCGCCGAGCGACTCCACGACCTGCCGGAAGACCGTGTACGCGATCCAGGTGGTCTGCACCCCGGCGTCCGCCGCGTCCACGTCGTTGTCGCCGAACGCCTCCTCCTCGATCAGCTTCTTCAGCCCGTCCCAGGCCGGATCGCCCACCGCCGGGTACCAGCCGGTGACGTACGCCCCCTCGTAGGGTCCGGACGCCTCGCCGCTCGCGTTGACCGCCGTCTGGTCGGCGCTGCCGAGCACGGTGGCCGTACGTACGCCGGGCCGGTCCTCGCGGGCACGCCGGAAGGAGTCCATGAAGGTGCCGGTGCGGTCCCCGAGGACGGGCACGACGCACCCCGGCCCCGTCCCCGAGGTGCCCTCCCGCGCCAGTGCCTGCGCGGACTGGTCGTCGTACGAGGTGGCGTCCTCGGCCGCCCGCTGGTCGTGGGCCCGCTCGTGCCCGCCCGAGACCAGCCCCGAGTCCAGCAGCGGGGGTAGCTGGTCGCCCGCGATCGTGTCGGGCCGGACCAGCGTGACCGGCCCGCAGGAGTCGGCGAGCGCGCTGCCGAGTCCCGCGAGGAGGGCCGGCTGGCCCCCGTTGACCGGGTACGACAGCGGACTGGTGAACTCCGTGTTGGTCAGGCCGTATCCGCCGATGTACGGGATGCGGGCGCCCTCCAGGACGGGGAAGAACGCGTCGGCGTGCTGGCTGTAGGAGCCCACCACGGCGACCACGTTCTCCTTGACGGCACGGCGGGCGCACTTCGCGGCGGCCACGCTGTTGTTGTGGTCGTTGCAGGTCAGGACGTCGATCTTGCGTCCGCCGATGCCGCCGTCGGCGTTGAGCCGGCGGGCGTAGGCCTGGGCGAGCGCGGGCATGCCGGGTTTGTTGGTCGCACCGGTGTCCTGCGGGGCCCAGGTCATGACGGTGATCGGGCTGTCGTCCCCGGAGCCCCCCGTGGCACCGGGGACGACCCCGCAGCCGACGGCGAGTGACGCGCACGCCACCAGCGCACCGGCCGTCAGGGCTCCGGTGCGGGTGGCCCGCGAGCGGTCGCGGGGGCCGCCGGGGGACGTGCTGCGGGTGGGTCGCCTGCCGGTCATGTGCCCGCACGATTCCCTCACACGGCCAACCGGGGAGTGACCCGCGGTCAACACACGGTGACGCGGAGGTGAATTGCGGGGGCCGGCGGCACGCGGAGGGGAGGAACGTAGGATCGATGACCGTGCAAGGTTCGGAGAACTCTTCCCGTCGCGGCCGTCGCTCCACCACCATGGGCGGCATGCCTCTCAACGACATGCCGTGGTGGCGCTGGCGCAGTCAGGTGCGCTCCGCGCTGCACATGCTCTCCGCCCCCGCCTTCCAGCGGGACGTCTGGCTGGCCGGCGTCGACGGCTACGGGGACGTCACCGACGCCGTGTACCGCCTGGTGGAGGACACCTGGCTGGACCACTGGTCGGCCGAGAAGTACGTGGGCACGGTCTTCCGCGACTCGCAGGAGGCCGCGCTGGTCGACACCGCCGTGCTGCGGGTCCTGCGGATCATGCACCAGGTCGGGCCGGACGCGCCGGTGAGCGCGTACCTGGACCACGCGGACTGGCCGGAGGCGGTGCGGGCGGCGCGCGACGCGCACGTACGGCTGGCCACCAGCGACGGCGAGGACCCGGAGGCGCCGCCGCGCACGCTGGAGCTGCTGCGGATCCTGACCCGGTCCGCCTGACGGGACGGCACGCGGACCGGGGGGCCGGATATGGGACCCTGTGCTGCATGAACGCGCAGTCCTCCGCCGCCGTCCCCTCGGCCGACGCCCCGGCCGACCAGTACGTCCTCACCCTGTCCTGCCCCGACAAGCAGGGCATCGTGCACGCCGTGTCGAGCTATCTGTTCATGACCGGCTGCAACATCGAGGACAGCCAGCAGTTCGGGGACCACGACACGGGTCTGTTCTTCATGCGGGTCCACTTCTCGGCCGGCGAGCCGGTGACCGTGGACAAGCTGCGCGCCAGCTTCACCGCGATCGGCGACGCCTTCCACATGGACTGGCAGATCCACCGGGCCGACGCGAAGATGCGCGTCGTGCTCATGGTGAGCAGGTTCGGGCACTGCCTGAACGACCTGCTCTTCCGGGCGCGGACCGGCGCGCTGCCCGTGGAGATCGCGGCCGTGGTGTCCAACCACACCGACTTCGCCGAGCTGGTGGGGTCCTACGACATCCCCTTCCACCACGTCCCCGTGACCAAGGACACCAAGCCGGAGGCCGAGGCCCGGGTCCTGGAGATCGTGCGCGAGGAGAACGTGGAACTGGTCGTGCTGGCCCGCTACATGCAGGTCCTCTCCGACGACCTGTGCAAGGCGCTCAGCGGCCGGATCATCAACATCCACCACTCCTTCCTGCCGAGCTTCAAGGGTGCGAAGCCGTACCACCAGGCGCACGCGCGGGGCGTGAAGCTGATCGGCGCGACCGCCCACTACGTGACGGCCGACCTCGACGAGGGACCGATCATCGAGCAGGAGGTCGAGCGGGTCGGCCACGACGTCACCCCGGACCAGCTCGTGGCGGTCGGGCGGGACGTGGAGTGCCAGGCGCTGGCGCGGGCCGTGAAGTGGCACGCGGAGCGGAGGATTCTGTTGAACGGCCGCCGCACGGTCGTCTTCGCCTAGCGGGACGGGGCGTTCTGGTTCGTCGGCGGCTGCGGGTGCGTGGGGGTTGCTCGCGCCGTTCCCCGCGGCCCCTTGGGGGCGTGCGGTGAGCACCCCTTCAGGGGCGCGGGGCTGTGTCGAATACGCGACTCCGCCGCGTGGGCGCGACCAGCCACGACACACCCTCAGCCGCCGCGGAACACTCACCGCCCCCTACATCCGGCTCAAGCTCGCCGCCGCGAACAGGACGTCCCTGATCGCCTCGCGGTCGCCCACCTGACCGGCCGCCGCCTCGGCCGGGGGCACGTGGCCCGCCGCCAGCCGGCAGAACTCCACGCCGTCCAGGGCCACGTGGGCCACCTCGTGCTCGGGGGAGCCCACGGCGCCGGGCGAGTCCAGCGGGACGAGCCACTCGCCGCCGCCCGAACCCTCGATCTCCAGCCGCAGGCTGCGCCCCGGACGGCCGGCGGCGACCAGGCGCGGACGGTCCCCGGGCGCGGCCAGCCCGGCCCGGCGGCGGGCCGCGAGGACGCCCGGCAGCAATCGGACCGCGAGGTCGATCATGCCGTTGAGGTGACGCGCGGACGGCGGGTCGTACGGGTAGTCCACCGCGTCGGCGATGTCCTCCGCGTGCACCCAGCACTCGAACGCCCGGTCCAGCATCGCGTCCCGCAGGGGCAGCTCGAAGCCGCCGTAGGAGACCGGCATCCCGCCCGCGGCGCCGGTGAACGCCACCGTCCGCACGATGCCGTGACCCTGCTCGCGCCAGGGGGTCCGCACCGCGCGGGTGGGCGGGAAGTGGGAGGCCCGCCAGTAGGCCTCCGTGCGGGCGGCCGGGGTCCCGCCGGGCGCCCTGAGGTCCCCCAGCGGGTCGTCGAGGCCCAGGGCGGTCGCGACGGTCCCGTCCACGGCGAGCAGGTGCGCGATGACCCCGGCGACGGTGGTGCGGCGGCTCGCGGCGCCGTCGTCCTCGTACCAGCGCAGCCGGACCGGCGCGTGCCACTCGGCGTCACCGAAGTCCTGGAGCAGGGCGTCCAGGCGCGCGGTCTCGGCGTCGTAGGGCGTGGCCCACTCGGGCACCGGGATGCGGGGCGGACGCCGCTCCAGGCAGCCGTCCAGGACCCGGGTGCGCAGGGCGGGGTCCAGGTCGAGGCTCTCCGGCCGCTGCAGCAGGGTGACCGCCTCGCGCAGCCGCCGTGCCTCGTCGGCGCAGGTCTCGCACTCCCCGAGGTGCTCCTCGACGGCCGCGGCCTCCTGCGCCGAGCAGGCCGCCAGCGCCCACGCCCCGAGCAGCGAGGTCAGCACCTGGTGCTCCAGCGCGGCCGGTGCCGCTGCGGGCAGCGCACGCCCGTCGTCCTCCACGGAGGCGCGGGGCAGCGGTATCCGCGCTCCGGTGCCGGTGCCGGTGCCGGTGTCGCCGTCGGTCCCCCTGGTGCCGGCCTCGTCGTCGCCGTCGTCCTCGTCGTACGCCTTCATGTCGCACCCCTGTAGCCGGGCGGGCCCGGGGCGGTGCCGGCGTCGCGGGCCGTGGCCAGGAGCTGCAGGCCCAGGCGCAGGCGGCGACGGGCCTCGTCCTCCGTGATGCCGAGGTCGGCGGCGGTCTGCCGGTAGTCGCGGCGCTGGAAGTAGGCCAGCTCCAGGGCGGCGCGCAGCGGGGCCGGCATGGACTGGACGATGTAGTCGGCGCGGGCGGCGACCGAGGCGTGCCGCACCTTGGTCTCCAGCTCCTCCGCGGTGCCCGGCCCGCCCCGGGCGAGCGCCGCCGTCTCGGTGGCCCGCAGCCGCTGGACGGCGAACCGGTGGGTGAGCGTGGCGATCCAGGTGCGCAGCGGGCCCTGCCGGGGGTCGTAGGCGTCGGGGTGCTCCCAGACGTGCGCGAAGACGTCGCGCGTGATGTGGTCGGCGGCCCGCTCGTCGTCGAGGACGCGGTGGGCCAGGCCGTGCACCAGGGAGGCGAAACGGTCGTACAGCTCGCCCAGGGCGGCGGCCTCCCCGCGAGCGAGCCGCTGCTGCATCTTGCGGTCCCAGCGCAGGGGCACGTCCCTCTTCGCCATGCGGTTCCTCCACCCCCTCCTCGGACCGGCCCGCGACCTACGCGTTCCCCGAAATGTAGTCGGCACCTCCTGCCGTGCACGCCCCTTTGCGGCAATGTGCGCCCCCGGCGGGCCGGAGGTGGTATGGGCCTCCCCTATCCTCTACAGAGTGACCGAATTCGATCGAACAGGATCGAAAGCGTCTGAAACAAGCCTCTTGTGACCGGTCTCCGTTTCCGCCCCGGCGTTTGCGGGAACGGCCGGTGGGCAGGCGCGCCGCCAGGAAACGCAAGTAGGGCTTCCGTTTCGGGGGGAACCAGGCGTACCGACGGATGAAGGGCATGGTGGTGACGTTCAACGTGACCGGCGGCGAGCGGGGCCGGTGGGCCGTGCTCCAGGTGTCGGGCGAACTGGACCTGGTGACGTCACCGGTGCTGCGCCAGCGCGTGCACGACGCGGTGGCCGAGGGGCGGCACAGCCTCGTCCTGGACCTGTCCGAGGTCCTGTTCTGCGACTCCAGCGGGGTCGGCGTCCTCATCGCCTCCCGGCGGCTCATCCGCTCCTGCCAGGGGAGCCTGCGCCTGATACTGCCCGCCCAGGGCGCCGTCGACGGCTCCCACGTCAACCGGGTCCTCGGCGCGCTGGGCGTGCGCCGGCTCTTCGACTGCCACCCGGACCTCGCCTCGGCGACCGGCGACGAACCGCGCCCGCTGTCCGCGTAACCGCGCCCGCGGGGCGCCCGCCCGCGCATGTCGCGGATCGTGGCGGAACGGTGTCACGGAGCGTGGAGATCGGCGCGCACCCGCGGCCCGACCCGTTACGGCCCGGAGTCGGTGCCACGCTCCGGTACCTTGTGGGGGATGCGAGTGGTCCCGAGCGCCGACCGTGCCGGAGCCGCCCCTGCGGCGGTCCCGCGGCCGAGGGTGCGCACCCGGCCCCGCGGGGCGGAACGGCCGCCGGCCGCCGCCTGTTCGACTCCTCGGGACGTGCGTCGCACAGTATGGCGCACGCGTACTCCTTCGCGCTGGAATATGCCTGAAGCGCTTGTTGACGTGACTGTCCGTCAACCATGCTGTGCCACAAGGGATTCACGTTCGGTGATCCCTGTCCCGGCCGTTGTTCTGGCCATGCTGGAAATGGCTACGATCGTGGCCCTCATGAGGCGTGAGCCTTTGTGTCCGCCGGTTCGGATGGTGTGAGCGGTGCAGGTTCTTCAACTGGAGCTGGAGGTCCGTCCAGACCCCTCGGAAGTGGGGCGCGCCCGGCGCTGGGCCCGCTCCCGCCTCGCCGGGTCGGGGATACGGGCCGACGAGTCACTCGCCGAGACCCTGGTCCTGCTCGTGTCCGAGCTGGTCACCAACGCCGTGGTGCACACCGGGCGTTCGGCGGTGCTGCGGCTGGTGCTGCCGGCCGCGGCGGCCGGCAGGGCCACCGTCCGCCTCGAGGTCGACGACGCCAGTGACCGGGTCCCGGTGCCCCGGTGCGCCGGCGGCGAGGCGACGGGTGGCCGGGGCCTCGCCCTCGTGGACGGCCTCGCCGACCGCTGGGGGTGGAGCCGCGAGGGCACCGGCAAGCGCATCTGGTGCGAGCTGGACCGCGGGCCCGCGGGCGCGGACACCGCACCCGCCTGCGGGAGCGGGGGCGGCGCGGTGCTGCACGAGGGGTTCGCCTTCGAAGCCGTGTGACAACGGCGGAACGGCCGTGCGCCGGGGTGTGCTTCCGTGCGCGTCCCCGGCGAAACGGTGCAAGGGTGAGGAACCCCCACGTGCCGGTTGACGGATCGTGACCGTTTCCTCACGCTTGTAGCCACGATTCGCCGCGAGGGGACGACGAGGGTCCGGTGACGGAGGGCCCTCGACGAGTGTGGGTCGTGTCGGCGGCGGTTCCCCCGGGGGCGGCGGGAACCGGGCGGGAGCGCCGGAGTCGGGTGGCGGCGCGCGATGCCGTGCTCGGGGCGGACAGCGCCGCGCCGCCGGCCGACGAGGCTCATCATCCACAGGCTGTGGACAACTCCGCGCGGAAGGTCCGCCGGTACCCGGTCGGCGTGACCCCGAGCACCGCCTGCAGATGCTGCCGCATCGACTGGGCCGTGCCGAACCCCGCCTCCCGGGCGACCGCGTCGACCGACAGGGCGGTGGACTCCAGGAGGTGCCGGGCCCGTTCGACCCGCTGCCGGGTGAGCCACTGGCCGGGACTGACGCCGACCTCCTCGCGGAAACGGCGGGTGAAGGTGCGGACCGACATCGACTCCTGGGCCGCCATGTCCCGCAACTGGATCGGCTCGTGCAGGCGTCCGAGCGCCCAGGCGCGGGCCCGCGTCGTGGACGACTGCTGCGGATCGGGCACCGGCCGCTCGATGTACTGCGCCTGCCCGCCGTCCCGGTGGGGCGGTACGACGGTGCGGCGGGCCACCTCGTTGGCGACGGCGGTGCCGTGGTCGCGGCGCACGATGTGCACGCACAGGTCGATCCCGGCCGCGACCCCGGCCGAGGTGAGCACGTCCCCGTCGTCGACGAACAGCACGTCGGCGTCGACCCGCACCTTCGGGAACAGCCGCTGGAAGTGCTCGGCCGAGGCCCAGTGCGTGGTCGCCGGGCGGCCGTCCAGGTACCCGGCGGCGGCCAGCACGAAGCCGCCCGTGCAGATCGCGACGAGCCGGGTGCCGGGCCGCACGAGGGCCAGCGCGGCGGCCAGCTCCCCGGTCAGCACGCCCTGCTCGTACACCGGGCCCAGCTCGTAGGAGGCCGGGACGACGACCGTGTCGGCGGTGGCCAGGGCCTCGGGACCGTTCTCGACCATGATCGCGAAGTCCGCGTCCGTGTCGACGGGGCCCGGTGGCCGGACCGAGCAGGTGATCACCTCGTACAGCGGGCGCCGCCGCTCGTCGCGGGCGAGGCCGAAGATGCGCGGGGCGATGCCCAGTTCGAAGGGGAGCAGGCCGTCGAGCGCGAGCACGACGACGCGGTGCGGGCGTGGGGAGGTGCCGGTGCCGGACTCGGTGTGCTCCTGGGGCATGGCCCGATCCTAGCGAACCATGTCCTCCGGGCCACTCGCCCGTGCGTCGGCCGCTGCGCAGACTCGATGACGTGACCCAGACAACCGACACCACCGCAGTACCCGAGGACCGGCGGGCGCCGGCCCCCCGCCGCCGGCGCGTGCACCGCGCCTGGTGGGTCGCCGCCGTCACCTTCGTGACGATCATCGGTGCCGCCGCCTTCCGCTCCCTGCCCGGCATCCTCATCGACCCGCTCCACCAGGAGTTCGGCTGGTCGCGCGGCACGATCGGGGCGGCCGTCTCCGTCAACCTCGCCCTCTACGGGCTGACCGCGCCCTTCGCCGCCGCGCTGATGGACCGCTTCGGCATCCGGCGGGTCGTCGCCGTCGCCCTGATGGTGATCGCCCTCGGCTCCGGCCTGACCGTGTGGATGAACTCCGCCTGGCAGCTCATCCTGTGCTGGGGCCTGCTGGTCGGCCTCGGCTCCGGTTCGATGGCCCTGGCCTTCGCCGCCACCGTCACCAACCGCTGGTTCACCGAGCGGCGCGGTCTGGTCACCGGCGTCCTCACCGCCGCCTCCGCCTCCGGGCAGCTCATCTTCCTGCCCCTGCTGTCCTGGATCGTCGAGACCCACGACTGGCGCCCGGCGGCCGTCACCGTCGCCCTGGCCGCCCTGGCCGTCGTCCCCTTCGTCTGGCTCCTCCTGCACGACCATCCGGCCGACGTCGGCCAGAACCCTTACGGCGCCGAGGAGTTCGTACCCAAGCCCGCTCCCGTCCGCGGCGCCGCCCGCCGCGCCCTGACGGTCCTGTTCTCCGCCCTGCGCACCGGCCCCTTCTGGCTCCTGGCCGGCACCTTCGCGATCTGCGGCGCCTCCACCAACGGCCTGATCCAGACCCACTTCGTGCCCGCCGCCCACGACCACGGCATGCCGATCACCGCCGCCGCCTCGCTGCTCGCCGTCATCGGGGTGTTCGACGTGGTCGGCACGATCGCCTCCGGCTGGTTCACCGACCGCTTCGAGGCGCGCCGCCTGCTCGCCGTGTACTACGCCCTGCGCGGCGTCTCGCTGCTCTTCCTCCCCATGCTGCTCGCGCCGAGCGTCCACCCGCCGATGGTCTTCTTCATCGTCTTCTACGGCCTCGACTGGGTCGCCACCGTCCCGCCCACCCTCGCCCTGTGCCGCGAGCACTACGGCGACGACAGCGCGATCGTCTTCGGCTGGGTGCTCGCCTCCCACCAGGTGGGCGCCGCCCTCGTCGCCTTCCTCGGCGGCGTGGCCCGCGACCACTTCGGCTCCTACGACGTGGTGTGGATCGCCTCCGGTGCCCTGTGCGCCGCGGCGGCGCTGATGGCGCTGGTGATCCGGCGGGGGCCGGCCGCGGGGACGGCGCTGTCATGAGCAGGTCGTAGGCTGCGGGCATGGGGCGGGGGAGGGCCGGGAGACCCGGTGGCCGGCGGCCGGCCGGGACGGACGACGCGGGGAGCCGCGCGATCGCGCTGTGCGCGGGGCAGGCGCCGCTGGTGTGGCTGGCCTGGTGGTTCACCATGGAGGCGGGCGGGGACGACTACGGCTACGGGGGCGGCGGCTACCTGGGCATCTGCTGCGTGCCGCTGCTCGTGCCGTTCGCCGGCCTCCTGCACGCGGCGGTGCAGATCGCGCCCGCGGCGTTCCTGGCCCGCCTGCGGCCCGGCGGCGCTCCCGGCCCCGGGTGGGCCTGGCACCTGGCCGCGTCCGTACTGATCGGGGCCGGCTGGTCGGTGCTGGGCCGCGTGCTGTGGGGGTGGCCGGCCGGCGACACCCTCCCGTGGTTCGCCGGGGCCGGTGTCCTGCCGGTGCTGGTCCTGCACGCCCTGCGCGGACGACCGTGGTCGGCAGGGGGCGTCTGGCTCCGTTCGGCGGGCGCCGGTCTCGTGCTCTTCGTGGTGCTGGGGGTGACGGCCGCCTCCCTGGCCGGCGACTACGAACCCCCTCGGCTGTCCGCCGCACAGCTCACCGGGAACTGGCACGGTGCGCACGGGAGTTCGCTGCGGCTCTCGCCGGGCGGCCGGGCCCAGCTGACCCGCCTGCCGGCCCACGGCGGCGTCGACGAGGAGGGCGACTTCGCCCTGTGCGACGGAACCGGCACGTGGACCTACGAACAGGGCGGAGACTTCCCGGACCCCGACCGCGACGGCATCCTCGTGCGCCCCGGCGGCGGCTGCGGCCAGGAGACGTACTGGACGGTCGGCGGCACCGAGCAGGACCCCGAACTCTTCGTGCTCTTCGGCGACCCGGACACCGGTGACCTGCGCATCCTCACCCGTGACCAGGGGGTGTCGTTCGGATCGGGCCGGCTCCGGGCGACGGTGCCCGGTGGGCCGCCCGCGACCCCGGCGTGATCCGAACGGCAAACGGCGCCCCCTAGCCCGGCAGCCGCGACACCCTCCCCGCCTGCCGCTTCGCCACCGCCCCCGCGATCCGCCCGGCGTCGATCGCCAGCTCCCGCAGCATCCCGCTGATCGGATTGGTGAACCCGGTGAAGTACAGGCCGGGGGCGCCGGCCGGGGAGCGGCCCCCGTGGGCGACCGGGCGCCCGGTGCCGTCCAGGACGCCGAGGTGGCCCACCAGCCCCTCCAGGCCCCGCCGGTACCCCGTGGCCGCGATCACCGCGTCCGGGGCGACGCGGGTGCCGTCGGCCAGCAGCACCTTGCCGTCCTCGAAGCCGTCCGTCGCGGCGACGACCTCCACCCGGCCGGAGCGCACCGCGTCGATCAGACCCACGTCCTGCACCGGGATGGCACCCTCGGCCACCCGGCTGTAGAGCCCGGTGCCGGGACGCGGCAGCCCCTGGGCCGACAGGTCGGGCACGCTGATCCGGGCGAGCGGCCGGGCCAGCCGGTCCACCAGGGCGACCGGCAGCCGCCGGCACAGGATCCCGGTGTACTGGGCGGCCCACCCGGCGGTCGAGCGCCGGACGACGTGCGGCGCCGTGCGCACCGAGAGCCGCACCCGGGCGGCCCCGCCCTCCACCAGGTCCACGGCGATCTCGGCGCCCGTGTTGCCCACCCCGACCACCAGGACGTCCCGGCCGGCGTACGGGGCGGGGGAGCGGTACTCGGCGGCGTGCCGGAACTCGCCGGTGTAGGTGTCCCGGCCCGGCCAGTCGGGGACCCGCGGGGTGTGGTTGTGGCCGGTCGCCACCACCACCGCGGCGCCGGTCAGCTCCCGGCCCCCGGAGGCGTGCAGCAGCCAGCCCTCCCCGTCCCGGGCGCGCTCGACGCGGAAGACCTCCACACCGGTGACGATCTCCAACTGGTGGTACTCGGCGTACTTCTCCAGGTAGCGCACCACGTCGTCGCGGGCCACCCAGCGTCCGAAGCGGCGCGGCATCGGCAGGCCGGGCAGCGCCGAGAGGCGCCGGGTGGTGTGCAGCCGCAGCCGGTCGTAGTGGCGCCGCCAGGAGGAGCCGACGTGGTCGGCGCGTTCCAGCACCACGGCCCGCAGACCGCGGGCGCGCAGGGCGTGGGCGACGGCGAGACCGCCGGGACCGGCGCCTATGACGTACACGGGGCGGTCCGCGGGGTGGGCGGGCCGCTGCGGTTCAGCGGACGCGGTGGAGTCGGCCATGCGGCGAGCGTAATCGCGCCCTCGCTTGATGGGTCTCGGTCAAGACCGGAATCGGTTGCGGATGGGTCACGACGGGACCCGGTGGGCTTGAATGGCCGGATGGCCGATACACGCGTACCCCCGCTCGACCCCTCCCGCTCCCGCCCCGGACCCCGGGGACACGGCCTGTGCCTGCGCGCCTGGGACGCCGGCTCGGACGCCGACGCCGAGGCGTGGCTGCGGGGCCACCTGGACCCCGACTTCCGGCGCTGGAACACACCGCTCAAGCTGTGGACCGACCTCGCCGGGGCCCGCGAGTCGCTGCGCGGACGGGCCCGGGACGCGGCGGAGGGCAGGTCGGTGTCGTTCCGGATCACCGACGAGGCGAGCGGTGCGACGCTGGGGCACATCGGCGTCGGCGAGATCAGCACGCGGATGAAGGTGGCCCGGATCGGCTACTGGGTGCTCCCCGAGGCCCGGGGCCGGGGCGTCGCCACCCGGGCCCTGCTGCTCGCCTCCCGCTGGGCCCACGCGGAACTCGGCCTGCACCGCCTGGAACTGGGCCACGCGCTGGGCCACGACGCCTCCTGCCGGGTCGCCGAACGCGGCGGCTACCGCGCCGAGGGGACCCTGCGCGGGGCGATGTTCGAGGCCGGGCGGCACGACGCGTTCCGGGACGTCCACCTGCACGCCCGCCTGGCGACGGACGAGGAGCCCGCGCCGCCCGCCGCGCGGTGAGCGCGGTTCACGGCCACAGCAGCCGACGGTCCCAGCCCTCCCGCGTCCGCCGGTAGGCCAGCCGTACGTGACGCCGGCGGGCCTCGCCCTGGAAGAACTCCACCTCGTCGGGGCGCAGCCGGTACAGCGTCCAGGACGGGACCGGCGCGTCCGGCTCCCGGCCGGCCCGTTCCCAGGCCGCCTCGGAGGCCCGGGCCAGCTCCTCGGTGGAGCCCAGCGGGGCGCTCTGCCGGCCGGTGAGGGCCGCGGCCAGCGCCCCGGTGGAGCGCGCGTGCAGGTCGGCCCGTGCCTGGTCGGCCGGGGCGACGGCGACCGGGCCGCGCAGCCGGACCTGGCGGCCCAGCACCGGCCAGTAGAAGACGAGCGCCGCGTACGGACGGGCGGCGAGGTGGCGGCCCTTGCGGCTGTCGGCGTGGGTGGCGAAGGCCCAGCCGTCCGCGTCGGCGCCGTGCAGCATCACGACGCGGACGTCCGGCAGGCCCTCGGCGTCCGACGTCGCCAGCGACACCGTGTGCGGCTCGCGTTCACCGGCCGCCGCCGCCTCGGCGAACCAGCGGGTGAACAGCTCCAGGGGGTCGCCGGGCGCGGCGTCCGGGTCGAGGGGCGGCAGTGCGGTGACCGCGGGGTCCCACACCCGCAGCGACCTCAGCAGTTCGTGGAGATCGGTTCCCATGCCCCGATTGTCCTGTGCCGCGCGCGTCCGGCGCCCTGCTCCGCCCGGCGCTCACACCGAGCCGAGGTCGGAGGAGACCCAGTGCTCGGGCCGCATCCGCAGGAGGACCTGCTCGCCGTGTTCGGCCGAGGCGAAGGCGACGTAGCCCTCGACCTTCTCGGCCGGGAGGTAGCGCGCGGACATCTCGCGCAGGTGCTCCTCGGTCCCGGTGGCCGTCTCGACGACCGGTCCCTCCACCGACACGTAGCGGATGGTGGGCTCCAGCCGGTCGACCATCAGGGAGAACCGGCCCGCCCTGGAGATCAGCCGGTTCTTGCGGCTGTCGCGGCCCGTCAGGACCCACACCGTGCCGCCGGGCTCGTACTGGTACCAGATCGGCACGGTCAACGGGGCGCGGCCCGCTCCCGCGTCGACCGCGAGCGCGGCGATGTGCGGCTCGGCCAGGAACGTCTCACGCTCTTCGCGGGTCAGGGCCACGACGGTCTCCTCCAGCGGTGCGGGTACGGGTGCTGTGCTCAACGACGAGGGGACGGGCGGCTGTTCCCGTCCGGGGCCACCGTGGCCGGAACGCGCGGCGCCGGACGCGATGACGCGCGGGGCGCGGGAGGGCCGGGGCGCGGTCGCCGGGGCCGGGCGGGCGGCGGAGCGGCGAAGGGGGGAGGGGGTCGCGGGTGCGGCGGAATGCCGGAGTGCGAGGGCGGCGACGCGGCGGAACGAAGATGACAGGCTGCCGCGTGGTTCCTACTTGGAGGGCTTCTTCCCGGTGATGCCGAGATACGTCAACAGAGCGAGATGCGGCTTGAGTTCGGCCTGTTTCACGCCCCAGGAGGAGAACGACTTCTGGTGCGAAGCGGCGGCGGCGAGCATGACGACGAGCGACCCGGCGATCGCCGCGGGGTTCACGTCCTTGTCGACCCTGCCCTTTGCCTGGAGATCCGCGACGGAATCCGCGAGGGAGGAATTCACCGAATTCAGGATCTTCATGCGGATTTTGGCGAACCGCTTGTCGCCCTCCGCCGCACCGAGATCCACAACGCGCAGAATCGCGTCGTTCTTCCGCCAGAACTCCAGGAATCCGTCGACGAGTTCCTGTGCCGTCTGCCAGCCGGCCTTGCCGGTCCACGAGCGGCCCGCGGTCAGCTCGCCGAGCGAGGAACTCTCCGCGGCCATGCGCTCGGCGATCTCCAGGACGGCGCCCTCGACGTCCGGAAAGTACTGGTAGAAGGTCGCCGGCGAGGTGCCCGCCCGGCGGGCGACATCGATGACTTTGACATCGCGATAGGGGGAGGAGCTGAGCATTTCGCTGAGGCAGTCGAGCAGTTTCTGCCGGGTCGCCTGCCCACGTCGACCGGCCACGCGGCCGTCGACGGTACGCACTTGTCCTGTCATGCCGTCAGCTTACCGACGGGGGATCCGAGCGCGATTCGGCCGACTGCAAATGGGGTGCGGGGGCGAAGAGAGGCGGGTGCGCCCGCTCTGCGGGGCGCGGTCGGCACGGTTACTTTGACGGCATGGCCGAAAACGGGGCATTCGAGAAGAGGACGTCTCAGTCGTCGGATTCGGCGGACGGTGCGCCCGCCCGCCGGGAGGGCGATCCCTGCTGGGTGGACGCACAGCTCTCCGACGTGGAGGCGGGCAGGCGTTTCTACGGCGAGCTGTTCGGCTGGACCTTCCGGGACCCGGAGGAGCCGGAGGCGGAGGGGGAGTCGGTGCGGGCGTGCCTGGACGGCGAGCCGGTCGCGGCGCTGGTCCGCAAGACGGACGGCCGGATGCCCACCGTGTGGTCCGTGTACTTCCACACCCCCGACGCCGTAGCCCTGTCCGCGCGGATCAGGGCGGGCGGCGGGCAGCTCGTCACCCCGCCCCACCCGGTCGGCGGGCTGGGCACCGCCGCTCTCGCCGCCGACCCCGACGGCGCGGTCTTCGGGCTCTGGCAGCCGGGCCGCCGTACCGGCTTCGGGCGTCGGGGCGCACCGGGCACCTTCGCCTGGGCGGAGCTGTACACCCGGGACACGGAGGCCGCCAACGCCTTCTACGGCGGCCTCTTCCGCGACGCGCTCTTCGGCCCGGGCGCCTCTCCCGACTTCGGTCGCGCCCGGGTCTCGGACGTGTTCCCCGCCGAGATGCCGCCGCACTTCCTCGTCCACTTCCGGGTCGAGGACGTGGACGCCGGACTCGCGGCGGTGGCCCGGCTCGGCGGACGGGTGCGCGTCCCGCCCTTCGAGACGTCGTACGGGCGGGTGGCCGTGGTCTCCGACGGGCAGGGGGCCTCGTTCGCGCTGCTGCAGCGCTGAGGGGGCCGGACCGGCGCGGACGGCGGGTGCCGTGGCCCCAACCCTTTGCCCGTAATCGGGCAGGACACCCCGTTTGTCGCCAGGTTCGCCACCAGCGCTTCGGACAGGAAGAATCGGGGTGCGTGGCGCCACGGAGGTGCGGTGGTGAGACGCTGCACTTCGGTCGCGCACATTCGTGGGTGGCGCGGCCCGTACGGGGAGGTGGCAGGCAAGTGGTGGATCAGCTGACGCAGCACGATCCGCGGCGGATCGGGCCGTTCGAGGTGCTGGGGCGGCTGGGCGCCGGCGGCATGGGGCTGGTCTATCTCGCGCGCTCGGCGTCCGGGCGGCGCGTGGCGATCAAGACGGTGCGCACGGAACTGGCCGAGGACCAGCTCTTCCGCGTGCGCTTCACCCGCGAGGTGGAGGCGGCCCGCGCGGTGTCCGGCTTCTACACGGCGGCCGTGGTCGACGCCGACCCGCGCGCCGCCGTGCCCTGGCTGGCCACGGCCTACGTGCCCGCACCCTCCCTCGAGGAGATAGTGAACGAGTGCGGACCGCTGCCGGCCCAGGCGGTGCGCTGGCTGGCGGCGGGGGTCGCGGAGGCCCTCCAGTCGATCCACGGCGCGGGCCTGGTCCACCGCGACCTGAAGCCCTCCAACGTCCTCGTCGTCGAGGACGGGCCCCGCGTGATCGACTTCGGCATCGCGTCCGGCGTCTCGAACACCCGGCTGACCATGACGAACGTCGCCGTCGGCACCCCCGCCTACATGTCCCCGGAGCAGGCGAAGGACTCCCGCAGCGTCACCGGCGCCAGCGACGTGTTCTCGCTCGGTTCCATGCTGGTCTTCGCCGCCACCGGGCACCCGCCCTTCCACGGCGCCAACCCGGTCGAGACGGTCTTCATGCTGCTGCGCGAGGGCCCCGACCTGGAGGGCCTGCCCGACGAGCTGCGCCCGCTCATCGAGTCCTGCATGCAGATGGAGGCCACCGCCCGCCCCAACCCGGCCGACCTCCAGGCCCAGCTCGCCCCGCACCTCTTCGGCTCGGGTTCCGACGACAGCGGTACGGCCTCGGCGTGGCTGCCCGAGCGGGCCGTGAGCCTGATCGAGGGCCGCCGGGGCGGCCGTCCCGCGGTCAGGCCCGCCACCACGGGCGGTGGCCGCGGCGGCGGCCCGTCCGGCGCCCGCGCTCCCGTCCAGGCGCCCCCGCTGCCGCCCCCGCCCGCACACGACCCCGTCGTACCGGCGCCGCCCGCGCACGGTCCGGCGGTGCCCGCTCCCGTCGGCGCCCCCGACGGCGGGCCGGTCCGGCTGCCCGGCGCGGCGGTGCCCATCGGCCCCGGGCCGCGCGTCGCCGACATGCGCGCCGCCGCCGTCGCCGCACCCCCGCCGGAGTCCGCCCTCGCCGCGTCCTGGTCCCGCCCGCGCCCCGGCGTCAACGGCGCCGACCCGGCCGTACCGGCCCCCGCGCCCGTGCCGGCCCCCTCCCCGGAGGCCTCGCCGGCCGGGTGGCGGCCCTGGCGGTTCCGCATGTCCAACGACGTCTGGGGCACGCCCCGGGTCGCCGGGGAACTGGTCTACGTCACCTCCTTCGAGGTGCACGCCCTGGACGTGGGCACCGGACGGCGCCGCTTCAAGACCCGGGACGTCGCCTGGTCGATGGCGGTCGCCGACGGCCGCGTCCACGCCTCCGACGGGCCCACCCTCTTCGCCCTGGACGCCCGCGAGGGCGCCGACCTGTGGCGCGTGCAGACCGACGCCTGGGTGTACTCGCTGCAGGCCGAGCGCGGCACCGTCCTCACCGCCACGCGCGGCGGCGGCGTCCAGGCGTGGGAGGCGTCGGCCGGCCAGAAGCTGTGGGAGATCACCGGCGCCCAGACCGACTTCGAGTCCCCCGAGGCCGGCGCCGCCCTCCACGACGGCACGGCGTACGTCTGGCAGGACGCCCGCCTTCGTGCCCTGGACGCCCGTACCGGCGACGAGAGATGGTCGTACCCGATCGGCGACGCGGCCTCCTGCGGCGGGGTCCCCGTCCGCCTCACCCAGGCGCCCGACGGCTACGTCTACGTCGCGGCCGGCACCCGGGTCCTGGCCCTGGAGGTCGCCTCGGGCCACGTCCGCTGGCACTTCGAGGCCCCGGCGGTCTTCCTGGCCCCACCCGCCTTCGTGCCGGGCCCGGCCGTCACCGGCGGCGGCGTCTACCTCGCCGACTACCTGGGCACCGTCTACGCCCTGGACGCCACCGACGGCCGCGACCGCTGGCGCATCGCGACCGAGGCCCGTTCCTCGACCGACCCGGTCCTGGTCGCCGCGGGCCACGTCCATGTGGGCAGCGGCAAGGGCCTGTACACGCTGGACGCGGTCACCGGCACCCCCAAGTGGCGCTTCCAGGCGGGCGGCGACATCGTGGGCGCCCCGGCGGTCGCCGAGGGCCGCATCCACTTCGGCTCGACGGACCACCTGCTCTACACGCTGAAGGCCGACGACGGCCGCCTGCGCTGGAAGCTCGCCACCGGCGGCGAGATCACCGGCTCCCCGGTCGTCCGCGACGGCATCGTGTACGCGTGCAGCAAGGACCGCTGCGTGTACGCGCTGGACGCGGAGAAGGGCACGGGAACGGCCCGTACGACGTGAGGGGCCGTGCCCGGCCGGTGACGTGTCCGTGACATGCGGGCACTAGCGTGATCATCATGACGACACGGGGGCGGGCACTCAGGTACACGGCGGTCTCGGCACTGGTGGTCCTCGGCCTGACCGGCTTCTCGACCGGCCGCCACGGCCACGGTCACGGGGGCGACGGGGGCGGCGGCTGCAGCAGTTCCGGCCAGGACCACGACTCGTCGTCGTCCGCGTCGGGCGGCGGCGACGCCTACAAGGACGACGACGACACCTACGGCAGTGGCGGCAGCGGCTACCGCGACCACGACGACACCCACGACGACGACACGGGCGGCACCGGCGGCACCGACGGCGTGGAGGCCGCCACCCTGTCCGTCGTCACCTGCGCCACGGAGGCCCAGCCGTGGGCCACCGTCGAGGTCGGCAACCCGAACGCCAGGGAGTACACGTTCCCCGTCACGGTCCTCTTCAAGGACGCCGACGGCACGACGCTCGGCGAGGGCACCGAGGAGGTCACCGTCCCGGCGCAGGGCGTGACCCCGGTCCGCGTCCCCTACGACGGCGCCGCCGACCCGGACCACTGCGAGCTGGACCCTTCCGTGGCGGCGCCGCTGTGACCCCGGCGGACACCGGTCCGCGCGCCGACGCGACGCCGGTCGGACGGTAGGCCGGCGCGCGGACCACCCGGCGGATCACCGGGCCCTTCCGGCCCGGCCCCGGACACACGTCGGCCGCGGCGGCTCCCCTCCGCGCCGCCGCGGCCGTTCCCCGTGCGGAGGAAGGTCTACTTGCCGTCGCCGTCCCGTCCCAGGGCGGGCGGGGCGGGCATGTGGTTGTCCATCGTGGTGATCGTGTCCTTCGCCGGCTCGCTCGGCATGTGGTTGTCGAGCGTCGTGACGGGCTCCTCCGCGGCCGGCGGAGCGGGCATGTGGTTGTCCTGCGGTGTGGCGTCCGCGTCCTTCATCTTGTCGCTCATGGACTTCGCTCCTCATGGGTCGTGACGAGGTAGCAACGCCCGTCCGACGGCTCCCCCGTGGGCCGCCGGACGGGCGTGCGGAGCCGCACACTAACTGGTGGGCTCGGTTCGTCATCCGTCTGCCCCCCGACGCGACGGTCTGACGGAGACGACAGTGCCAGGCGCGGATAAACGAACGCTGAACGCACCCGGCCGCGCCGGCCCGCGACCGGGTCAGCGCGCCGCGGTGCGGGCCAGCAGCGCGCGTACCTCGCCCGCCTCCTGGGCGTCGTGCTGCTCGTACAGGCTCAGCGCCTCGCGCCAGCACGCCCGCGCGCGGTCCGCCTGCCCCAGGGCCGACAGGGCACGTCCCAGCAGGGCCAGGACGTTGCCCCGCATCCGGTCGCCGCCGATGCTCCCGAGGGCGAGTGCCTGCTCGGCGTGCTGGGCCGCGGCCGAGGGCCGTCCGGCGTCCAGGTGCACCTCGGCGAGGCGGAAGTTGGTGGCCCCCTGCCACAGGCGCTGCCGGTGGTCGCCGAAGATGTCCAGCGCCTCGGTGAACTCGCCCAGCGCCTCCTCGTGGCGGCCCGCCCGGGTCAGTGCGACCCCCACCGCGAAGTGCCCGTTGGCCAGGCGCATGGTCCGGCCCAGCTCCGCGTAGACCGCGAGCCCCTGCCGGGCGATGTCCACGGCCGCCGCGACGTTGCCCATGCCGAGCTGGGCGCGGGAGAGGTTGGACAGCGCGGACGCCTCGCCCGCACGGTTGTCCGTCGCCCGGAAACCCGCGATGGCGCGGTCGAAGAAGTCCTTGCCCTCGGCGAAGCGGCTCTGGTGCAGCCGGACCAGGCCCCGGTTGTTGGCCACCCAGCTCACGGCGGCCGAGTCGGCCACCGAACCGGCCAGCCGCATGGCCAGCCGTGCCTCCTCCTCCGCGTGCCGGATGCGGCCGGACACCAGGAGCACGTCGCTGAGGACGGTGCGGGCCCGGCCCTCGGCGCGGGTGTCCGCCGCGGCGGCGGTGGCGTCGCACATCGCCCTGGCCGTCGTCTCGTACTGGTGGGAGTTGGCCCCGGACTCCGTCAGGTCCTTGGCCGCCCACAGCAGGTCCACCGCTCGTCGCAGCCGCGCCGTCCCGGCCGACTGCCGCACGCACGCCAGCAGCGGGGCCGCCTCGGTGTACAGCCAGTCCAGCGCCGCGGAGCCCTCGGTGAACGCCAGTCCCGGGTACTCCGTCGGCTCCAGACCGTCCACCAGCCGGTCCCCCGGCCGCTCGATCGCGTACACCTGCGCCGCCGTGGCCAGGTAGAAGTCCAGCAGCCGCGACAGCGCCGCCGCCCGCTCGCCCGGGGGCTGCTCGTCGCGTTCCGCGCAGGCACGCGCGTAGAGGCGGACCAGGTCGTGGAAGCGGTAGCGGCCCGGCGCCGCCGATTCGAGCAGCGACGTGTCCACCAGGCACTCCAGGAGGTCCTCCGTCTCCTGCGCCGGGAGGTCCAGGACCGCCGCCGCGGCCGCGAGGGAGATGTCCGGGCCGTCGGCCAGGCCCAGCAGCCGGAAGGCACGGGCCTGGGCCGGTTCGAGCTGGCCGTAGCCCAGTTCGAAGGTGGCCTCGACCGCCAGGTCACCGGCCTGCAGCTCGTCCAGCCGGCGCCGCTCGTCCGCCAGCTTCGCGGCCAGCACCGACACGGTCCACGTACGGCGGGACGCCAGCCGGGACGCGGCGATGCGGATCGCCAGCGGCAGGAAACCGCACGCGCCGACCACGTCGAGTGCCGCCTCCCGCTCCGAGGCGACCCGCTCCGCGCCCACGATCCTCGTGAAGAGGTCCAGCGCCTCCTCGGGCGACATCACGTCCAGGTCGACCAGGTGCGCCCCGGCCAGGTCCACCATCCGCACCCGTGCCGTCACCAGCGCGGCGCAGCCCTCCGTGCCCGGCAGCAGGGGCCGCACCTGGGCGGCGTCACGGGCGTTGTCGAGGAGGACGAGGACACGGCGGCCGTCCAGGACCGAGCGGTACAGGGCGGCCCGCTCCTCCAGCGAGTCGGGGATGGCCGAGTCGGCGGTGCCGAGGGCACGCAGGAAGGAGCCCAGGACCGTCTCCGGCTCGGCGGGCCGCGCTCCGGCGCCCTGGAGGTCGACGTAGAGCTGCCCGTCGGGGAAGGCGGCGCGCGCCTGGTGGGCGACGTGCACCGCGAGGGTGGTCTTGCCGACGCCGCCGATGCCGGCCAGCGCCGAGACGGCCATCACACGGCCCGCCGCCGCGCCCTCGGACGCCGAGGACAGGACGTCGCTCAGCTCGCGGACGAAGGACGCGCGTCCGGTGAAGTCGGGTACCGAGGCCGGGAGTTGCGCCGGGCGCACCCTGGGCGCCGCCGTCTGCTCGGCCGGGGCCGGGGGCTCGGCGAGCTGTGGATCGGCCCGGAGGACGCGCTGCTGGAGTTCCTGGAGGCCGGGGCGCGGGTCGACGCCCAGTTCCTCGGCGAGCAGGCGGCGCGTGTCCGCGTAGACGGCGAGGGCCTCCGCCTGGCGGCCGCTGCGGTACAGGGCCAGCATCAGCAGCTCGCGCAGGCGTTCGCGCAGCGGGTGGGCCGCCGTGAGCGCCGTCAGCTCCGAGACGGACTCGGCGTGGCAGCCCTGTTCGAGGTCCATCTCGAGGCGGGTCTCCAGGAGTTGGAGCCGCCATTCGCCCAGCCGGGCGCGCTGCGTGTCGGCGTACGGCCCCGGCACGCCGGCCAGTGCCTCGCCGTCCCACAGCGCCAGCGCGCGGCGCAGCAGGTCACGGGCGTGGCACAGGTCCCCGGAGCTCCTGGCCTTCTCGGCCTCGGCGGCCAGGTCCTGGGCCCGCGCCAGGTCCAACGCCCCCTCGGCCAGGCCCCGTACGGCGTACCCGCCCGACTCGCTGGCCAGCACGCCGGGGTCGAGGACCTTGCGCAGCCGGGAGGCGTACGTCCGTACCGCCGCCAGGGCCTGCGAGGGCGGCCGGTCGCCCCACAGGGCGTCGATCAGCTCGGCCGCGGTCGCCGTGCGGCCCTCGCGCAGCAACAGGGCGGCCAGCAGGGCGCGTTGCTGGGGCGAGCCGGTGGCCAGCGCCTCCTCGCCCCGCCAGGCGCGCACCGGACCGAGCACGCCGAAGCGGAGCGCGGCCGATCCGTCCGGTTCCGCCGGGTGTCCGGGACGCCGCTGCTGCGGAACCCGCGGTCCACCGTCCATGCCGTCCCCCTAGACATCCTGAGCAACCAGGCCAGTTTGCCTTGTGCATGGCGACCGCGTCAGCCGTGGGAGACGCCGATCACAGGTTCTCCATCAGCTTTTCGTCCCGGGCCCCTCCAGCTCCACCCGTACCGTCAGCAGCCCTTCCCCCACGCCCATCGCCCGTACCGCGAGGCTGTTGTAGCGCGGGAGGCGGCGCAGGCGGGCGAGCGGGTCGTCGTCGGGCAGGAGGTGGGCCGTGCCCGGGTACCAGCGGCCGCGCAGCCGGACCCGGACCCGCGGGTCGGCCTTGATGTTGCGCACGTACTGGGAGCGTTCGCCGAACTCCGACACCAACCAGAAGGTGTCGCCGGTGCGGCGGCCGCCGACCGGGGTGCGGCGGGGCCGGCCGGAGACGCGGCCGGTGGTCTCCAGCAGGGTCTGGCCGGGCAGCCGGCGCACGAGCGCGTTGAGCCGCCGCTGGAAGGCCGTGACGGCGCGGTACTTGGTCTCGGCGTAGGACGAGGATGGCATCGGTCGTTCACGCTCCTGTCTCGGTTGCCTCCATCGTCCCCGGAAAACCCCGCGGGGGAGGGGAGAACGGGGCCGGGAGGCGGATGGCGGCGCGGGCGGACCCGCGCCGGCCCTGGGGGGGTCGTTCGGATCGTCCCGGGGGCGCGGGGTCCGCACACAGGGCACCGTCGCCCGGAGTCGGCCTGATCCGAACGACACTCCCCTAACGTCCCAGGAACACCGGGTTGGTGAACGCCGCAAGGGCGCCCGGCAGCGGGCCCGCCGCCGTCTCGTGCCGCACCTCCGCCCGGACGTAGGCCGCGTACGAGGCGGTCGTGCGCCACTCCACGGTGCCCGCGCCCGACACCGGCAGGGGGTCGCCGGTGAACAGCACGCCCTGGTCGGTGACGAACCGGACCGTGCAGCGGGGGGCGCCGGTGACCTCCAGGCGGACGGTGACCGGGGTGTCGCGGTCCACGCGCAGCCGCTCGCCGATGCCCGCGTGCTCGCCCCGGCCGCCGGACGCGGTGAGGGACAGGGCCACCTTCGAGGACTCGGCGACGTACGACCGTCCGGCCCGGATGCCCTCCTGGATCGCCTCCCGGGTCAGGTCGTCGGCGAGGACGACGGTCTGCGGGCGGCCGATCACGTCGGGGGAGCGGTGGGAGTCGCTGCTGCCCATGGCCGGGAGCCAGTCCCGCCCGCCGTCGCGGACCGAGGCGACCAGCATGCCGTCCCAGTCGGCCAGGGCCACCTCGTCGTCGGGCGTGTAGGCACCGTTCCACACCTCGACCGCGTCGGCCTCGCCGAAGCCGAACTTCCAGTTGCAGCCGATGCAGGTGGCGTGCGGGTGGGCCGGGACGACCAGGCCGCCGGCGCGGCGGATGCGCCGGGCGAAGCGGCCGAAGCGGTTGTCGCGGGCCCGGTAGCGCCAGTCGACGAAGGTGCTGGGCTCGGTGCCGAGGGCGACGACGTGGCCGTTGCGGGTCGTCACCTCCTCGCCGAGCAGGACCAGCAGGTCGTCCCCGGCGTGATCCGCCCAGTGCGCGTGCGCGGCATGCGTGTTGTGCTCCGAGGAGTTGATGAAGTCCAGGCCCGCCGCCCGCGCCAGCTCCGCGATCTCGGCGAGGGTGTAGCGGCCGTCGGAGTACTCGGAGTGCAGGTGGCAGTCGCCCCGGTACCAGGCGCGGCCCCGCCCCACGGCCCGCTCGGGCGGGTACACCGGGCGCGGGGTCTCGCCCTGTTCGCCGTAGGTCAGGGTGACCGTGATCTCATACGACAGCCCCTGCGGCGCCACCGTGTACGGGCCGAGCGCGATGTGCCAGGTGCCCGGCCGCACCGGCCCGGGGAGGTAGCCCGGGGTGGCGGCGTCCGCGCGGACGAAGAACTCCGTGCGCGCCCCGCCCGACCAGCCCCGGAAGCCCGGGCCGCCCAGGCCGGTGCCGCGCTCGTCGAAGAGGCCGATGTCGAGGGCGTTGCCCTGGGTGCCGGCCGGGACGGCGGGGCGGTCGTAGGTGTAGGCGACGTGGATCTCGCGCACGCCCCCGGGGACGTCGACCGGGACGTACACGAAGTCGGGGGAGCCGGGCGGCAGGGTGCCGCGCAGGGTCCTGGTCCGCCGTTCCCAGGGTGCGGCCGAGGCGAAGCTCACGCCACCCAAGGTAAGCGCGGCGGCGGCTCCCGTCACGAACACCGTGCGTCTGCCGATTCCGGTGGGGTCGTGCCCGTGGTCGCTCTCGCACATGCTGCTGCTCCCAGTGTCGTCAGTGACATGACATCGGTGGCGCGGGGTGGTGCGTGCAACCCTCGTATTGAGCCGTGAACTCCCGGGCAAGGAAAGGGGTTCGGCGCATGGAGTCGGCATGGAGTCGGCGTGGACGCGGCATGGCGACGGCATGGAGGGCCGGAAACCGCCCGCGGGCGGCCGGGACGGGATCCCCGTGTTGATCACGCCGCTCGTATCCTCGAAGGATGACGACTCCCGCGACCTCCGGAACCGGACCCGCCGACAACGCCGGCCCCACCGAGAACTCCCTGCGTCGCGCCCTCAAACGCGCCCGGGACGGGGTCGCCCTCGACGTGGCCGAGGCCGCCGTGCTGCTCCAGGCGCGCGGCGAGCACCTCGACGCCCTCACGGCGTCCGCCGCCCGGGTCCGGGACGCGGGCCTGGAGGCCGCCGGTCGGCCCGGCGTCATCACGTACTCCAAGAGCGTCTTCGTCCCGCTGACCCGGCTGTGCCGGGACAAGTGCCACTACTGCACCTTCGTCACCGTCCCCGGCAAGCTGCGCCGGTCGGGCCACGGGATGTTCATGTCGCCGGACGAGGTGCTCGACATCGCGCGCAAGGGCGCCGCCCTCGGCTGCAAGGAAGCCCTCATCACCCTCGGCGACAAGCCCGAGGAGCGGTGGCCGGAGGCCCGGGAGTGGCTGGACGCGCACGGCTACGACGACACGATCGCCTACGTCCGGGCGATCTCGATCCGGATCCTGGAGGAGACGGGCCTCCTCCCGCACCTCAACCCGGGCGTCCTGACCTGGACGGACTTCCAGCGTCTCAAGCCCGTCGCGCCGTCCATGGGCATGATGCTGGAGACCACCGCGACCCGCCTGTGGTCCGAGCCCGGCGGCCCGCACCACGGCTCCCCGGACAAGGAGCCCGCCGTGCGGCTGCGCGTCCTGGAGGACGCCGGGCGCTCCTCGGTCCCCTTCACCTCCGGCATCCTCATCGGCATCGGCGAGACCTACGAGGAGCGGGCCGAGTCCCTCTTCGCGCTGCGCCGCGTCTCCCGCGCGTACCACGGCATCCAGGAGCTGATCATCCAGAACTTCCGCGCCAAGCCGGACACCGCGATGCGCGGCATGCCGGACGCGGAGCTGGACGAGCTGGTCGCCACGGTCGCCGTCGCCCGGCACATCATGGGACCGTCCGCCTGCCTCCAGGCCCCGCCGAACCTGGTGGACGCGGAGTACGAGCGGCTGATCGGCGCCGGCATCGACGACTGGGGCGGCGTCTCCCCGCTCACCATCGACCACGTCAACCCCGAGCGTCCCTGGCCGCAGATCGACGAACTCGCCGCGAAGTCCCGGACGGCCGGCTTCGAGCTGCGCGAACGCCTCTGCGTGTACCCGGAGTTCGTGCGGCGCGGCGAGCCCTGGCTGGACCCGCGGCTGCGCCCGCACGTGGCCGCGCTCGCCGACCCGGAGACGGGCCTCGCCCGCGAGGACGCGGTGGTCGAGGGACACGCCTGGCAGGAGCCGGACGAGGTGTTCACCGCGAGCGGCCGCACCGACCTGCACACCACCATCGACACCGAGGGACGCACCTCGGACCGCCGCGACGACTTCGACGAGGTGTACGGCGACTGGGGCGCCCTGCGCGAGGCCGCCGCGCCCGGCATGGCCCCCGAGCGCATCGACACCGACGTGCGCGCCGCGCTGGCCACGGCCGCCGACGACCCGACGCGGCTGACGGACGCCGAGGCCCTCGCCCTGCTGCACGCCGACGGCCCGGCCCTGGACGCCCTGTGCGGCGTCGCGGACGACGTGCGCAAGAGCGTCGTCGGCGACGACGTGACGTACATCGTCACCCGCAACATCAACTTCACCAACGTCTGCTACACCGGCTGCCGGTTCTGCGCCTTCGCCCAGCGCCGCACCGACGCCGACGCCTACACGCTCTCCCTCGACCAGGTCGCCGACCGGGCCCAGCAGGCGTGGGAGGTGGGCGCGGTGGAGGTCTGCATGCAGGGCGGCATCCACCCGGACCTGCCCGGCACCGCGTACTTCGACATCGCGAAGGCGGTCAAGGCCCGCGTCCCCGGCATGCACGTGCACGCCTTCTCGCCGATGGAGGTCGTCAACGGCGCGACCCGCACCGGCATGTCGGTCCGCGAGTGGCTGAGCGCCGCCAAGGAGGCGGGCCTCGACTCGGTCCCGGGCACGGCGGCGGAGATCCTCGACGACGAGGTCCGCTGGATCCTCACCAAGGGCAAGCTGCCGGCGGCCACCTGGATCGAGGTGATCGAGACCGCCCACGAGCTGGGCATCCGCTCCTCGTCCACGATGATGTACGGCCACGTCGACCAGCCCCGCCACTGGCTGGGCCACCTGCGCACCCTCGCCGGGATCCAGCAGCGCACGGGCGGCTTCACGGAGTTCGTGACCCTCCCCTTCATCCACACCAACGCGCCGGTCTACCTGGCGGGCATCGCCCGGCCCGGCCCCACCCTGCGGGACAACCGCGCGGTGACGGCGATGGCCCGCCTGCTCCTGCACCCGCACATCCCCTACATCCAGACGAGCTGGGTCAAACTGGGCACCGAGGGTGCGGCGGAGATGCTCCGCTCCGGCGCCAACGACCTGGGCGGCACCCTCATGGAGGAGACGATCTCCCGCATGGCGGGCTCGTCGTACGGGTCGTACAAGTCGGTCAAGGACCTGATCGCGGTCGCGGACGCGGCGGGCCGCCCGGCGAAGCCGCGCACCACCCTGTACGGACCGGTCCCCGAGGAACGGCAGCGGGCGGCGCGGGAGTCGGACGGGCACCTGCCGGAGCTGCTGCCGGTCCTGGACTGAGAGCCGCGGGCGCGCGCTTCGGGAGGGCGGCGGGCGCGCAGTACGATGATCGGGCCCCCGGTGTGTCGGGGTTCTCGTAGCTGAGGAGATGCGTGCCCGTGCCAGCCCGACTTCCCTCCTGG
Organism: Streptomyces sp. NRRL F-5650; assembly: GCF_000721365.1. Taxonomy (NCBI): domain Bacteria; kingdom Bacillati; phylum Actinomycetota; class Actinomycetes; order Kitasatosporales; family Streptomycetaceae; genus Streptomyces; species Streptomyces sp. NRRL F-5650. Next base: position 108,693 of record NZ_JOGV01000006.1, on the reverse strand, counting down.
GCGTGGGTCTCCGGTCTGACCGTGGGGGCGATCGCGGCGGTGACCGTCCTGGCCGTGCAGGCCGACCAGGGACCCCACCCCACCGCCGCCGCCGCGGCGAAGCCGCGCCCGTCGGCGTCGGCGGACGCGCACCCCACGCCGAAGGAGACCGCGCCGGCCCCGGTGCCGGAGGGCTCCGGCACCGGGCGGCGCGTCGTCTACTCGGTGGGCCAGGACCGGGTGTGGCTGGTCGACGCCAGCGACGCCACCCGGCGGTCCTTCAAGGTGTGGCCGGGGACGGTCGACCCCGCCCCCGGCAAGTACAGCGTCGGCACCCGCCGTCAGGACCCGACGACGGGCTCCGACGGGGTCCGGATCGAGCAGATCATGTACTTCACCCAGGCCGACGGCGTCTGGGTCGCCTTCTCCAACGCGGTGGACGGCTCCTCGCCCCCGCCGGCCGCCGCCGGTGCCAGGACCGGCGGCATACGGTTGCCCAAGGCGGACGGGGACGCGCTCTGGGAGTTCGGCACGTCCGGCACGACGGTCACCGTGGTCGCCTAGCCTCCGCCTCGCCCGAGGGCAGGTGCGCCACGATCAGCACGACGCCGCTGAAGAGCAGCACCCGCGTCGCGGCGTCCAGCCCGTTCCAGTCCTTCGACTGCCACATGGCGAACCACTCCCCGCCGATCGCGAGGAACCCGGCCCCGAACAGCAGCATCAGCATGAGCGTCCCGTACGTGGTGAAACGCCGCGCGGGTGCCTGCTGCCCGCGTATCCACAGCCAGGTCGCCCATATCAGCACGAGTGCCGCCGCGGTCTCCCAGACGATGATCGCCACGTAGGCGGTGTCCTGGAGACCCTTGCTCGTGATCGCCCGCCACATGAGGTCGTCGTCCTTGAACGTGGTGTCCATGGCGAGGACGTGATGGACGTACTGCTGGTTGTTGTCGAAGTCCGTGATGTTCCCGAGGGCCACGAGGGCGATGTAGAGGGCGAGGACCGCGGTGAGCACGGTGGAGGCCAGTAACACGGTGTTGCGGGAAATCTTGGTCATGGCAGCACTATTGCGAAGCCCGCGACGGCGCCGGCACACAGGGTCCCGCACACGGCCGTGTCCACCAGGTCGAAGAGGTGCTGGTGGGCCGCCGTCATGCCGGCCGGGTCCGGGCGCCGTGGGCCGCCAGGGAGCCGGTCGCGGCGGGACCGCCGCCCAGGACCGCGAGCGCGGCGACGACCGGCAGCACGCGCCCGCGCTGCGTCTTCGGCCGGGACGGGGCGGCGGCGGGGCGAACGGACACGGGGTTTCCCCTCGACGGGGCCGGACTCGGAACGCCTTGAGCCTCTCGCGAACGGGCCTCCCGCCCGATGGGTCCGGACGGCGGAAGCGGGGAGTCCCTTCCACCACCCCGGTCGTGAACGTTTACACACCGATCCCGCCCGCCCGGCCCCTGAACCGACCGTCCCCGTTCGCATACAGTGCTGGACGTCGTACGTACGGACAGTGGTGGACAGTGCCGAGGGGAGGTCCAGGTGGGCGGGACGACCGGTGCCGTCTGGGGGCGTGCCGAGCAGCAGGACTTCCGCAGCCGGGTGCGCGGGACGCTGCTCGGCGTGGCCGTCGGCGACGCCCTCGGGGCGCCCGTCGACTCCCTCGCCCTCGACGCGATCCGGGAGGCCCACGGCACCGACGGGCTGTCCGACCTGGCCTCCGCCTACGGCCGGCGCGGTGCCGTCACCCACCTCACCCAGCTCACCCTCTTCTCCGTGGACGGGCTGATCCGCGCCCAGGTACGGCGCGACACCGGCGCCTGGCATCCGCCGACCGACCTGCACCGGGCCTACCGGCGCTGGGCGGCCACCCAGCGCGACTGGGGCCCCGACCTGCGGCGAAAGGACGACGGCTGGCTGGCCCGCGAGGAGTGGCTGTACGTCCGCCGGGGTGCCCCGCGCGCCCTGCTGCTCGGACTCGGCGACGAGACGATGGGCACCCCCGAGGCACCCAAGAACCCCGACGAGCGCGGCCCCGAGGCCGCCGCCCGCTCGGCGCCGTTCGGGCTCCTGGTCGGCTGGGAGCCCCAACTGGTCGCCCAGCTCGCCGTGGAGTGCGCGGCACAGACCCACGGCCACCCCACCGGCCGCCTCGCGGCGGGCGCCTACGCCGTGGTCGTGCACGGGCTGGCCCGCGGCGAGAGCCTGGACGCCGCCGTGCAGCGGGCGCTGGCGCTGCTCGTGACCCGGCCCGGGCACGAAGCCGTGGCGACCGCCCTGCAGCAGGCCCTCGGCACGGTGCGGCAGGGACTGCCGAACCCGGCCCGGGTGACCGAGCTGATCGGCGCGGGGACGGCGGAGGGCCTGGTCGCCGCCGCCGTGTACTGCGCCCTGGTCGGCGAGGACGTACGGCACGGGCTGCGCCTGGCCGTCAATCACGACGGCCCCTCGGCGGCGACCGGCGCCCTGACCGGCGGGCTGCTCGGCGCCCTGCACGGCGAGACGGCGCTGCCCCCGGCCTGGCTGGCCGAACTGGAGGGCCGCCCCACCCTCCTGGAACTGGCCGACGACTTCGCCATGGAGATGACCCAGGGCCCCGCCCTGCACGGCCCGGCGGGCTCGTCCCCCGGGTGGCTGGCGCGGTACCCGCGGGGGTAGGCGCTCCCGGGCGGCTCACGGGGGAACGCGTCAGTTTTCGAGAAGCGGCGTCCCGGGCGCCGCGGCTAGCGTGACTGCCATGGACATCAGCATTCACACCACCGTTCTCCCGCACGACGACCCGGACGCGTCCCTGGCCTTCTACCGGGACGTCCTCGGCTTCGAGGTCCGCCAGGACGTCGGGAACGGCAAGATGCGCTGGATCACGGTCGGACCGGCCGGCCAGCCCGACGTCTCGCTGCTGCTCGCGCCGCCCGCCGTGGACCCCGGCATCACCGACACCGAGCGACGCACCATCGCCGAGATGATGGCCAAGGGCACCTACGGCTGGCTGCTGCTGGCCACCAAGGACCTCGACGGCACCTTCGAGCAGGTGCGCGCCGGCCGCGCCGAGATCGTCCAGGAGCCGACCGAGCAGCCGTACGGCGTCCGGGACTGCGCCTTCCGGGACCCGGCCGGCAACCAGATCCGCATCCAGGAACTGCGCTGAGCGGCCCGGCCGGCGCCCACCCGCGGTGGTCACCGGCCGTACGCCGTCCGGGCGGGCCTCAGTCGCCCACCCGGCTGCGCCCCACCGCGCCGTCCACCCCGCCCGCCGGTGCCGGGACCGCGGCCGCCGCACCGGAGGCGTCGTCGCCGTCCCCGTCCGTGTTGACGCGCTCGATGATCGCGAGCCGCTCCGGGGTGTCCTCCGGCCTCAGCCAGCCGACCAGGACGTACAGGACCAGGGAGACCGCCAGCGGGACGGAGACCTGGTACTCGAGCGGCACCCCGCCGTCCACGCTCCAGTTGATCGGGTAGTTGACCAGCCAGAACGCGACCAGGCCCAGCGCCCAACTGGTGAGCGCCGCCGTCGGGCCGGAGCGGCGGAAGGGCCGCAGCAGTCCGAGCATCATCGGGATCGCGATCGGGCCCATCAGTCCGGCGACCCACTTGATGACCACGGTGATGATGTCCTTGAACGTCGGCGAGTCGACCTGCGTCGCCACCGCCATGGACAGACCGAGGAAGACCACCGTCGTCAGCCGTGCCGCCAGCAGCCCCGACCGCTGCCCCCAGCCCCGCGCCCGCTTGGACAGCACCGGCGCCACGTCACGGGTGAACACCGCCGCGATGGCGTTGGCGTCCGAGGAGCACATGGCCATGGTGTGCGAGAAGAAACCGACGATGACCAGCCCGAGCAGCCCGTGCGGCAGCAACTGCTCGGTCATCAGCGCGTAGGAGTCGGAACCGTCCGGCTTCTGCGCCTGCACCAGCAGCGGCGACATCCACATCGGGAAGAAGAGCACCAGGGGCCAGACCAGCCACAGCACCGCCGACAGCCGCGCCGACCGGGTGGCCTCGCGGGCGTTGGCCGTGGCCATGTAGCGCTGGGCCTGGTTGAGCATGCCGCCGTTGTACTCGAAGAGCTTGATGAAGAGGAAGGCCAGCAGGAACACCGTCCCGTACGGGCCGACCAGTGGTTTCGCGTGGCCCTGGAGAGCGGGCTCGTCCCAGACGCCGAAGAAGCCGCCGTGGTCGCCGAGCTTGAGGACGACGGCCACGAACATCGCCACGCCGGCCAGCAACTGGATGACGAACTGGCCCAGTTCCGTCAGCGCGTCCGCCCACAGGCCGCCGATCGTGCAGTAGATGCCCGTGATGACGCCGGTGATCAGGATGCCCTGGTTGAGGGTGATGCCGGTGAAGACGGACAGCAGCGTGGCGATGGCCGCCCACTTCGCGGCCACGTCCACGATCTTCAGCAGCATGCCGGACCAGGCCAGCGCCTGCTGGGTGGGCAGGTTGTACCGGTTCTTGAGGTATTCGAGCGGCGAGGCCACGTGCAGCCGTGAGCGCAGCCGGTTGATGCGCGGCGCGAAGAGCTGGGAGCCGATGGCGATGCCGAGGGCGATCGGGAACGACCACGTCACGAAGGACGTGACGCCGTAGGTGTAGGCGATGCCGGCGTAGCCGGTGAACATCACCGCGCTGTAGCCCGACATGTGGTGCGAGATGCCCGACAGCCACCAGGGCATCTTGCCGCCGGCCGTGAAGAAGTCGCTGACGTCGTCCACCCGTTTGTGCGACCAGACGCCGATCGCCACCATCACCGCGAAGTAGCCGATGAGCACGGACCAGTCGAGACCGTTCATGTGCCCCCCTTCCGGGGTCCGCCTTGTGAACTCCGCCCAGCCGGTTGGCACTTCGCTTGAGCGGGGTAGGGGCGTGGCAGGCCGCGAAGTGCCCGCTCATCGTGAGTTCGCCGACGCGGGCACGACAAGAAAGCGGAAGGTCAAGAGCAGGTAAAAAGGTTCGCCTTGCTGACCTGTGTTCACCTACATGAACAATCGGGCGGCCCTCGAAGGGGCCGCCCGGTGCGCTACTTCAGCTCGTCGGGGCACGGCGTGCCCCGCTTCAGCCCGTACGGCGCCGACAGCCGGTACGTCCCCGCCTCGGGCGCGACGAGCGTCGTCCACACGTCGCCGTCCGCGGTCTCCTCGGTCTCCGTCAGACAGCCGTTGACGTTGTCGTACGTCTTCGGGGTGCCCTCCGGGGCGTTCTTGGAGGCGTCCGTCTCCTGGGGCGGCTTCAGCTTGTTGCCCTCCTCGTCGACCAGGCTCAGCCACGGCGAGTACGGCATCCGCACCAGGATGCGGCCGGGCTCCTGCACGTCGATGACCCACTCGTCCTGCTCGGCCCGCCGGACGACCGCGTGGGGCTCCGCCAGCGGCGTCGGATCGGTCACCCGGAAGAGCTGCCAGTTGGCGTCGCCCCAGATCTGCTTCAGGTACGGCAGGCCCCGCTGGAGCAGCTCCCGTTCGCGCTTGCCCCCGTCGCCGTCGGGCTCGCCCTTGGGCAGCACCACGTAGTGCACCGCCCAGCGCTTGAGCCAGTCGTGGTAGTTCGCCGAGTTGAGCGTGTCGTCGTAGAAGATCGGGTTGCGCTCCATGTCGGCCTGGCGGGTCCAGCCGCGGGCCAGGTTCACGTACGGCGCCAGCGCCGACGCCTCCCGGTGCGAGCGGGCGGGCACGGCCTCCACCCGGCCCTGCTCCGCGCCGACCTTCTGCAGCTCGTTGACGAGGGGGGCCAGCTCGCGCGCCCAGGAGGCGGCGGGTGTGGTGTGGATGGCGTCGTCGGCCGACTTGAAGCCGATCCAGACCACGAAGCCGGTGAGCGAGACCACCAGCGCGTACCACTTGCGCGACTTCGGCACCGTGAACGGGAGCGCCGCCACCAGCGCCACCCCGGCGAAGAGCATCGCGAGCCGCGTGACGTTGGAGCCGATCTGCGAGCTGATCAGCCACACCAGCAGCACGGCCAGCCCGTAGACCGCCGACGTGATCCGCACCGTCTTCCAGGTGCGCGGCACCGCCCAGTACACCAGGGCGGAGAAGAGCACCGGCAGCACCACCGAACCGAAGCCCATCGGCTGCGTGCCGGAGAAGGGGAAGAGCACCGCCGACAGCGCCACGACCACGCTCGGCGCCACGCCCAGCGCCCAGGCGCCCGGGCGGCGCTTCTGCAGGAACAGGGCCACCGCCACCAGGCCCACGAACAGCCCGGAGACCGGCGAGGCCATCGTCGACAGGGCCGCCAGCGGGGCCGCGCACAGTCCCTTGGCCCAGCGCTCGTGCCGCCAGCGGTGGGGCCAGCAGAACACGGCGGCGACCGCGCCGAGCCCGAGCATCATGCCGAGCCCGAACGTCACCCGGCCCGACACCGCGTTGGCCAGCAGCCCGAACAGGCCCGCCAGCGAGGCCCACAGCGGATTGCGGACCGCCCGGCTGCGGATCAGGATCATCGTCAGCAGCCCGGCCGACACCGTCCCCGCGATCATCATCGTCGTGCGCACGCCGAGCACCGACATCAGGTACGGCGAGATCACGCTGTACGACACCGGGTGCATGCCGCCGTACCAGGCGAGGTTGTACGCCGAGTCCGGGTGCCGGCCGACGAACTCGGCCCACGCGTCCTGCGCCGCGAGGTCGCCACCACTGTTCGCGAACGTGAAGAACCACACGATGTGGAGCACCCCGGCCAGGGCGGTCACGGACAGCACGGGGTGGCGCAGCATGCGCTCGCGCAGGGCCAGGAGCGCGGTGTTCACGGCCGACGGCGCCTTCGGCTCGACGGGCACGGGCCGGTCGGGCGGCGACCCGGACGGGCCGGGGCCGGACGGGCGTGAGTCGGACGCGCGTGAGTCGGACGCGCGTGAGTCGGACGGGCGGGATCCGGACGGGCGGGGCTCATCGCGGTCCCCACGGGGTTCGGGCACGCGTGGTCGCGGTCCGGCTCCCGGGCTCGAATCGGCGTCGTCGGCGCGTGTCGGCTCCGCAGTGGCCACCTGAAGGCACTCCCCGTGTCCCGTCTTCTCCTTTGGGCCGTGTCCCGTTCCCACGACCGGCGACTGCCCCGTTTCGTGACGCTAGCACGCGGCCCCGCACCGGTGCCTCCCGCGTTTTCGGGGACCCTTCCGGCTCCCCCGGACGACGCGGACGCCCCCGCGGCCGTACGGGCGCGGGGGCGCGGGCGTCGCTTCGGCCCGGTGCGGGCCGGACGTCAGCCCAGGCGGGTCAGCTTGTCCGTGAACCCGGGCTCCACGAGGTCGTCCCGCAGCGCCACCGGCACCTGCACCGCGCCGCTGGTGCCTCCGTCGCCGACCGTGAGGGTGCCGACCTTGGTGCCGGCCTTCGCCGTGTGCGGCAGGTCGTCCGCGGCGAAGGTCAGCTTCACGGTCAGTCCGCCCCAGCCGACGGCCTTGACGTCCTTGGTGGCGACGACCGGCGTCCGGCCGCCGAGGCCGTCGTCGACGTACCCGACGACGCTCCCCTTCTTCAGGATCGTCGACGACTTCAGGGTGTCCTGGGCGGCCCGGATCAGCTTGTCGCTGGAGTCCAGCGCGGCGGCGAGGATGCCGCCGCCGACGTCCGGCTGGCGCACCACGGCACCGACGATGGTCCGGGTCTCGCCGCCGATCTCCTTCTTCGCCGCGAAGACGAGGTTGCCGAGCGCCGAGGTGGTGGTGCCGGTCTTGATGCCGACGACGTCGTTGTGCCCGACGAGCTGGTTCCAGTTGGGGTGGTTCTCGCCCTTGTAGTCGTTGTACGACATCATCGCCGCGACCTCGCGGAAGGCGGGCTCCTTCATCGCCGCCTTGGCCAGCTTCACCTGGTCCACGGCCGTGCTCACCGTCGTGTTGTTCAGCCCGGACGGGTCGGTGTACGTCGTGTTGGTCATGCCGAGGTCTTTCGCGGCGGCGTTCATCTTCTCCACGAACGCCTTCTCCGAGCCCGCGTCCCAGCGGGCCAGCAGCCGCGCCACGTTGTTCGCGGACGCGATCAGGACGGCGCTGAGGGCCTCGCGCTGGGAGATCGAGTCACCGGCGTAGACGTGCACGGTGGACTCGTCGCCCGCCTCCGACTGCTCCTCCGCCGCCTGGTCGATCTTGATCTTCGGGCCCTCGGCTCCGCTCTTGAGCGGGTGGTCGCGCAGGACGAGGTACGCGGTCATGACCTTGGCGACGCTGGCGATCGGCACCGGCTTCTGGTCGCCGGACGAGCCGAACGAGCCGATGCCCTGCACGTCGAGCGCGGCCTGCCCGCTGGCGGGCCACGGGATCTCCGGCTTGCCACCCTCGAAGGTGAAGCTGTCCTGCGCCGTGAGGTCGAGCGTGGGCGCGGGCAGCGGCCGCATGGACTGCACGACACCGAGGATGATCACCAGGAGGACGACCAGCGGCGTCCAGATCTTCACCCGGCGCACCGTCGTGCGCAGCGGGGTCTCCGGGGGCGGCGGGGTGTTCGTCAGCTCCGCCAGCAGGTCCAGCGGCGGCTTGGGCGGCAGCGGCTGCTGGGTGGTCCGGTCCGGCCCGACGTGCGACCTGGCGGCGGTGACACCGGTGCGGGGCTTGGGCGTCTCCGGGGCCTGCGCCGCCTGCGGGGGCTTGCGGTTCGCCGGGTCGTCGGGATTCCGCAGCGCGACGAACTTGCTGGTCCGCTCGGCGTCCCCTTCGGCCGGGGAGGCGGGGGCGCCGCCCAGCTTCAGCATCGTCGTCGGCTGATCGACGGCAGGCTTGTCCAGCCGCGGCGCCTTGAACACGGCCGTGGGCTGATCGACCTGCGGCGCGTCGTCGTCGCCGCCGTCGGCGTCAAGGTCCTGCGCGGACGCCGACTTGCTGCCGGACCCGGGCTCGGTACCGGGGTCGCGCGTCGCACCGGCTCCGGTCGCGGCGCCTGAGCCGGGCTTGGTGTCCGAGCCGGTCGGGGTGCCTGAGCCGGGCTTGGCGTCGGGGTCCGGCTTCGGGTCCGACGTGGGCTTGGTGCCGGTTCCCGGCCGGGCATCGGAGCGGGACGTGGCCTCTGCCGTCGGCTTCGCGCCGGGGCCGGGCCGGGTTTCCGAACCGGACGTGGCCCCGGGTCCCGGCTTCGCGTCGGGCGTGGTGTCGGAGTCCGGCTCGGCGGCCGGTCCGGGCTTCGATTCCGGTGCCGTATCCGCCTCCGCGCCGGAGCCCGAGTCGGTGCCCGTGCCGGAGACCGCGGCCGCGGCCGGACCGGCGTCGGCGGCCGGCTCCTCGGACGCGGACCGCGCGTCGGAACCGTCGGCGGCCGAGTCCTCGCCGTCCTCGGACGCGGACCCCGTGCCGGAGTCGGAGTCGGAGTCGGAGTCGGAGTCGGCCACCGGGCTCGTACCCGTGTCCGTACCCGTGCCCGTGCCCGAGGCGCCGTCGGGCTTCCCCGTGCCGTCCCCGGCGTCGTCCTGCGCGTCGCCGTTCCGGTGGCCGTCCCGGGCGGAGCCCTCCGCCTCGACGAGCTGCGCGTTGGCGGCGGCACGCTCCTCCGCGGTGGCCACCCAGGCCGCGACGGCGTCCCTCAGCCGGCCGTCCTTCCCGGTGCCCGGCACCGCGTCCTCGGCGCCGGCCGCCCCGGACGGGTCCGACGGCGTGCCGGGCGTTGCGGCGTCCTCGTCCTCGTCCTCGCCGGAGGCGTCCGGCTCCGGCTCGCGGACCGAGAGCACACGGGTCGCCGTGTCGACGCCCCCGCGGGATCCGCCACCGGCCCCCGCGGAACGCTTCGCGTCCTCCCGCGCCACCGCCAGCCGCGGATCACGCGGTTCGCTCGAACCGGTCCTGGCTTCGGGAACCGGACCCGCGCTCCCCGACGTCGGTTCTTCCGACGACTCGCGCTGCTTCGACCTGTCGGGGGACTCGCCCGCCACCGATGCCTCCTCCATGCGCCGCACGTCCCGTGCGCGCTACCGAACCCGTACCGAAACCATTTACCAGTGTCCTGTGTACGGGTGGAACCCACGCGGAAGACGAGAACGACATACCTACTGGTTCCACTACGAAGCGGTCACGCACCCTCGACAGACCAATGTGAGAGGGGTCACCCTGTCTGTCATCCACGCGGGGAGGCATGGATGGGCAGGAGCCGCAGAACACTTCCGGAGGAGCTTCTGCTGCTGGCGCTGGACCCGACCACGGGTACCACCGCACAGCCGCAGTCGCTCGACCTCGGTCTGGCCGGAGCACAGCTTGTGGAGCTGGCGCTGGCCGGACGGATAGCCCCAGACGGGGATCGTATCGCCGTGGTGGCCCCACGGCCGACAGGAGATCCAACCCTGGACTGCGCGTTGGAGTTGCTGCGAAGGCGCGGCGCTCCGGTCCGGGCGGTCAACTGGATCGGCGGACCCCGGCTGGGGCTCCGCCAGACCTATCTCTCGCATCTGGAGCGCTGCGGCATGGTCCATGCCGTGGAGGGCCAGATGTGCGGGGTGCTGCCGACGACTCGCTACCAGGCGACGGACACGGCGATCAGCAGGGAGATCAAGGCCCGGCTGGACTCGGCGATCCGCACCGGCGTACCGCCGGACCCGCGGACCGCGGCGCTCGCCGCGCTGGCCCACGCGGTCGGACTCGGCAAGCACCTCTACCCGGGCAACGAAGGACGCTCGTCGCGGTCCCGGCTGCGGGACCTCATCCGGCACGACCCCATGGGCGGCCTGGTGGCGCACGCGGTGATGGACGTCCAGAACGGCGCTGCGGCACAGCCACGCCGCAGTCCGGCCCCGGCCGGCCGCCAGGCCCCGGGACCGGGGGCGAGGTCCGCCCCGGAACCCGCCCGCGGTGTTCCGGCGCAGCCGCGCCACGGATCCATGGCGCGAGCGGCGGCCCACTAGCCCGCGAGCACACCGCACAACCGAACGACCCGCACAACCGGGCACACCGCACAACCGAACGACCCGCACGACCGCACCACAGCAACGCCGCACCGCCAGTCCCCCAGGCCCGGTCACGGGAGCCGCAGGTCCGCGCGGGGCGGCGGAACCGACCGTACGTCCGGCACGCCGGACCGAGGAAAGGTTCCGCCGCCCCGCGCGGCCACATGACGGGGGCGCGAGGAACCGGCTCGTACGCGGCGCATATCGACCGTTTCCCAGCGGCAGAACGCACCTTGGTGGCAATCTGCTCAACAGCAGATACACATAGTGGCAGGCAAGAGTCACCCAGCCGGAGGTGCACGTCCCGTGGCGTCGAGTGTCAATCCCACCGTAAGGCGGCGTCGGCTGGGCCAGGAGTTGCGCCGGCTCCGCGAGCAGAAGGGCATGACGGCCGAGGAGGTCGCCGAGCGGCTGCTGGTCTCCCAGTCGAAGATCAGCCGCCTGGAGAACGGGCGGCGCAGCATCAGCCAGCGGGACGTCCGCGACCTGTGCGGGGTCTACGAGGTCGAGGACCAGCGGATCGTCGACTCGCTGATGCAGATGGCCAAGGACTCGCGTCAGCAGGGCTGGTGGCACGCCTTCGGGGACATCCCGTACAGCGTCTACATCGGCCTGGAGACCGACGCGGAGTCGCTGCGCACCTACGAACCCCAGATCATCACCGGCCTGTTGCAGACCCGGCCCTACGCGGAGGCGCTCATCCAGGGCGCGTTGCCCGAGACGTCGGCCGCCGACGTCGAGAAGCGGGTGCAGGTCCGCATACGGCGGCAGGAGCGCATCTCCGCCGAGCACAACCCGCTGCGGCTGTGGGTGGTCCTCGACGAGGCCAGCCTGCACCGGGTGGTGGGCGGCAGGCAGGTGATGCGGGAGCAGTTGGAGCACGTCGCCGAGATGTCGCAGCTACCGCACATCACCGTGCAGGTGCTGCCGTTCGACGTCGGCGCGCACCCCGGCATCAACGGCCAGTACTCCATCCTGGAGTTCGCCGACACGGCCGACTCCAGCGTGGTGTACATCGAGGGCGTGACCAGCGACCTGTACCTGGAGAAGGCGCCGGACGTGCAGAAGTACACGGTGATGTACGAGCACCTGCGGGCGCAGGCCCTGAACGTCGAGCAGTCCCGGCAGCGCATCGAGGACGTGGCGAAGGAGTACGCACGCTGAAAGGGGCGGAACGGGGCGGCATAGTACACGGCTGCCCCGATGTACAGGAAGACTCGCCTGGAATATGCCATCCGGTCGAGTGAATGGCTGCTCCGCACGGAGAGGCCAGCGAGTAGCGTCGATCACGCCAAAGATCACACGTCATTGGCGTAAACCACACCCGCGACTCGCCATCGGAGCAGACATGGCAATTCTTCAGGGCGCCCAGGAATCGTGGACCAAGTCCTCCTACTCCGGAGGAAACGGCGCGTGCGTCGAGGTCAGGTCACCGCTCGTGGCGGCGCTCGCCGTCCGCGACTCCAAGGTGACCGACGGCCCGGTCCTCGCCTTCCCCGCCGACGCGTGGAACGCCTTCGTGACCTCCGTCAAGGAGTAGCCGCCACGCCTAGCCCGCCCATACCGCCGGCGGTGCCCTCTCGACCAGTTCGCCGACCTTGCCGAGAGGGCACCCGTCGTCCCGCCCGCGTCACCTCACGGGGAACGCCACGTCGCACACCGGGTCCTGCGGGCCCGCCGCCTCCCAGTCGGCGAAGTACACCTCGCGGCACGGTCCCGTCACCGTCAGGCCCCGCGCGGCGATCCACTCCTCCACCGCCCCGAAGGCGGCCAGGATCTGCGGGAACGCCACCTGGGCCTTGGTGATCCGGGTGTAGGCCAGCCGCCCGGCCGGCTCCACCCGCACCCGGGTCTGCCGGGCCCGTCCCCGCTCCTCGCTCCACGCCCGCGCCGCCGCCGCGTCGGCCACCGGCACGCAGGACTCGGCGGGGCCGTCGCTCTCCGCCGACACGTCCGCGTGGTAGACGACGAACGGCGCCGCCGTCACACCCCCGCAGTCCCGCGCCGCCTCCTCCAGCCGCCCCAGCGAGGCGCCGATCCACGTCGGCAGCTCGTCCGCCAGCACGTGCCGGCTCTCGCTGAGCACCACCTGCTCGGGCACGTCCACCGTCTCGACCACGAACTTCCCGTACACGTCGGAATCCCTTCCCGTCAGCCGTCCACGGAGGTACTCGGCGAGCGTGCGCTGCCCGGCCACCCGGGCCTCCACGCCCGCCCAGTAGGCGTCGAGCAGACCGGCGGCCCGGTCGCCGTCCGCGTGGACCACCTCGGCGATCCGGGCGAGCGGCATGTCCAGCCGGCGCAACAGGGCCACGAGCCGCGCGCGTTCGACCTGCCCGGCGCGGTAGTACCGGTAGCCGGTGGCCTCGTCCACGTGGGCGGGTGCCAGCAGGCCCAGCCGGTCGTACAGCCGCAGGGCCTTGGCCGACAGCCGGGCCCGCGCGGCGAACGCGCCGATCGTCAGCAGCGTGTCGTCGCGCACCACCTTCACGCGGTCGGTCATGCCGCCACCGCCCCCTTCGTTCCCGCCGTCCACGTCCTCGTCCTCCGTCGCCGGGCGGCCGTTCCGCCCGGCGACGCGGACACTCGGGCCTGACCCAGGGGCAAGGTCAACCGGCGAGGTGCGCCTCGACCGCCGCGACGACCTCGGCGGCCTCCGGCTCGGTCTGCGGGGAGAACCGGGCGGCGACCTTCCCGTCCCGCCCGACCAGGAACTTCTCGAAGTTCCAGTGGATGTCCCCGCTGTGCCCCTCGGCGTCCGCGAACCCGGTCAGCCGCTCGTACAGCGGGTGCCGTCCCTCCCCGTTCACCTCGACCTTCTCGGTCATCGGGAAGGTGACCCCGTACGTCGCCGAGCAGAACTCGGCGATCTCGTCGGCGCTGCCCGGCTCCTGGCCCATGAACTGGTTGCAGGGCACGCCCAGCACGGTGAACCCCCGCTCCGCGTACCGCTCGTGCAGCCGCTCCAGGCCGGAGTACTGCGGGGTGAGCCCGCACTTGGAGGCCACGTTGACCACCAGTACGACCCGGCCCGCGTACTGGGAGAGGTCCGCGGACCCGCCCCCGAGGGCGCCGATCTCCACGTTGAGGGGCAGGCTGTCGTCGTTCCGCGTGTTCGATGAGGTCGTCATGGACCGGATGCTAGTCCCGGCACCCGGTGCGCCCACCGCCGCCCGCCTCCACCAGCACCTCCCCGGCCGGCGTCCGCGAGTACAGCACCGAGCGGCCCGCGCGCCGCCGCTCCACCAGACCCGCGTCCAGCAGCACCCGCAGGTGCCGGCCGACCGAGCCGAGGCCCTGGCCGGTCACGCCGACCAGGTGGCTGGTGCTCATCGGGGTGCCGAGCAGCGTCAGCACGGTCGCGCGGGCCGGGCCGAGCAGCGCGCCCAGGGCGGCGGGCACGCGCCGGGCGTCGTCGTCCGCGAGGGCGCCCGAGCACGGGTAGACCACCGCGTACCGCTCGGGCTCCTCCCACGCCACCCAGCCGTGCCGCTGCGGAGTGATCGGCACGAGGATCAGCTCGGCCCCGGACAGCTCACGCGGCGGATACGGGTTCAGGTTGATCTGGAGCCGGCTGTCGCCCAGCCAGCGGGTGCCCGGCCGCAGCGCGTCCAGGACCGTCGCCCAGCCTCCCCGGCTCACCTGCGCGGTCCGCGCGACGACGTCCGCCTCCAGGATCCGGCGACGCCGCTCCCAGTCCGGCCGTACCGCCTGCGCCCAGACCTCCTCCAGGAGCGCGGCGGCCCGCTCCGGCAGGTCGTCGCGGTCCAGGGCGGCCGGGAGCGGGCCGCCCCCGAGGGAGACGGCCAGGTCGGCGCGCGCCTCGTCGGGGTGCGTCGCCCGGATCCGCGCGACGCCCTCCTCGAAGCTCAGGCCCTCGACCGGCGTGGGGGTGAGGAAGTCGGCGTTCCACTCCCGGCCGAGCCCCGCCCCGACGAGCAGCGCGGCCACCGGGTCGGCCGCCATCCGGCGCAGATGGGCGGGGCGGTGGGCGTCGAGCCAGGCCCGTTCACCGGGATGCCCGGCCACCCCGCAGTGCAGCAGCTTCAGACAGGCGAGGGCCTCGTCGAGCGGCGAGACCACGAAACGGCTGCGGGCGAGGGTGTCCGCGTTGACCTCCCACCAGCCCATGCGCTCTCCCCTCCCTCCGGCCTTTCGCGTCCGCGCGAAACACTAACGGCCGCCCCGACGGCCGCCCCACACTCCCCGCATGCCCGACACGAGCCGCAGAAGCTACGCGGACCTCTTCCGCACCCCGGAGTTCAGCCCGCTCTTCCTCTCCTCCGCCGCCAACCTCGCCGCGCAGACGGTGAGCGGCCTCGCGCTCGGCACCCTGGTGTTCCGGGCGACCGACTCGCCGCTGCTGTCCGCGCTGAGCATGTTCGGCCCGGCGCTCGCCCAGGTGCTGGGCGCCACGTTCTTCCTCTCCGGCGCCGACCGGCTGCCGCCGCGCGCCACACTGGCGGGCCTCTCCCTGTCCTTCGCCGCCGCCACCGCGGCCCTCGCGCTGCCCGGCCTGCCGGTGTGGGGCATGCTCGCCATCGTCTTCGTGGAGGGCCTGATCGCCTCCCTCGGCGGCGGGGTCCGCTGGGGCCTGCTGACCGAGATCCTCTCCAAGGACGGCTACCTGTCCGGGCGTTCGCTCTTCAACATGATGAACGGCGTCCTGCAGATCGCCGGTTACGCGGCCGGCGGCGTCCTGGTGACCGTGGTCTCCCCGCGCCTGTGCCTGCTCCTCGCGGCCGGTCTGTACGCCACGGCCGCCGTCGTCGCCCTGCGGCTGACCCGCCGTCCGCCCCGCACCGCGGGCCGCCCCTCCGTACGGGCCACCTGGCGCGCCAACGCCCGCCTGTGGTCCGCCCGTCCGCGCCGCCACCTCTACCTGGCCCTGTGGATCCCCAACGGCCTCGTCGTCGGCTGCGAGTCGCTGTACGTCTCCTACGACCCCCGCGCCGCTGGCACGCTGTTCGCCTGCGCCGCGCTGGGCATGCTGGCCGGGGACGTGACGGTGGGCCGGCTGCTTCCGGCCCGGCTGCGCCCGCGCCTCGGCGTGCCGCTCCTGGTGCTGCTGGCGACGCCGTACCTCGTCCTGTTCCTGCGCCCGCCGCTGCCGCTCACGGCCGTGCTGGTCGCGCTGGCCTCGGTGGGCTTCGGCGCGACCCTGGTGCAGCAGGAGCGCCTGCTCGCCCTGACCCCCGACGGCCTCTCCGGGCACGCCCTCGGACTGCACTCCGCCGGGATGCTCACCATGCAGGGCGTCGCCGCGACCCTGGCCGGAACGGTGGCCCAGCTCACCTCACCGGCGACGGCCATGACCGTGATGGCCGTCGCCTCCCTCGCGGTGACGCTCACCCTGACGGTGGCCGGCCGACGCGACGCGCCCGACGGCGGACTGCTGCCGGCCCGGGTGGTCCGGGCCGACTGAAGCCCGCCGCCGCCCCGGGAGGACCGGCGTGGGCCGTGCCCCCGCCGTGCTCAGCCGTGGCGGGCGCCGGCCGACGCCATGCCGAGCCAGGTGTGCGGGTTGCCCTCCCAGCACCAGCCGAGCTTGGGTGCCCGCCTGCTGATCCAGAGCGCGGGGACCCGGCGGTCGCCGCACCGCGAACCGCCCAGTTCGAAGCACTTGTTCTTGACCAGGATCTCGGGGAACGCGGTCAGCAGGGCGATGCCCTCTTCGATGGTCAGGAGCGTGCGGCCCCGCTCCGCGACGGTGGCCATCGCGTCGGCCGGTACGACCCCGCAGAACTCCTCACCGCGCTCGACGTCGAACAGCAGGTGGACGCCGTTCCGCCCGGGCGGACGGGACGGCTCGGTGGCGACGAACCGTTCCAGGGAGCCCGGCTCGAAGCTGCGGTCGACGAACCCGGGCAGCCGGCCACCGTGGAGGGTGATCAGCGGCATGGTCGCCTCGATCGGGGCGAGTTCGCGCCCGACGACCAGGACGAAGGGCACCCGGCCGGTCGTGGCGGGGTCGTACGCCGCGGTCCCGGCGCGGGCCACGGCCTCGGCGCGCAGTGGCGCCACCAGTTCCGCGAACTGCTCCGGGGTGCGGCCGGACAGTGCCGGGTAGCCGAGCGCGACGAGGGTGCCGGCCTGCCGGTCGAACTCGGCGGCGGCGTCGAAGGCGGGGGAGTGCGTCGAGTCGGTCAAGCGGGCTCTTCCTTCCGTGGGTCCTGGTGGGTCCTGGTGGGTCCTCGGGGTCCTCGTGGGTCCTTCGCCGGTTCGGCCGGGGAAGGCCGGCGCGTCGGTGGTCAGGGGCGCTCCTTCGCCGCGACGGCCTCGATCTCGGCCGGGGTGCCCGACATGATCGTCCGCACGTGGCGGGTGACCAGCTCCACCGGCCAGTCCCACCACGCGGCCCGTTGCAGTCGCGCCACGTCCTCGGCGTCGTACCGGGTCCGGATCGGCCGGGCCGGGCTGCCGCCGACCACGGTGTACGGCGGCACGTCGGCGGTGACGAGCGACCCGGCGGCGACGATCGCGCCGTCCCCGATGCGCACGCCTGGCATGACGGTGGCGCCGTAGCCGAACCACACGTCGTTGCCGACGACCGTGTCGCCGCGGCTGGGCATGCCGGTGACCAGGTCGAGCGTGGCCTCGCCCCAGGCCCCGCCGAACATGGTGAACGGGAACGTCGACACGCCCATGGTGGGGTGCTCGGCCCCGGCCATCAGGAACCGGGTGCCGGTCGCGATGGCGCAGTACTTGCCGATGACCAGCCGCTCCGGACCGTAGGCGTAGAGGACGTTGCGGGTCTGGAAGGCGGTGGCGTCGTCGGGGTCGTCGTAGTAGGTGAAGTCGCCCACCTGGATGCGCTCGTCGGTGACGAGGGGCTTGAGGAGGACGACGCGCGGGTGCTGCGCCAACGGGTGCAGCACACCGGGATCGGGAACGGCCCCGCGCTCGGCGCCGGACGCGGACGCGGACTCGGGCGTGGGACTGGACTCGGGCGCGGGACTGGACGTGGCGTCGGTCAAGACCGGACCTCGATTCTGGCCAGGGAGCCGGTTTCCAGGGCGCACCACAGGGCGCCGTCGTGTGCGGTGATGCCGTGCGGCTCGCTGTCGGCGCGGGAGAGCGCGTACGAGGTGACGCGGCCGTCGACGGTGACGCGACCGACCCGGCCGCTGCCCCACTCGGTGAACCAGAGCGCGCCGTCGGGCCCCGCCGTCACCGCGTGCGGCCTGGCCGCGGGGTCGGGCAGGGGGTACTCGGTGATGTCGCCGGCCACGGTGATCCGGCCGATGCGCCCCGCCCCGATCTCGGTGAACCACAGCGCGCCGTCGGGCCCGGTGGCGATGCCGACCGGCGCGGCGCCCCCGGTCGGCAGCGGGTACGCGCGGGCGCGGCCGTCGGTGGTCAGGCGTCCTACGGCGTTCCCCTGGTTGAGCGTGCACCACAGGGCGCCGTCGGGCCCGGTCGTGAGGGCGGACGGGAAGGCGCCGGGGGCCGGGTACTCGGTGACCTCGCCGTCGGCTGTGATCCGGCCGATGCGGTCGGCCGAGCCGAGCGTGAACCACACCGCCCCGTCCGGCCCCGCCGTGATCCCGTACGGCCCGCCCTCGGGCGTGAGGGGGGCGAACGACGCGTAGTCGCCCCCGGGCGTGATCCGGCCGATGCGGTGCGACCGGTACTCGGTGAACCACAGGGCGCCGTCCGCGCCCGCCGTGATCACGGTCGGCCCGTCGCCGACCGGGTGGACGGTGGCCAGTCCGTCGTCCGGGTCCCTGCGGGCGACGGCCCCCTGGTGGACGAGGGTGAACCACAGGGCGCCGTCCGGTCCTGCGGTGAGCCCGTAGGGGCCCGCGCCCGCGTCGCTCACGGTCAACTCCCGTACGGATACGGTCTCGTGCCTCTCGGTAAATTCGTTCATCGGACATAAAGTTACTGCGAGGCTACTCATTCCGTCAAGATAAATTTACTACCGAGGTAGAATTTCCCTCATGGACTTGACCGACACCTCCGCGCCGAGCCTGCGCGAGACCAAGAAGCGCGAGACCCGGCAGCTGATCTCCGATCACGCCACCAGGCTGTTCATCGAGCGCGGCTTCGAGCGCACGACCATCGCCGACATCGCCGAGGCGGCCCGGGTGGCCAAGAAGACGGTGACGAACTACTTCCCGCGCAAGGAGGACCTGGCCCTGGACCACCAGGACGAGTTCGTCGGCGCCCTTGCCGCCACCGTGGCGGCACGCGAAGCCGGTCAGACCCCGCTGACGGCCCTGCGCACCGCCTTTCTCGCGGCCGTCGCGGCCCAGGACCCGGTCGCGGGCTTCGCCGGCGAGCCGTTCATCCGCATGATCGCCGACAGTCCCACCCTCACCTCGTGCCTGCGCGGCCTCCACGACCGGCGGGAGGAGGCCCTGGCCGCGGCCCTGGCCGACACGACCGGCACTCCCCCCGGCGACATCACCCCCCGCACGGCCGCGGTCCTGCTGGGCGGGGTCCACCGCGTCCTGTTCGACCGGATCCAGGAACTGACCCTGGCGGGGCACACGAACGCGGAGGCCGCCGGGGTGCTGGCCCGGGAGGCGCCGCGCGCCTTCGACCTGCTGGCCCCGGCCCTCGCCGACTACGGACGCCGCGCCCCGGACCCGGCACCCGGCCGGACGGTCACCGCCCCTCGCGGCGCCGGGAGTTGAGGCGCGCGGCCCGGCGCGTCAGATGGTCGCGCTCGGCGAGGTCGGGCGCCTTGCGGGCCGCCTCGGCGTACAGCCGCGCCGCCGTGTCCAGGTCGCCGTCACGCTCGTGCAGGTACGCCGCCACCGCCGCGTAGCGCGGCAGCGTGTCGTCCAGCGCGGCGAGCGCGGCGAGACCCGCGCGCGGACCGTCGGCCTCCCCGACGGCCACCGCGCGGTTGAGCCGGACGACGGGGTTGCCGGTCAGCCGGGCCAGCTCGTCGTACCACTCCACGATCTGCACCCAGTCGGTCTCCTCGGCGGTGGGCGCGTCGGCGTGCAGGGCGGCGATCGCGGCCTGCGCCTGGAACTCGCCCAGCCGGTCCCGGGCGAGCGCCGCCTGGAGGATCCGCACCCCCTCGGCGATCGCCGCCGTGTCCCACCGTCCGCGATCCTGCTCCGCGAGCGGCACCAGGCTGCCGTCGGGCGCGGTCCGGGCCGCGCGGCGCGCGTGGTGGAGCAGCATCAGCGCGAGCAGGCCCGCCACCTCGGGATGGTCGACGGAGGCCGCGAGCTGCCGGGTGAGCCGGATGGCCTCGGCGGCCAGGTCGACGTCGCCGGAGTACCCCTCGTTGAAGACCAGGTAGAGCACCCGCAGCACGGTGCCGACGTCGCCGGGCCGGTCGAACCGCACGCCGGAGACCGTGCGCTTGGCCCGGCTGATCCGCTGGGCCATGGTCGCCTCGGGCACCAGGTACGCCCGGGCGATCTGCCGGGTGGTCAGCCCACCGACGGCGCGCAGGGTGAGCGCGACGGCCGAGGACGGCGACAGCGAGGGGTGCGCGCACAGGAAGTAGAGCTGGAGCGTGTCGTCCACGTCCGGAGCGGCACCGGGCGCCGGCTCCTCCTCGACCCGGTCCTCGCGCCGCCGGCGGGCGGTGTCGGCGCGGGCCGCGTCGAGGAAGCGCCGCCAGGCCACGGTGACCAGCCACCCCTTCGGGTCCTTCGGCGGGTCGTCGGGCCACCTGCGGACCGCCTCGACCAGCGCGTCCTGGACCGCGTCCTCGGCCGCCGCGAAGTCGGCCCCGCGGCGGACGAGGACGGTCAGCACCCTCGGCGTGAGGCTCCTGACCAGGGCCTCGTCCAGGTTTACGGGGTCCACGGGAGCCACGGGGTTTACGGGGTCCGTGGAGGCCACGTCCATCGGCGAGGTCACTCCGTGACGGTCGGGTGCGCGCCCAGGAAGGGGCGCAGCTCCAGCCACTCGTGGATCGGCCGCCCGCCCGCCCCCGGCGCGGCGGACAGCTCCCCGGCCAGCTCGACGGCGCGCTCGTAGCTGTCGACGTCGATCACCATCCAGCCGGCGATGAGGTCCTTGGTCTCGGCGAACGGCCCGTCGGTGACCGGGGGACGCCCCTCGCCGTCGTACCGCACCCACGTCCCCTCGGGGGCGAGCGCCTGCCCGTCGACGAACTCGCCGGTCTTCTCCAGGCGGGCGGCGAAGTCGTTCATGTACTGGATGTGCGCCGAGATCTCGTCCGGCGTCCACTGGTCCATGGGCACGTTGTTGGCCGGTGCCGGGGCGCCTCGGTAGTGCTTGAGCAGCAGGTACTTGGCCATGGTCCGTCGTCTCCTCGGTGCTGGTGCGGCCCATTGTGGCCGCCTTCACCCCTGGGACGGAGCCGGACGCGCGTTCTCGACACGGCGGGAGGGATCAGACGGAGGTTTTTTCCGCGAGGTCCTTCAGCAGCCCCTCCACACCGTGCAGGAAGGTCTCGGCCACCAGCTCCGGGTCGGTCAGGCACCCGGCCGCCATCGCACCGTCGCGGAGCATGACGAGGTGCCGCCCGGCGGCCCCGGCGGCCCCGGCGGGCGCGTCGCCCTCGCGGGCCCGGGCCAACAGCTCCGTGACGGTGCGCAGGAACCACTCCCGGTGGGCCAGGACGGCCCGGTGCACCGGATGGGCCGGATCGGGGTACTCGGCGACGGCGTTGAGGAAGGCGCAGCCGCGGAACCCGGGTGACCGGATCCCGTCCACGAGGGACCGCGCGACCGCCCTGACCTGCCCGGCGGCCGAGGGGGTGCTCTCCACGGCCGCGGCCACCTGCTCCCGGATCCCCCGGTCGGCCTTGTCGAGGTAGGCGAGGACGAGGTCCTCCTTGCCCGCGAAGTGCCGGTACAGCGTGGCCCGGGTGACCTGCGCCTCCGCGGTGATCCGGTCGATGCCGACGGAGTGGATCCCCTCGGCGTAGAAGATCTTCGTCGCCGTGCCGAGCAGCCGTGTGCGCGCTGCGGAGGGGGTACGGGCGGCTTCTGTGCTCGGGCTCATGCGACCACCGTACCAAGTCGGTGAGGGAGAACGTTCGGTCTTGACACCGGGACGCGGAGGCCCTTGACTGCTCCGAGAAGAGACCGAACGTTCTCCCTCTATCCGCCCCGTACTCCGTCACCCCACCGAAAGGCCATCCCGTGGACAGCGCCGTCGCCGCACCGCCCACCAGCGTTCCCGCCACCCTCCGGAAGCTGTACTTCCTCCGCTTCGCCTTCGCCGCCGCATGGGCCGCCCTGCTCCTGACCACCACCGACGCGCTGGGCCCGTTGAGCACGACCCTGCTGCTGGTCTATCCGCTGTTCGACGTGGCGGCCGCGGTCGTCGACGTCCGGTCGGCCAAGGAGAACGGCGGCCCGGCCACGCCGTTGTACGCCAACATCGCGATCAGCACCCTGACGGTTCCGGCCCTCGCCCTGGCCACGACCTCGGGCATCCCCGCCGTCCTGCGGGTGTGGGGCGCGTGGGCCGTCGCCGCGGGCGTCACCCAGCTCGTCGCGGGTGCCGTCCGGCGCGGGCTGGGCGGTCAGTGGCCGATGATCGTCAGCGGCGCGATCTCGACACTGGCCGGCATCTCGTTCGTCACGCAGGCGGGCGCCGACGACCCGTCCCTGGGGAGCCTCGCGGGGTACGCCTTCCTCGGCGGGGTCTTCTTCCTGGCCTCGGCGGTGCGGCTGACCCGGAGGGCGCGCGAACTGGCGTGACCGGCGGTGCGCCTTGCCCGGAGGACACGCGTACGGGCCCGACCGGGGGTGTGACCGTGAGCCGTACGAGCACCCGTGGGGTACCGGGGGAGTCGCGAGCGACGGAAGGAGCCGACCGTGCCGCACCACTCACCCGAACCGCAGAACCCGGAGAACCCGGAGAACCCGGAGAATCCGGATAGCTCGGACAGCTCGGACAGCTCGAACAGCTCGGAGAACCCGGTTGGCCCGGACAACCCCGAGAAGAACCCGGGGCACGCGCCGCCGAGCGCGGAGCCCCCGCGGGAGAGGAGGAGCCCGGCGGACCCGAGGAAGCCGGGAATCCCGCCCGAGGGCGCCGCGGACCTCCAGTTCATCGGCAACGCCACCCTGCTCATCCGCTACGGCGACCTGACCCTCCTGACGGACCCCAACTTCCTCCACCGCGGACAGCGGGCCCACCTCGGCTACGGACTGGTCTCGCGCAGGGTCACCGAACCCGCCCTCGACGTGACGGAACTGCCGCACGCGGACCTGGACGCCGTGGTCCTCTCGCACCTCCACGGCGACCACTTCGACCGGGTGGCCCGCCACGGCCTGGACCGGGGCCTGCCGTTCGTCACCACCCCGCACGGCGCCCGCCTCCTGAAGGGCCTGTACGGCTTCCGGCACGCCACCGGCCTGCACACCTGGCAGACCCGCACCCTGCGGCACGGCGACTCCACCGTGCGCATCACCTCGCTCCCCGGCCGCCACGCTCCGGGCCCCGCCCGCTTCCTGCTGCCGCCGGTCATGGGCAGCCTGCTGGAGTTCGGCGACCGCACCGGCGGGACGCGGCTGGTCCTCTACCTCTCCGGCGACACCCTGATGCACGACGGCCTGCGCGAGATCGCCGTACGCCACCCGGAGATCCACCTGGCCGTCCTGCACCTCGGCGGCACGACCCTGCCCGGCGGCCTCATGGTCACCATGGACGCCCGGCAGGGCGCCGACCTGCTCGACCTGCTGCGCCCCCGCCGGGCCATGCCCGTCCACTACGACGACTACACGGTCTTCCGCTCCCCGCTGGACGACTTCCTCACGGAGGCCGGCCGCCGGGGCCACACCGCCCGCCTGCTGCGGTGCGCCCCGGGCGAGCACGTGACGGTGGGCGCGGAGCCGAGGACCTGACGCGGAGGAGGCCGGGCGCAAAGGGAAGGCGCAAAGGGAAGGCGTAGAGGGAAGGAAGGAGCGGGTCTTGCCCGAGCCCCGCCACCCCGGGAAGATCGTCGTCCGTGCACTTGGACGACCTCGACGAACTCAGCGCGGACGAACGCCGGTTGTGGAATGCCTACCCACAGGGCCGTCCCGTGGCACCCCCGCCGGACCCAACGCCCTCGGCGGACCCGGCGCCCTCGGCGGACCCGGCGGACCCGGGGTCCCCGGAGCAGGTGATCCGCGCCGAGGTCGTCGCCGCACTGCTGCTGGGCGCCAACACCGCGGGCGCGCCCGGCGACCGCCCCGCACTGCGCCTGACCGGTGCGCGGATCACGGGCCGCCTGGACCTCGGCTTCACGGACATCGCGGCGCCGGTGCACCTGACCCACTGCCGCTTCGACGAGGCACCGCTGCTACGGGCCGCCCAGGTCCGGGAGCTGTCCCTCACGGGCTGCACCCTGCCGGGCCTCGTCGCGGACACGGCACAGATCGACGCGGGCCTGACCCTCACCCGTTGCCGTCTCACCGGCCCCCTGGTCCTCAACCGCGCCCAGATCAACGGCGACCTGGACCTGCGCGACACGACGATCAGCCATCCCGGCGGTGAGGCCATATCGGCCGTGCACGCCCAGGTGTCCGGCAACGCCCTGTGCGCCGACCTCGCCGTCGAGGGGACCTTCCGCCTCTCCGGCGCCTCCGTGGACGGCGAGTTCGACCTGGAGGGCGCCCGGCTCAGCGCCCCCGGCCGCCACGCCCTGGACGCCTACCACGTGCGGGTCGCCGAGGACTTCACCTGCCATCCGGGCTTCAGCGCCGAGGGCCGGCTCATCCTCTCCGGCGCCACGGTCGGTGCGGCGATCGGCTTCTGCGGGGCCCGG
Organism: Streptomyces sp. NRRL F-5650; assembly: GCF_000721365.1. Classification (NCBI taxonomy): domain Bacteria; kingdom Bacillati; phylum Actinomycetota; class Actinomycetes; order Kitasatosporales; family Streptomycetaceae; genus Streptomyces; species Streptomyces sp. NRRL F-5650. The sequence continues at coordinate 84,158 of NZ_JOGV01000006.1, read as the reverse complement.
CTGAGCAACCCGGGGGACATCGCGCTGGAGGCGGTGGACGTCACCGTCGCCCGCAACTTCGACCTGGGCCTCGGTCTCAAGGTCGACGGCGCGGTGAGACTCGACGGCACCCACGTCGGCACCGAACTCAGCTTCCGCGCCGCCGAACTGACCCACCCGGGCGGCATCGCCCTGTCCCTGCGGGCGACCCGGGCACGGGACACGGACCTGCGCACCCGGCAGCCGATCGAGGGCACGGTCGACGCCCGCAACGCCCACCTCGGCACCCTGCACGACGACCCCGTCACCTGGCCCGCCGACCTCCGCCTGGCCGACACGACGTACGACACCCTCACCCTCCCCCTGACGGCCACCGAGCGCGTCGGCTGGCTGCGCCGCCCACCCGGCGGCTACCTCCCCCAGCCGTACGAGCAACTGGCCGCCACCTACCGGCGCCTGGGCCACGAGGACGAGGCCCGTACGGTCCTCCTCGCCAAGCAACGCCACCGCCGCACCGGCCTCCCCGCACACACCCGCCTGTGGGGCCACGTCCAGGACGTCTCCGTCGGCTACGGCTACCGCCCCCTCCGCGCCGGCCTGTGGCTCCTGGCCCTCCTCGCCTGCGGCACCCTGTACTTCGCCCTCCACACCCCCGCCCCCCTCGAACCCGGCAAGGCCCCGCCCTTCAACGCCGTCTTCTACACCCTCGACCTGCTCGTCCCGATCATCACCTTCGGCCAGGAACCCGCGTACGCCCCCCGGGGCACCGGCCAGTGGCTCTCCTACACCCTGATCGCGGCCGGCTGGATCCTGGCGACGACGGTCACCGCGGGGATCACCCGGGCACTGAGCCGACAGTGACCTGTGAGGGGAGCCGTGCCGCGGGCGCCGCGGAGAGTGACGCGCGGCCGGAGCGGCGCGACTGAGTACCCGTGCTCATGCGTGGCGCCTGCCGCGGCACCATGCTGAACGGCATGCGATCGAGACGGGCACGGTGGTCGTCGTGACCCCCCGGCGTGAGCCGTCGACCGGCGAGCAGGTGGGAGTCACCGCGGCCCTGCTCGTCATCGACCTGGTGGTCATTGCCTGGCTGGTGGTCATCCAGTACGGCATGACGGCATGGGCGGACAGCTACAACGGGGGAGCCCCGCCCGGCGCGCGCAGAGAAGCGCTGCGGGGAGCGTGGCTCCTGGCCGGCGGCGCAGTCGTCACGGGCGGCGGCCTTCTCGCGCTGAACCGGCGCCTCCCCGGCACTGCGCAACTGGTCGTCCTGGGAGCCGGAGCAGCCCTGCTCGCCTCCGTCCCCGCCCGCTGACACGCCCTGCTGCCCACCCCGGGCTGTGGCAACAGGCCCAAGTCGCCTCGACCGGGGGACTCTCACGCCGCGGTCAGGGCGGCCAGAGCACGGTCCATCGCGGCGTTGAACTCTTCCGGCGCCAGCGGCAGCCGGGACTTGACGTCCCGGCTCCACTGGTCGGCGAGGACCTCGGCCGAGCCCGCCTCGACACCGTCCAGCGCCGCGTCCGCCAAGTCCGACGGCGCGATCTTGTCCACGGGCCACCCCGCGGCCATGTCGGTGTCGGCCAGCCCGAGGTGCACCGCCGTCACGAGCGTGCCCTGCTCGGCGAGTTCCAGGCGGACACCGTTGGTCATGGCCCAGGCGGCGGCCTTGGTGAGGTGGTAGGCGTTCGCGCCCTTGCCCCCGAACCACGACATGGCGGAGAGCACGTTGACGACCGCGCCCCCGCCATTCCCGGCCAGCACCGGTGCGAACTCCCGGATCATTCCCAGGTGGCCGAAGACGTTGGTCTCCAGCTCCCGCCGCACCGCGTCCAGCGAACCGGTCAGCAGGTCGGTCCCCGTCTGGATCCCCGCGTTGTTGATGAGCAGCGAGACGTCCGGGGCGGCCTCGGCGGCGGCCCTCACAGACGCCGGATCGGCGATGTCGAGGCGGAGCACCTCGACCCCCGGCAGGTCCACGGTCTCGGGGCGGCGAGCCGTCGCGTAGACCCTGCGTGCGCCGCGTTCGACCAGGCGGCGGGCGAAGGCGTGGCCCAGACCGCGGTTGGCTCCGGTGACAAGGGCAACTGAGTTGTTGAGGTCCATGCCCGCTACGCTAAAACCTGACGTTGACGTCAGAGGCAAGTGCCGACCGTCAGGGCGGCCGGGCGAGAGGAGCCACCATGCCCGTCACCGAGGCCGAGACCGAAACCGAGGCCGAGCGGCTGATGCGCATCGGCGAGGTGGCACGGGGCGCCGGCGTCTCGGTACGCGCCGTGCGCTACTACGAGCAGCAGGGACTGCTCCGGGCCGAACGGAGCCCGTCCGGCCAGCGTCTCTACCGGCAGGACGCCATCCCCCTGGTCCGCTTCTTCCAGCAGATGTACGCCGCCGGCCTGACCAGCCGAAGGATCGCCGAACTGCTCCCGTGCTGGGACACCGGGCACACCGATGCCGAGCAGCGAGCCATGCTGCACGCCGAGCGCGCCCGCATCCAGGCCAAGGTCGACGACCTGCAGGCCGCCCTGGACCGCCTCGACGAGGTCATCGCGACCACGAACACCCACCCGTAGCCCCGGCCGCCCCGGACATCACAGGGCGGCCACCGGGTCGGCGACACCGGACCGCGCGTGCCCGGCCCACCGTGTGGGTGCGGATCGTGGCCGCACAGAACCCGGGTGGCTCCGCCCCCGTCGCTCAAACAACGCCCACCGCTCAGGTGCCACAACCATCGACGTCGTCGTCACACCCCTCCACCGCATCCCGGGCGATGGTGTCCAGGCGCCACAGGATCAGGCCGGTGCCGTTCCTGACCGGGTCGACCCGTGCGGTGAAGGGCTTACCCGCGGGGATGTTGAACCGGTCGGCCTCCCGGTCCCCGCACTCGATCCCGTACGCCTGCTCCTGATCGCCTCGCGACAGGGTGAGGGTGAGTTCCGAGATCCCGTCCGTGTCACAGGTCACGCTGAAGAGATACGGCCGGTCGCCGGACGTGTGGTGCTTCTTGTCCATGCCGCTCGCGACGAACGCGCTCGCGGTGTCGACGAGTTCCGGACGCGCGTCGCTGTCGGAGGCCGATTCCAGAGCCCGCTCTGCCCGTTGCATCGCGTCGTCCGGCTCCCAGGCGCGGCTGCCGTCGGCCGGCGGCTTGCTCTGCCCCTCGACGGGCGCCGACGACCGGTCCGCCGCGCCGTTCGTCTCCTTCCCCGCTTCGGCACAGCCTGCGAGCAGAGCGATCGCCGCGACGCAGAACGGCAGGAATGGACGTATACGCATGGACCCACCGTAGGCACGGAGCCGGTGCCCGTCGCCCACCATCGGCTCAACGCGGTTACTGCTCACTTGCCTGCGGTGCTCCTGCGCAGCAGACCGTCAGCGGTGCGGACGTCAACGTCGTACAGACGATGCTGGGCTACAAGTCCGCGATGCTGACCATGGACACGTACGGGCATCTCTTCCCGGACCGCCTGGACAAGGTCTGTCGGGTTGCTGGGGCAGGTCGCGGCGGACCAAGGCCTGAGCGAACGGTTCTCCGGTGGCGCGGGCACAGGCCATCCGCTCGCGCACCTCACTGAGGGTGCGCGGGCGGTAGCCGGGGCCGCCGCAGCAACTCTTGTGGAAGCGCACACCGGCGTGCAGCAGAACGGAGAGGGTGCGCCAGGCGGTGGTGTCCCGCCTCTTCGGTGCCGCGAAGGCGGAGCCGACGTGGATCAGTGGTTCGGTGCAGCGTGGACAGACCCGGTCGTGGTCGTGGTACCCGGGGTAGGGCTGCTTGTACGAGGCCCGGCAGGGCAGGCAAACGTACGAGGTCTTGGCATGAGCCTTGTGGAAAGGGTAGAGCCACCACAGGATCAGTCTCGACGGATTTCCGGCATGTGATCAGCACGCTCCTCGTGACGTTCAGCGGAATCGTCGTCACCACGCCCTTGGACGGCTCCCCGTGGTACCCCGCGCTGGCGGGCGGGGACGACTCCCACCCTGCCTGGCCAAGGGCCTCGTCGCCCGCCTCCTCTACGACGACGCCCCCAAGACCCGCCGTCGCCGGGCCGTCCCGCTGCCGCCCTCTCTGCATCGCGCCCCTGCGTCGGCACCGGATGCGGCAGGGGGCTGCTCGGCTCAGGTCGGGGGAGCAGTGGCAGGAGTCCGCCTGCGTCTTCACCACTCGCACCGGCCGCCAGGTCGAGCCACTGAACGTCTACCGCTCATTCACCCGCGTCGCCGAGTCCGCCGGCCTCCGCGGCATCCGGCTGCACGACGCCCGTCACAGCACCGCCACCCTCCTCACAGAGGCCGGAGTCGCGCCGCGTGTCGTCATGGAGATCCGGGTGCACTCGCAGATCAGCATCACCATGGACGTCTACACCCACGTCGTGCCGGACACCCGGCGTGAGGCCATGAGCCGCATGAACCGGCCGCTGCGGAGGCGTCCTGGTCGTCAGTGACCAACGGCGTCCAAGCACACAGGTATCAAGGGCCCCGGACGGTTATTGGTCTGGGGCCCTTCGGCGGGCCGGAAGCAGTTCGATGATGCCGCTTGATCCCGTACTTCCTTGCGGACAGACTGCCCGTCATGGGACCCGTAGGCATACCCGCCGATGCGCGAATCAGGAAGCTGCGATGAGCGCCGACCTGCCCTTCTTCCGATATCACCCGGATCCCCTGGCAAGCGGGTCCATCCGCGCGTCCGCCGAGTCGTGCGCCTGCTGCGGCCGCAGCACGGGCTGGATCTACACGGCAACCTTCTACTCTGCGCAAGAGGTCAGCGGACGCTTCTGCCCCTGGTGCATTGCAGACGGGAGCGCGGCTGAGCGTTTCGAGGGTGAATTCACTGACTCCTACGGACTCGACGGCGTGAGCGACGACGTGCTGCACGAGGTCACCCGCCGCACACCTGGATTCCGTGCTTGGCAAGATCCGCATTGGCTCGTCCACTGCCATGACGCGGGTGCCTTCGTGGGCGAAGTCGGATACACCGAGTTGGCCGAGCACCCCGAAGCCCTCGACCAGATGCGGGGCGACATGCGCCTCGACGGCCACCACGACGAAAGCCAGCTTGAGCGCCTCTTGACCCACCTCGGCGAGGGGATGACCGCCATGCTCTTCCGGTGCACCGTCTGTGGCGTCCACCTCGCCTACGCCGACGCATCCTGAAGGTCGTCTGCCATCGCGAGTCCGCGACCTCAGATGAGGACACACGCGACAGTGACCGCCCGCGTTGATGTCAGACGGGGCCCACCTCCGAAAATCCGGAGATGGGCCCCGTCTGAACCGGTGCCCCCGGCAGGATTCGAACCTGCGACACCCGCTTTAGGAGAGCGGTGCTCTATCCCCTGAGCTACGAAGGCGGGGCCTGCCGCTGTGGGCGGCGGTGGCAACAGGTTAGCGGATCGGGGGCCGGGGTGGAGGCGGTGGTGAGCAGCGCGGTCGTGAGGGAGGGGGTCAGGCCGGGGGGACGTGGACGAAGTGGCCCGCCACGCGGAGGTCCGCCTCGATGGCGGATGCCGTACGGGTCAGTTCGGGGAGGATCTCCGTTTCGCAGGCCTGCGTCGTGCGGCGGGCCGCGTGCGTGGCGACGTTCAGGGCCGCGACCACGCTTCCCGTGCGGTCGCGGACCGGGACCGCGACGGCGCGCAGGCCCGCCTCCAGCTCCTCGTCGACCAGGGCGTAGCCCCGTGCCCGGACCTCGGGGAGGGCCAGCAGGACGCGGCCCAGGGCTGTCGCGCGGGCCGGGAGGCGGGCGCCGACGGTGACGCGGGCGCTCAGGACGCGGGGTGTGGACGCCCGGGCCGTGTACTGGATCTCCGTGCCCGAGTCGGCGAGGACGGCGAGGGACGTCGATTCGTGGACGCGGTCGGCCAGGGCGGTCAGGTGGGGCTGGGCGATCTCGGGCAGGGAGGTGCGGGAGAGGGGCGGGAAGCCGAGGGACAGGACGCGCGGGGTGAGGGCGTAGGCGGCGTCGGGGGCGGGGGAGACCAGGCCCGCGTGTGTGAAGGTGATCAGGGCCCTGCGTGCTGTTGCCCGGGCCAGGCCCGTCGCCTTCGCGACCTGGGTCAGGGTCAGGGCGGAGCGCCCCTCGCCGAACGCCGTCAGGACGGTCAGGCCGCGGGCCAGGGACTCCACGAACTCCCGGCCCAGTTCCTGTTTCGACGCGCCCGTCCAGGTGGCCAGGCCGGCCCGGGGCGGGCCGGGGGCCGGGGGAGGGGCGGTGCGCAGGTCGTCCTCCATCGCCGCCACCGCCGTACGCAGGCGGGGGAGCAGGGCCGTCCGCAGGTCGGCGGCCGTGTGGCGGCTGGTGTGGCTCACCACGCTCGCCACGCAGGCCACCCGGCCGGTACCGGGGTGCCGTACGGGGACCGAGAGTGCCACCAGGCCCGGTTCGATCAACTGGTCGTCCAGTGCGTGGTCGTCGGCCGCCGCCGCTGTCGTACGGCGGACGAAGTCCTCGTCGGGGGTGGGGTGTTCGCGGGGCGGTACGGCCGGGAAGGTGCGGTCCGACGGGTCTGCGGCCCGGCGTGTGCGCCAGTGGTGCCAGTCGGGGCCGGTCCACTCCGTGGCGAAGAGGGGACCCGGGGCCGTGCGTTCGGCCGGGAGGAGGTCGCCGATGCGGAAGCTCAGGGACATGGCGCGGCGGCGGGTGGCCTGGTGGATGAAGCGGATGCCGTCCCGGTCGCCGACCGCCAGGGAGACCGACTCGTCGAGTTCGTCGGCCAGGGCGTCGGCGCGGGCGGAGAGCAGGGCGGGCAGGCGCAGGGCGGCTAGGTAGGCGTTGCCCAGTTCCATCAGGCGGGGGGCCAGGGTGACGTCGCGGCCGTCCAGGCGGACGTATCCCATGCGGGCGAGGGTCGCGGTGAGGCGGTCGACCGTGGAGCGGGCCAGGCCGGTGGTCTTCTCCAGGGCGCTGAGGCTGAGGGTGCCGTCGTCCGCCTCGGTCAGCCGGCGGAGTACGGCGATGCCCCGGAGGAGGGGGGTGACCGCCTCGGACGGGACCGTATCCGGGAGGACCGTTCCCGCCGGGTCCGTTTCCGCCGGGCCAGGCTCCGGCAGAACCGCTTCCGTCCGGTCCGTTTCCGCCGGGCCAGGCTCCGGCAGAACCGCTTCCGTCCGGTCCGTTTCCGCCGGGGCCGTCCTCGCCGGGGCACCCGCGTCCGGTGCGGCGGCGGCAGCCGGGGCGTGGGCCCTGTCGGGGGCGGCGTCGTCAGGACTGTGGGCGGGCATCGGCTCTCCGGTACGGCGGTCACGGCAGGTCGCCTACGGTAGCCCGGCCCGTCGCCGCGCCGGTCCGCCCGTCCGTACGGTGGCTCGGTGCGTCCCCGCGGCGGTCCGGCGAGTTAGTACGGTGGCTCGGACCGTCCCCGCGTCGGTCCGGCCCGTCCGCAGGGTTGCTCGTGCTCCCCTCCGTCCGTGCCCCGGCCGTCGTCCGCGTCCCGGTCGTCCGCCCCGTGCCCCCTGCGTCACCTGCGGGTGACCCGCACCCGTACGTCGCCCTTCGCGTCCTTCCCGGTCACCTTGACGGTGATGCCCTTGCGCGGGTCCTTGAAGGTCTCGCCCTCCGTGAAGGCGGCGTCCGAGAGCTCGGCGTGGACGTTGGGGCTGCGGGTGCAGCCGCCGCTGTCGCGCTGGGAGTCGTAGACCCGCACCGGGCCCATTCCGGTGTCCACGTCCGCGTCGACCTTGTAGATCAGTACGCCGGGCCGGCACACCGTCGCGTCGTTGCCCTCGCGGGTGCGCAGTTCCAGCGCGTAGCCGGACGTGCCGCTCAGCGGGAGGACCACCAGCTTGTCGCCGCCCCTGCGGGCCAGCGGCGTCAGGGTGTACTCGGTCGTGCCGGGCGCCGACGCGCAGTGCACCTGGGTGGGGTCGAGCCACCCCAGCTTCCACTTGTGCCAGCCGAGCAGGTCGTTGTCGGCGCCCCAGTCCTCGCTCATGATGTCCCAGTGGCCGACGGCGCCTCCGCCCTCCTGGGTGTAGAGGTCGGGGAGGCCGAAGACGTGGCCGTTCTCGTGGGGGAGGACCCGGTAGCCGGTCTCGTCGTAGGAGCCGGAGCCGTCGTCCTGGCGGGAGTAGACGAAGGAGGCGTTGGCCACCGGGACGCCGTCGGCGACCGGGGCCTCCTTGTTGCCGGCGAAGGTCACGGACAGGACCGTGTCCAGGGCGGAGGGGCCGGCGTTCGGGGTGACCAGGACGTTCACGAGGTCGTACGCCCGGAAGTCGACCTTCGGGTCGGCCGCGGCGACCATGTCCTGGACCAGTTTCCGGTAGCCGGGTTCGAAGGGGGCACCGCGTTCTATGCCGTACTCCGCGAAGGACTTGGGCATCCGGAGCCAGTCCCGGATCGGGGTCTCGGGGCGGTAGTCGAGACGGCCGTAGCTGCTGGTGCGGAACCACTCCTGGGTCTGCGGGAAGAACTCCGCGTACCGGTCGAGCGCCTTGCCCTCGCCGGGCGCGTCGGAGAAGTCGATCATCAGGGTGAGGGCGCGGACGGTGCCGGTCGAGCGGGCGTACCCGGCGGAGGTCGGCACGCCCTCGGACATCTGGATCTCGGAGCCGCCGCTGATCATGCAGGGGCCGTGCGCGGAGGAGCGGGAGAGGGCGGCGGGGCCGGGGCCCGAGGTCGAGGTGCCGGGCGCGAGCCGGCCGGTGCCGGCCGAGGTGCTGAGGGCGAGGGTCAGGACGGTGACGGTCGTGGCCGCGGCCAGTCGGCGCGGGCGTATGCGGCGGCTCGGTGGCTGCGCCTGCCCGTGCGACCGCATGCGGACCTCCCCGTGCCACGGCAGCCGCCCGACACCGGCTGCGCCCTTGGGCTCACCCTGTGCCGCCGGGTGGGCGGGCGCGCGCTGGAGGGGCCGATCGTGGGTTTCTCGCCGGTAGCCGCCGATCGGGTGGCATGCGGACCGGAGCGGTCGGGAGTGTGAGCCAGGTCACCGGAAAGTTCTTCGGGAGCGGGAAATAACCGGGGATCGTTTCCCCGTTTAGACCTGTGTCCGAGCGAAACGGGGACTGGCTCCCCGGATCGTGAGCCCACTGACCCAGACAGACCAAGGAGTGCGCCGTGCAGACCGCGACCCCCGAGCAGCGCAAGGCGGCCCGGCCCCGCGCCGATGCTCTGCGCAATCGGGAGCGGATCGTCGCCGCCGCCCGGGAGATGTTCGTCGAGCACGGACCGGACGTGCCGCTCGACGACGTCGCCCGCCGGGCCGGCGTCGGCAACGCCACGGTGTACCGCAACTTCCCCGACCGCGACGCCCTCGTCCGCGAGGTCGTCTGCTCGGTCATGGACCGTACGGCGCGGGCGGCCGAGCTGGCGCTCGACGAGACCGGGGACGCGTTCGAGGCGCTGGAGCGCTTCGTGCACGCCTCGGCCGACGAGCGCATCAGCGCGCTGTGCCCCATGGTGTCCAGCACGTTCGACCAGTACCACCCCGACCTGGAAGCGGCGCGCGAACGGGTCGAACGACTCGTCGCCGAGGTCATGGACCGGGCGAAGGCGGCCGGTCAGCTCCGTGACGACGTGGGCGTGGGCGATCTGATGATCGCCGCCGCCCAGCTCAGCCGGCCACCGGCCGGTACGGGGTGTGTCAGCGCCGACCGGTTCGTCCACCGTCATCTCCAGCTTTTCCTGGACGGGCTGCGGGTTCCCGCCCGCTCCGCCCTGCCGGGGACGGCCGTGACCCTGGAGGACCTGCGCCGGCCCTGCGACCAGTAGTTCAGCCCGTTCAGCCCGTTCAGCCCGTTCAGTTCGTTCGGTCCGTTCAGCCCGTTCAGTCCTCCGACTCCTCCAGTCTTTCCAGTCAGTTCCACCGGTTCCGCCGTTTCCATCGGTTTCACCGGCTCCATTGGCTTCATCGGTTTCACCGGCTCCACCGGTTCCGTCACCGGCGTCGCACCGTCAGCACCGTCGCTGACGGTGGGTCGGTGTCGTGGGACCGCTCGTCCCTTTTCTCGTCTTTTTCCGTCACGAAGTCCGAAGTGGGTATCCCCATGTCTCAGTCAGCCGTCCAGGCCTCCGGCGTGCCCGACGCCCCGGACGCCGGCCGCTGGAAAGCGCTGGTCTTCATCGCGCTCGCCCAGCTGATGGTGGTCCTCGACTCCACCATCGTGAACATCGCCCTGCCCTCCGCCCAGCAGGACCTCGGCATCTCCGACGGCAACCGGCAGTGGGTCGTCACGGCCTACGCCCTCGCCTTCGGCGGTCTGCTGCTGTTCGGCGGCCGCATATCCGACAAGTGGGGCCGCAAGCGCACCTTCATCACCGGTCTGGCCGGTTTCGCCGCGGCGTCCGCGCTCGGCGGCGCGGCCACCAACGAGGCGATGATGTTCGGCTCCCGCGCCCTCCAGGGCGTCTTCGGCGCCCTGCTCGCGCCCGCCGCGCTCTCCCTGCTCGCCGTGATGTTCACGGACGCCAAGGAGCGCGCCAAGGCCTTCGGCATCTACGGCGCGATCGCCGGTGGCGGTGCCGCCGTGGGCCTGATCCTCGGCGGTTTCCTCACCGAGTACCTGAACTGGCGCTGGACCTTCTTCGTCAACGTGCCGTTCGCCGTCGTCGCCGCGGCCGGTGCCTACCTCGTCGTCCGTGAGCCGAAGGGCGGCCGCAACGGCGCCCCGCTCGACATCCCCGGCGTGATCCTGTCCACCCTGGGACTGGTCGCGCTCGTCTACGGCTTCACCCGTGCCGAGTCCGAGGGCTGGAGCGACGCGGTGACGATCGGCATGTTCGTCGGCTCCGCCGTGCTGCTGCTGGCCTTCGTGCTGGTCGAGTCGAAGGTCCGGAGCCCGCTGCTGCCGCTGCGCGTGATCACCGAGCGCAACCGGGGAGGCGTCTACCTCTCGCTGGGCCTGGCGATCATCGCGATGTTCGGCCTGTTCCTCTTCCTGACCTACTACCTGCAGATCGTGAAGGGCTACACGCCGGTCAAGACCGGCTTCGCCTTCCTGCCGATGGTCGTCGGCATGATCACGGGCTCCACCCAGATCGGCACCCGCCTGATGACCCGGGTCCCGGCCCGGCTGCTGATGGGCCCCGGCTTCCTGGTCGCCGCCGTCGGCATGCTGCTGCTGACCCAGCTCGAGATCAACACCTCCTACGCCGGTGTGCTGCTGCCCGGCATGCTCCTGCTCGGCCTCGGCATGGGTACGGCGTTCATGCCGGCGATGTCCCTGGCCACCACGGGTGTGGAGCCGCGGGACGCCGGCGTCGCCTCGGCGATGGTCAACACCTCGCAGCAGGTGGGCGGCGCGATCGGCACGGCGCTGCTGAACACGATCGCCGCCTCGGCGACCACGTCGTACATCGCCGACCACATCGGGGGCGCGTCCTCCCGCTCCCAGCAGCAACTGGTCCAGTTGCAGGGGCAGGTGCAGGGCTACACCAGCGCGATCTGGTTCGCCGTCGGCATCCTGGTCGTGGCGGCCGCCGTCGCCCTGACCTTCGTCAACGCCGGGCGCCCGGGCGGCGGCCCCGTCGCCGGGTCCGGTACGGGCGAGGCGGCCGAGGACGAGCTGCCGGTGCCGGTCGTCGTCCACTGACGACGCCGGACCCGGTACCCACTCGGGCCCCTGCTCCACCCGTGCGGACGGGGAGGGGACGCCCCGTACGCACGGTTCCCCGCGGACCTGCCCTGGCAGCGCGCTCAGCGCAGCCAGGGCAGGTCCGCACCCGCTTCGCTCGGCTGAAGTCCCTCGGCGACGATCCGCATGATCTCGCCGAGGGACTTCTGCTGTTCGGGGGTGAGCCGGTCGAAGACCGCCTGGCGTACGGCGTTCACGTGGCCCGGTGCGGTCCGGCGCAGCACCTCGTGGCCCTCGTCCGTGAGGATGGCGAACTGGCCGCGCTTGTCGGAGGGGCAGTCCTCGCGGCGGACCCAGCCGTTCTTCTCCAGACGGGCCACCGCGTGCGAGAGCCGGGACCGGGTGATCTTGGCGTACTTGGCCAGCTCCGTCATCCGCAGCCGCCGGCGCGGCGACTCCGCCAGCTTGACCAGGAGGCCGTAGTAGACGTGCGGCATGCCCGCGTCGCGCTGGAGCTGTCGGTCGAGGTGGTCCTCGAGGAGGGTGGCGGCCTCGATGTAGGAGCGCCAGACGAGCTGCTCCTCGGCGGTGAGCCATCGGGGTTCGTCGTTCATGCCGCCCACTGTACGAGACGGTTCCTTGAATCTTAAACAAACAAGGGGTAGATTGTCGGCAAGTAAAGGTTGAGAGTTCAAGTATGGGAGGGTCCGCCATGACCGTCGCCCCGCAGGAACGCATGCCCGCCCTCTATCTCAGCCACGGTGCCCCGCCGCTGGCCGACGACCCCGTCTGGCCGGGCGAACTCGCCGCCTGGTCCGCCGCCCTGCCCCGCCCCAAGGCGATCCTCGTCGTCTCCGCCCACTGGGAGGAGGCCCCGCTCGCTCTCGGCGCCACCCGGACCGTGCCCCTGGTCTACGACTTCTGGGGCTTCCCGGAGCACTACTACCAGGTGCGCTACGAGGCCCCCGGCGCCCCCGCGCTCGCCGAGTCCGTGCGCAAGCTGCTGCGCGCCCCCGGCGCGCCCGTCCAGGACGTCCCCGACCGCGGCCTCGACCACGGCGCCTACGTGCCGCTGGTCGAGATGTACCCCGGCGCCGACATCCCGGTCCTCCAGGTCTCCATGCCGACCCTCGACCCGGCGCGGCTCATGGAGATCGGCCGCAGGCTCGCGCCGCTGCGCGACGAGGGGGTGCTGATCATCGGCTCCGGCTTCTTCACCCACAACCTCGCCGCGCTGCGCCAGGGCGGCATCCCCTCCTGGTCCGCCGAGTTCGACGACTGGGGGCGGCGCGCGCTGGAGGGCGGGGACGTGGACGGCCTGCTCGACTTCGCCGGCAAGTCCCCGGCCGGGCGGCTCGCCCACCCCCGCACCGAGCACTTCGCGCCCCTGTTCGTGGCCATGGGCGCGGCGGACGCGGCCGGCGAGCTGGACCTGCGGCGGTCGGTGATCGACGGGTTCTGGATGGGGCTGGCCAAGCGTTCGGTCCAGTTCGGCTGAGCGGCGGACCCGGGACCTGCCTAGAGCGGCTTCTCGTACCAGGCCACGTCCCAGTACCGCCCGAACTTGCGGCCCACCTCGCGGTAGGTGCCGACGTGCCGGAAGCCGAAGCGGGCGTGCAGTCGCGCCGACGCCTCGTTGGGCTGGGCGACGGCCGCGTAGGCCCGGTGCAGGTCCTCGCCGGACAGGGCGTCGAAGAGGGACGTGTAGAGGAGCGAGCCGATGCCGCGGCCGCCGGCCCCCGGAGCGACGTAGACGGTGGTCTCCACCGAGGTCGCGTAGGCGGGCTTCGCGCGGTAGGGGCTGGAGGTGGCGTACCCCAGAATCTCCTGTGACTCCGCGTCCCTCGCAACCCTCAGCCGGTGGGGGCCGTCTTCAGGGTGGGAGAGCAGCCAAGAGCGGCGCTCTTCCGGGGTGAACGGCTCGGTGTCGAACGTGATGGGCGTCTCACGCACGTAGTGGTTGTAGAGGTCGGTGAGGGCCTTGAGATCGGCCTCGACTCCCGGCCTGACCTGGACCTCCGCAGTTCCCCGCAGCATCCCGCCTCCTCGTGTGGCGGCACAGGGTACTGCATGATCAGAAAAATTGAGGGGCGGGTTGGGAATTCTGTCCGGATTCCAGTCGTTGTTTCCATCGGATGCAGGGCACCCGAGGAGAGTCCCGAGAGGGATCCAGACACACGGAGACCACCCGCACGGCGCCCGAGCGTCCACAGGACCACCCGCTGAACCACCATCGCAAGGGAGCACGCATGGCAACCCGTGCCGTCGCCCGTCGTAAGTCCGCCACCGGCGAGACCTCCGGCTCGGCAACCAGCGTCCGCGCGAACGGCGGCGAGCTCGCCGACCGCGATCTGGTCGGCATGTACCTCGACGAGATCGCCCGGACACCGCTGCTCGACGCCGCCAAGGAGGTCGAGCTGTCCCAGACCATCGAGGCGGGTGTGTTCGCGCGGCAGGTCCTCGAAGGGTACGAGGAGACCGGGGCCGACGCCACCCGTGAGGAGCTCCAGGCCCTCGTCGACGAGGGCGAGCGGGCGAAGGACGTCTTCATCCGTTCCAACCTCCGCCTGGTCGTCGCCGTCGCCCGCCGCTACCCGCGCAGCGGCCTGCCGCTCCTCGACCTGATCCAGGAGGGCAACGCCGGCCTGGTCCGCGCCGTCGAGAAGTTCGACTACCGCAAGGGCTTCAAGTTCTCGACGTACGCGACCTGGTGGATCCGTCAGGCCATCACCCGGTCCATCGCCGACCAGTCGCGCACCATCCGGCTGCCCGTCCACCTGGTGGAGGAGCTGGGCCGGATCCGGCGCGTGCAGCGCGAGTTCAACCGCGAACACGGCCGCGAGCCGGAGCCCGCCGAGATCGCCGCCGAGCTGGGCTCGAAGCCCGAGCGCGTCACCGACGTGCTCGACTGGGCCCGCGACCCGGTCTCGCTGAACATGTCCGTGGACGACGAGGGCGAGACCCAGTTCGGCGACCTGCTGGAGGACACCTCCGCCGTGTCGCCCGAGCAGTCGGTGCTGACTCTGCTGCGCAGCGAGGAGCTGGACGACCTCATCGGCCGCCTCGACCCGCGCACGGCCTCCATCATCAAGATGCGGTACGGCATCGACGACGGCCGCGAGCGCACGCTGACCGAGGTCGGCAAGGAGCACGGCCTCACGCGCGAGCGCATCCGCCAGATCGAGAAGCACGCGCTGCTGGAGCTGAAGAAGCTGGCCCGCGACACCGGCTTCGAGGCGGCCGCGTGACGCGGGGGGCGTGACGTGGCGGGTGGGGCGTACGCCGGGTGCTGAACCCGGCGCAAACATGGCCGTACAACGCTGCTTCAACCCGCCGGGGCCGGGAAAGAGACGGGCGAGCCCGTTCGTCCGGGGCCGGGCCCCGACAGCGCGGCTCGTCCCGCGCGCTCCGCGCGGCACCGCAGACCACGTCCCGACGCACTCCCCCCGGCGCCGGGACTTCCCGAGCCGGGCTGCCCGGCGCCTCTCCCCCCGGGGCGCCGCAGCCCGGCTCCTTCCTCGTTGCCCCGGGACGGCCGGTGAGCCGGTGCGACAGCGCCGGTGCGAGAAGGGGCGGGGCACCCCGAACCTGAACCCCGGGGTGGCCCGCCGAATGGCAGATTCTGCCACAGCGGCATAGCCTGCCGAAGTGAGCACCACCGTTCCCGCACATCCCGCCGACGGACCGGCCTCCCTGACCGAGCGGCGCAAGGCCGAGACCCGCATGGAGATCGCCCGGGCGGCGGCCCGTCTCTTCGCCGGCCAGGGCCTGCGGTCCACGCGGGCCGAGGACATCGCCCGGGCCGCAGGGGTCGCCCCCCGCACCTTCTACCGCTACTTCGCGGCCAAGGAGGAGGCCGTCGCCCCGCTCTACGCCCTGGGCGCCGAGCGCTGGGTGCGCGCGGTGCGCGAGGCCCCGGCCGCACTGTCCCCGCCCGAGGCACTCGAACACGCCGCACGGCACACGCTGACCCCGGGCGCGGGCGTCTCGGCGCGCTCCTGGGAGTGGGCCCGCACCCTCATCGGCCTGGCCGGGAGCAGCCCGGCGCTGCGCAAGGTGTGGGCGGAGGTCTGCCACCGCACGGAGCGGGGACTGGTGGAGGCGCTGGCCGCGCGGATGTCCGGCGGTGACGACAACGTTGCCGCACGCCTGGCCGCCGCTCCGCGGCTGCACTTCGCCGCCGCGGTGGCGGGAGCGGCCGTGCGCGTCGCGGCGGAGAACTGGGCGTCCGCGCCCCCGCAGGACGTGCGCGGCCCCCTGGAGCAGGCGCTGCTGAACCTGGCGGTGCTGCGGGACTTCGCCTGGGAGGACGGCCCGGCGCCACGGGAGTGAGAGCGCCTCGGGCGGGGGAGCGGGCGATACGTCCCAACGGCTGGCGATACGTCCCAACGGTTGTCGGCCCGGCACTACGGCTGCCGGCCCGCCCCAACGGCTGTCAGCCCGGCCCTACGGCTGCCGGCCCGGCCTACGGCGTGAGAGCGCACGTCACACGCGTAAGGGCGGGCGTCACGGGCGCGAGGGCGGGCATCACGGGCGTAAGAGCGGGCGTCACGGGCGTAAGGGCGGGCGTCACAGCCACGAGGGCGGGCGTCACACGCACGAGGGCGGGCAGGTCCGGTGGGAGCAGGGTCAGCCGTCCCCCGCCGCCCGTCCCAGGCGCGCCCCCATCTCCCGTACGCACTCCACCAGTTCCGCCGGTTCCGAGACCCGGAACTCCAGCCCGGTCGTCGCCAGCCGTACCGCGGTCCACTCCACCGAACCGGACACGGTCGCCCGCACCACGCACGAGCCGCCGTCGTCCGCCGGCTCGGGCACCCCCAGCCACGGCGGCAGCAGGGGCGCGACGGTCTCGGCCGGCGCGTGGAAGACGACCGTGATCCCGTAGGAGTCGTTCCGCCGGTACATCGAGCGCCGCAGGTATTCGGCCGCGTCACCGGTCGGGAGGTCCCGGGGAGCGAACCGCGCCCCGGTGGCGAAGGGCTCGCTCACCCGGTCGACCCGGAAGGTCCGCCAGTCGGCCCGGTCGAGGTCGTAGGCGACCAGGTACCAGCGCCGCCCCGTCGACACCAGCCGGTACGGCTCGGTCACGCGCCGCGTCTCGGTGCCGTCCGCCGCGCGGTAGGCGAACCGCAGCCGCTCGTTCCCGGCCACCGTCGAGGCCATCACGGTCAGCGTCTCGGGCGCGATGCTCGGCCCGTCCCCACTGGTCAGGGGCGTGGTGGCGGACTGGAGCGTGGTGACCCGGCGCCGCAGCCGGGACGGCAGCACCTGCTCCAGCTTGGCCAGGGCCCGCACCGACGCCTCGTCCAGGCCCGCGACCGCGTGCCCGGCGCCCGCCCGCAGCCCGACGGCGATGGCCACCGCCTCCTCGTCGTCGAGCACCAGCGGCGGCATCGCCTTGCCCGCCACGAGCCGGTAGCCGCCGTCGGAGCCCATCGTGGCCTGGACCGGATAGCCCAGCTCGCGCAGGCGGTCGATGTCCCGCCGGACCGTGCGCCGGGAGACGCCGAGCCGTTCGGCCAGCTCGCCGCCGGGCCATTCGCGGGGCGTCTGGAGGAGGGAGAGGAGCGTCAGCAGCCGGGCCGGGGTGTCCGTCGTCATGGGCCGAGGATGCCGCAGATCTAGGACATGATCTGACCTACTGCCCTCCTAGGTTGCTCCCATGACCTCCACGCACACCCCGGAACCGGCACTCGTTCCGCCCGCCGCTGCGGCGGGCCCGGGCGACCGACGCCGCTGGTTCGCGCTCGCGATCGTGATGACCGCGGCCTTCATGGACCTGGTAGACGTCACCATCGTCAACATCGCCATTCCCTCGATCCAGCAGGACGAGGGCGCCTCCTTCAGCCAGATCCAGTGGATCACCGCCGGATACGCCCTCGCCTTCGCGGCCGGCCTGATCACCGGCGGGCGGCTCGGCGACATCCACGGCCGCAAGCGGGTCTTCCTCGTCGGCATCGGCGGCTTCACCCTCGCGTCGGCGCTGTGCGGCCTCGCCGTGAACCCGGAGATGCTGGTCGCCTCCCGCATCCTCCAGGGCGGGATGGCGGCGCTGATGGTGCCGCAGGTGCTGTCGATCGTGCACGCCACCTTCCCGGCGCACGAACGCGGCAAGGTCTTCGGGCTGTTCGGCGCGATCGTCGGACTCGGCGCGGTCTCCGGTCCGCTGCTGGGCGCCCTGCTCACCGAGTGGAACCTCTTCGGGCTCGAGTGGCGGCCCATCTTCCTCATCAACCTGCCGGTCGGCATCGCGGGCCTCGTCCTCGGCGGCCGCTTCATCACGGAGTCCAAGGCGCCGCGCGCCCTGAGGCTCGATCTGGTCGGGGTCGCGCTGGTCACCCTCGGGCTGCTGATGCTGGTCTACCCGCTCACCCGGGGCGAGGAGCTGGGCTGGCCGCTGTGGGGGCACCTCTCGATGGCCGGGTCGGTCGTGGTCCTCGCGGTGCTGGTCGCCTACGAGCGGCGCAAGAGCGCGCGGGACGGTTCGCCGCTGGTGGAGCTGTCGCTGTTCAAGGTGAAGAGCTTCGCGGCCGGGATCGCCGTGCAGACCGTCTTCGGCGTCGGGCTGGGCGTCTTCTTCCTGGTGTGGACGCTGTACATGCAGGTGGGGCTCGGCTGGAGCCCGCTGCGGGCCGGCCTGACCGGCGTACCGTTCTCGGTCGCCGTGTCCACGGCCGCCGGGATCTCGGTGCAGAAACTGGTCCCGCGCTTCGGGCGCAAGGTGCTGCAGACGGGCGCGCTGGTGATGGCGGCCGGAGTGCTCCTCTACGTCTTGGAGTCCGGGCACTACGGGCAGGCCATCACGTCCTGGCAGATGGCGCTGCCGCTGGCCGTGATGGGCCTCGGCATGGGCCTGATCGTCGCGCCGCTGACCGACGCGGTGCTCTCCCAGGTGCCGCGCGAGCACGCCGGGGCGGCGTCGGGGCTCATCAACACCGTGCAGCAGATGGGCAACGCGCTCGGACTCGGCCTCGTGTCGGTGGTCTTCTTCGGCACGATGAGCGACCACCTCACCCCCGCCCGCGTCGGACCGGCCTACGTGGACGCCTTCCAGAACGCGCTGGGCTGGGTGGCCGGGGTGCTGGTCGCGATCTTCCTGCTGATGTTCGCGCTGCCCCGGCGGCCGGCCCAGCACGTGGAGGGCGCCGGTGCGGAGAACGACCGGTCGGAGGACAAGGAGCCCGTCCTGGCCTGAGACGGACCGGAGCCGAGGAGGGACCGGCCGACACGGAACCGGCCGACACCGGACCGGCCGACACGGAACCGGCCGACACGGAACCGGCCGACACGGAACCGGCCGACACCGGACCGGGCGAAGTAGGACCGGTCGAAGAGGGACCAGGGGCGGGCCCGGCACTCGTGCCGGGCCCGTTTCCCGTCTCGGTGCCCGGCCCGGTTCCCGCCACATCGATGCGATGCCCGTTCATGCCTGCTTGAGTCCGAACGTTTCCATTTACTGTTTACATTCCGGACAACCGGGCGTAGCCTCCCCGAGAAACAACAGGTTCGGGCACGGTCGGAGGTGAACGGTCATGTACGCACCGGAGCGGCAGCAGGAGATCCTCCGGCTCGCCCGGGACGTCGGCCGGGTGGACGTGGTGTCGCTGGCCGAGGAGTTCCAGGTGACGGCGGAGACCATCCGCCGCGACCTCAAGGCCCTCGACCGCGCCGGTCTGCTCCGCCGGGTGCACGGCGGCGCGATCCCCGCCGGACGGCTCGACTTCGAACCGGACCTCGCCGAGCGCGAGTCCACGGCCGCCGACGAGAAGGACCGCATCGCCAGGGCGGCCCTGGCGGAACTGCCGGCCGAGGGCACGGTGATCCTCGACGCCGGTTCGACCGTGGCCCGCATGGCCGCGGCGATCCCGCGGGAGACCTCGCTGACCGTGGTCACCCACAGCCTGCCCATCGCGGCCCGCCTCGCCGACCACCCCGGCATCCAGCTCCACATCGTCGGCGGACGCGTACGGCACCGCACCCGCGCCGCCGTGGACGCCTGGGCGCTGCGCGCGTACGGCGAGATCCGCGCCGACGTGGCCGTGGTGGCCGCCAACGGGTTCTCCGCGGAACACGGCCTGACCACCCCCGACCTCGCCGAGGCCGCCGTCAAGCGGGCCGCCCTGTCCGCCGCCCGGCGCGTGGTGCTGCTCGCCGACTCCTCCAAGTTCGCCCAGGAGCACTTCGCCCGCTTCGGCGCCCTGGGCGACGTGGACCTGCTCATCACCGACACCGGACTGACCCCCGAGGACGCGGCCGGCATCGAGCGCGCCGGCACGGAAGTGGTACGCGCATGATCCTGACCGTCACCCCCAACCCGTCGCTGGACCGCACCTACGAGGTGCCCTCCCTCGACCGCGGCGAAGTCGTCCGCGCCACCGGCGAACGGGTCGACCCCGGCGGCAAGGGCGTGAACGTCTCGCGCGCGGTGGCCGCCGCCGGGCAGCGCACCGTCGCCGTACTGCCGCTGGGCGGGGCGCCGGGCGCCCTCGTCGCCGACCTGCTCGACGCGCAGGGCATCGAGGTGGCGCCGGTCCCGATCGCCGGGCCCACCCGCTCCAACATCGCGCTCGCCGAGGCCGACGGCGTCCTGACGAAGATCAACGCGCCGGGCCCCGAACTCTCCCCGGCCGAACGGGAACTGCTCCTGGAGACCGTACGGCGCCAGTCGCCCGGCGCGGCCTGGATCGCCTGCTGCGGCAGCCTGCCCCGCGGACTCGCCCCCTCCTGGTACGCCGACCTGGTCGCCCGCGCGCACGCCGCCGGGGTCCGCATCGCCCTGGACACCTCCGGACCCGCCCTGCTGCGGGCGCTGCGCGAGCGGCCCGACGTGGTCAAGCCGAACGCCGAGGAACTGGCCGAGGCCGTCGGCCGTCCCCTGGCCACGGTCGGCGACGCCGTGAAGGCCGCCGAGGAACTGCGGGAACTGGGCGCCGGGGCCGTGCTCGCCAGCCTGGGCGCCGACGGGCAGGTGCTCGTGGACGAGGCGGGCACCTGGTTCGCCACCGCCCGCGTCGACGCCGTACGCAGCAACGTCGGCGCCGGGGACTCCTCCCTCGCCGGGTTCCTCGTCGCCGGCGGGAGCGGCCCCGGCGCCCTCGCCTCCGCCGTCGCGCACGGCGCCGCGGCCGTCCGGTTGCCCGGCAGCGTGATGCCGACGCCGCAGGACCTGGACCCGGCCGCCGTCACGGTCACCGCCGAGGTGCCCGTGGACCGCGTCCTGACGGACCGCCTCCAGGAGGTGCCGGCGGCATGACGTCCCACCCCGCTCACGGCCCCCTCCCCGGGGCCGCCCCCAGCCCCCACCGCAGTGCCCCCGTCCCCCTCCCCGCCCGGCGCCCCGCGTTCCGGGCGATACGCGAGCTAAGGAGCCCGCGATGAGCGACATGATCACCGCGGACCTGGTCGACCTCGACCTGTCCGCCGACACCAAGGAAGCGGCGGCGCGTGCCCTCGCGGAGCGGATGGCGGCCCTGGGCCGGGTGACCGACCTGGAGGGCTTCCTCGCCGACGTGGCCGCCCGCGAGGCGCAGATGCCGACCGGCCTCGACGGTGGCATCGGCATCCCGCACTGCCGCAGCGAGCACGTCACCGAGCCGACCCTCGCCTTCGGGCGCAGCGCGGCCGGCGTCGACTTCGGGGCGGCGGACGGACCGGCCGACCTGATCTTCCTGATCGCAGCTCCGGCGGGCGCCGACGACGCCCACCTGACGATCCTCTCCGCACTGGCCCGGCAGCTCATGAACGCCGAGTTCACCGCCGCGCTGCGCTCGGCGGGCGACGCGGCGGGCGCCGCCGCGCTGATCCGCGGGGAGGAACCCACCGCCGCCGAGGCGACCGCGGCGGACGCCGGTGCGGAAGGCGGCCAGGACGTCGGTGCGGACGGTGGCCAGTACTCCGTGGCGGACGGCGGTCAGGACTCCGTGGCGGATGGCGGTCAGGACTCCGTGGCGGACGGTGGCCAGGACTCCGTGGCGGGCCCGGCGGCGGCCTCCGCCGGGCCCGCCACGGTCGCGGACGACGGGACGCCGGAGCCGGCCGGACCCGCGCGCCCGTTCCGGATCGTCGCCGTCACCTCCTGCCCCACCGGCATCGCGCACACCTACATGGCGGCCGAGTCGCTGGAGAACGCCGGCCGCGAGGCGGGCGTCGAGGTCGTCGTCGAGACCCAGGGGTCGGCCGGTTTCACCCGCCTCGACCCGGCGGTGATCGCGGCGGCGGACGGCGTGATCCTCGCCCACGACGTCGCCGTACGGGAGAAGGACCGCTTCGCCGGGAAGCCCACCGTCGACACCGGCGTCAAGGCGGCCATCAACCGGCCGGGCGAGCTGATCGGCGAGGTCCGCGACAAGGCGGCCCGCGGCGAGGCCGCCGCCTCCCCGGGTGCGACGCGGTCCGCGGACGCGACACCCGTCGAGCGCGGCGGCGAGTCCGGCGAGGGCTACGGCACCAAGCTGCGCAAGTGGCTCATGTCCGGCGTCAGTTACATGGTCCCGTTCGTCGCCGCCGGCGGTCTGCTGATCGCCCTCGGCTTCGCGATCGGCGGCTACGAGATCAACAAGGCACCCTCCGTGATGGACCACTTCGTGTGGACCCAGGCGGAAAGCTGGGGCGCGCTGCTGTTCCAGATCGGCGGCGTGGCCTTCGCCTTCCTCGTCCCGGTGCTGGCCGGCTACATCGCCTACGGCATGGCCGACCGGCCGGGCCTGGTCCCCGGCTTCGTCGGCGGCTCGATCGCGCTCACCATCGACGCCGGCTTCCTCGGCGGTCTGGCGGCCGGACTGATCTCCGGTGCGGTGGTGCTGGCGATCCAGCGGATCCGCATACCGAAGGCACTGCGCGGCATCATGCCGGTGGTGGTGATCCCACTGATCTCGGCGGCGGTCGTCGGGTTCCTGATGTTCGTCGTGATCGGCAAGCCCATCGCGTCCGCGCAGTCGGCGATGACCGACTGGCTCAACGGCCTCTCCGGCGCCAACGCGATCCTGCTCGGTGCGCTGCTCGGCCTCATGATGTGCTTCGACCTCGGCGGCCCGGTCAACAAGGTCGCCTACACCTTCGCCACCGCGGGCATCGCGGTCGCCAGTCCGAGCGACTCGGCGATGAAGATCATGGCGGCGGTCATGGCGGCCGGCATGGTCCCGCCGCTGGCGATGGCGCTGGCCACCACGGTGCGCGGCCGGCTCTTCAACGCCGCCGAGCGCGAGAACGGCAAGGCCGCCTGGGTCCTGGGCGCCTCCTTCATCTCCGAGGGCGCGATCCCGTTCGCCGCGGCCGACCCGCTGCGCGTCATCCCGGCGTCCATGGCGGGCGGTGCGGTCACCGGGGCCCTGTCGATGGCCTTCGGGGCGACGCTGCGCGCCCCGCACGGCGGCATCTTCGTGGTGCCGCTGATCGGCAACCCGCTGCTCTACCTGGTCGCCGTCGCGGCCGGTGTCGCCGTCACCGCGGCACTGGTGATCGTCCTCAAGGGGCTGCGCAGGCCGGCGCCGGGAGCAGCGGCCCAGGGACCGGACGGCGCGGACCCGTCGGCACCGGCGCCGGGGGAGAGGCAGCCGGTGGCCGCCTAGAACACTCTCCGCCCGGAACCCTCTCCAGGGGGCCGGACGGGAGCGGTGCGCGCTACGGGGACACCCGTGCCGCGCGCCGCTCCATCGCGAGGCGGGCCGTCTCCTCGCTGTCGTACACCTCGCACATGTGCCGCCCGTCCGGCGTGGCGGTGTGCTCGACCTCCCACAGGGAGACCTCGACGCCGTCGCGCAGCAGGAACGCGTGCTCGTAGAGCGAGAAGCCGATCCGGGCGCGGCCCGCGCGGCCGGGACCGCCGAAGGCCTGGGTGATCTGGTGCCCGCACGCCGTCGACAGCCGCTCGGCGAGGTCGGCACCGGGCCGGTCCGCGTTCTCCGCGCGGCGCAGCAGCCGGCGGGCGTGGTCCGCCGAGGCGTCGGGGACGTAAGCGTGTCGCGGGGTGGGCACGGGCGACAACGGCACCTGCGCCGGCAGCTCGAAACCGGGCGGGTCCGGCTGCAGCGCGAGCCGGGAGCCGGCGGCCCGCAGCTCCTCCTCGTCGACGTACACCTCGTGCTGCGGCTCGCTGCCCGGGGCGGTGTTGTGGACCAGCTCCCACAGGGTGAGCGCCGAGCCGTCGGGGAGCAGCCAGGTGTGGCGGTACGTCTCGCGGTGCAGCCCCGCGCTGTGGTGCGCGGAGTGCAGCGAACCGTCGTGCGCCAGCGCGCAGTCCAGCCGCCGCAGGATCTCGTCGGGCAGCTCGAAGGAGTTCAGGGCGCGACCGAGCAGTCGCATGAGGTGCTCCTCCGGAGACTCGGGCGACTCGGGGGGTTCGTACGCTGCCGTCTCGTACGGAACGCTCAAGGTTTCTCCCGGCGTTGCTGCATGTCACCTTGTGGGTGCATACCGTAGCCCTCCGTCGGGCGTCGTGTCCGGGAACCGGGAAAACGTACGCACGAAAAACGCGGGGGCCGCGCGAAAAGTTCCCGCGCGGCCCGACGAAGCGTCAAAAAACCCTGCTCAGAGGCGAGTCAGGCCTCACTTCCGGCGATCCACTCGCTCCAGGGCATGTTCCAGCCGTTGAGGCCGTTGTCCGGCGCGACCGTCTTGTCGGGGGAGTTCTTGACGATCACGACGTCCCCGATCAGGGAGTTGTCGTAGAACCACTTGCCCGGGGTGTCGCCCTGCGCGCCCTGGACGTCCGCGAGTCCGACACAGCCGTGGCTGGTGCCCTGGGAGCCGAAGGGTGGATTGCCGCGGCTGTACCAGTAGTTGCCGTGGATGAAGGTGCCGGACTGGCTCAGCCGCATCGCGTGCGGCACGTCCGGGATGTCGTACTCGCCGCCGAACCCGACCGTCGACCCGTTCATACGGGTCTGTTCGGACTTCTCCGAGATCACCATCTGCCCGTTGTACGTCGGGTTCGCGGCGCTGCCCGCCGAGATCGGGACCGACTTGAGCGTCTTGCCGTCGCGCACGACCGTCATGGTCTGCGTGTTCACGTCCACCGTGGAGACCTGCGCGCGGCCCACGGTGAAGGTCACCGTCTTCTTCTGCACGCCGTAGACGCCGTTCGCGCCCTCCACCCCGTCCAGGTCGATCTTCATCGTGACCTTGGAGCCGGCCTTCCAGTACTCCTCGGGCCGGAAGTCGAGCCGCTGGGCACCGAACCAGTGCCCGGCCACCTTCTGCCCGCTGCTGGAGGTGACCGTGATGTGCGACTGGACGCTCTTCCGGTCGGTGATCGCCTTGTCGAACGTGAACGACACCGGCATCCCCACCCCGACCGTGCTGCCGCCGTCCGGGGTGTACGTGCCGACGAAGCTGTTCTGCGTGGAGACGGTCGTGAAGACCGAGTCGGCGGCGGCCGGGCGGCCGTCGGCGTCCTTCGCCCGCGCGGTGATGCGGTACTTCGTGCCGCGCTCCAACTGCTCCTTCGGCTTCCAGCTCCCGCCGTCGTCCGACACCGTGCCCGGCACGGCGGCGCCCGTCTCCGCGACGGTCATCCTCACTTCGGTCAGCTTGCCGTCGCTGACCTTCACGCCGGTCGAGTTGATCGAGGCGCCGGTCGAGCCGTCCTCGGCCGAGATCACGAGCTTGGCGACCGAGGTGTCGGCGGCCCCGGCGCCCTTCCCGTCCTTCTTGGTGTCGGCGCTGGCGCTTCCGCCGCAGGCGGTGAGGGTGAGGGCGCCGACCACCAGGGCGGCACAGGCCCCCAGTACGCGCCGCGTGGCTATGTCCGGCGTTGTCACGGGCTGCTCCAGGTTCGGGTGTTGTGCGGTGTGCGCTTCAGCGGTGTAGAGGGCCCCGGTGGCCCGTGGGGTTCCCGCCGGTCGCCCGCTGCGGCGACACGTGACAAAACGCGGACAATCGCAACGCGCACGGTGCAACCCGCCCCGGAAGACCGCCTGTTCACACCGTCGTCCGGCCTGCCCGCCCGGCACCCGCACGGTCCCTTCGCGCTCGCACCTCCTACGACTGTCCGTACAGCTCCCCGTACGACGGCCAGGCCCCGCCCGGGCCGTCCACCGGCCCGGCGGCGCGGACCGCGCGCACGATCGCCCGCGTCACCACTTCCGCGCCGGCGGCCAGCACCTCGTTCAGTGCGAGCGGCTGCCCGGCGTCGAGCGGGTGCTCCCCGGTGGCCATCGCGAACACCGTGTCGCCGTCGTTGAGCAGGTGCACCGGCCGTACGGCACGCGCGATGCCGTCGTGCGCGGTGCCGGCCAGCTTCTGCGCCTGCGCCTTGGACAGAACGGCGTCGGTGGCGACCACGGCGAGCGTGGTGTTCAGCGGCGGCGGCGCGTTCCTCACCGCGGCCTCGGCCAGCCTCCGCCCGGCGGCCCGGTGGACCTCCGGCGCCGGGTACGCCACCCGCCCGCCGCGGAGCAACTCCCCGTACAGCACCCCCGTCTCCGGATCCACCGCCGACCCCGCCGCGTTGGCCACCACCAGCGCCGCCACCGTGACCCCCGTGTCCAGCACCGTGCTCGCGGTGCCCACCCCGCCCTTCAGCGCGCCGACCACGGCACCGGTGCCCGCCCCGACACACCCCTCGGCGATCTGGGCGCCCGGCGCGCTCGCGTGGGCCGCCTCCGCCGCCGCGTATCCGGTGGCCGCGTCCGGCCGGGCGCGGAAGTCGCCCCCGCGCCCCAGGTCGAAGACGCAGGCCGCGGGCACCACCGGCACCACGTGCGCCGGGTCGGGGCCGACCCGCACCCCGCGTTCCCGCTCCTCCAGCCAGGCCATCACCCCCGATGCCGCGTCGAGCCCGTAGGCACTGCCGCCGGTCAGCACCACCGCCTGCACCTTCTGCACGAGGTTGCGCGGATCGAGGGCGTCGGTCTCCTTGGTGCCGGGGCCCCCGCCGCGCACATCCACGGCGGCGACCGCCCCGCACTCCGGCGCGAGCACCACCGTCGTCCCCGTCAGCCATCCGTCGCCGGCCCGCGTCGCGTGCCCCACCCGCAGACCGGCGACATCCGTCAATGCGTCAACTGTCATACGGCCAGTCTCGTCCAGCCGCCCACGGCGGAACCGCGGCCGACGAGGCCCGGCGGCGCGACAGGTGCGGAGCCGCTCCTCAGACGGCCGTCACCGTTCCCGGAGGGGCGGAACCGCTCCCTCCCCGGACGGCGCGAGAGGGTGTCGCGCCTCGGACGATGGGAACCGCTCCTCAGGCAGCCCGAGCTGCTGCTCAGGCAGTCCGAGCCGCTGCTCAGGCAGTCCGAGCCGCTCCTCAGGCGGCCTGTGTCGCAGCCCTCCGCTCCCGTCCGGTGCGTCGCGCGGTCAGCGACACCCCGGCCGCGACGGCCAGCGCGAGCACGATCCCCGCCACGAGCACCGCCTCCCCGCCGCCCAGGAAGGTGCAGGCGAGCACCAGCAGCGCGGCCGTCGGCAGGACGAGCTGCTCGGCGACGCCCACCTTGAAGTGCCGCGCGTGCAGCCCCCACACCGTGAGCAGGAAGACGGCGGTCGGCAGGGTCACCGCGAAGGACGCCGCGAGCGCCGAGACGTGCGCCTTGCCCACGGCCTGCTCCACCGCCACCTCCAGCCCCGCCCCGATCGCCGCCGCCGAGGCGAACACCAGGTAGTGGCCGTATCCCCACAGGAAGGACTGTCTGTTGGACCGCAGGTGGCTGTGGACGGGAACCACGAAGTAGATCCACCAGGCCGCGAAGACGATCAGCAGCCCGCCGGCCGCGATCGGGAGGACCTCGCCCAGCGCGTCGTTCTCCTCGATGCCCGACTTCACCGCGACCGTGGCCGCCGCGATGGTCTCGCCGAGCACGATGATCGTGAGCAGCCCGTACCGCTCGGAGATGTGGTGCGGATGCCAGGACGAGGCGTGCCTGCGCTCGGCGAACGCCGGCACGCACAGCTCCAGCACCACCATCGCCAGGAACAGCCACCCCCGGCCGCTCTCCGGCAGGAACAGCAGCCCCAGCCAGCCGGCCTGGCAGAGCAGCACCCCACCCGCGTATCTCAGTGCCATCGCCCGTTCCGCCCCGCCGGCCGAACGCGCCGCCCGCAGCCACTGCGCGGACATGGCCACCCGCATGATCGCGTAGCCGATGATCACGGCCGCCCAGTCGTGGTCCTGGAACGCCCGGGAGACCCCCGCCGCCAGGACCAGCACCCCGGCGATCTGCACCAGGGTGACGACCCGGTAGAGCACGTCGTCGTTGTCGTAGGCCGAGGCGAACCAGGCGAAGTTCATCCACGCCCACCAGATGGCGAAGAAGACCATCGCGTAGTTGAGGACGCCCTGCCCGGCATGCCCCCCGGCGACGGAGTGCACCAACTGGACGCCGGCCTGGGCGATGGCGACGACGAAGCACAGGTCGAAGAAGAGCTCCAGCGGCGTGGCGACGCGATGCGGCTCGTGCCGGGGGCGGGCCTTCAGCCGGCGCACCGGAGGGTGGCCGTCGGGCGGAGGCGCGGTGGGCTCACTCGCGGAGGAGGTCGGGGAGGAGGGACTGGACATCATGGCTCCCAGCACAGCAGAGACGGCGTGGACGCGCTTGCTGCCCCGCCCGGGACCGGACCGCGTCCACGGCGCGAGCCGTACCCTGGAGCCATGAGTACCACCCCCGAACCCGAGCCCCGCGCGCCCCGGCCCGCGCTGGTCTTCGACGACCCGCTGGACCAGCAGACCTCGGACGACACCGACCGCGGCTGGGGCGAGCGGCCCGAGGCCGACAGCGCGGCCGACCTGAAGCGCTTCCTCGACGAGAAGCCGCCGCACCACATCTGAAGCGCTACGAACGGTCCCGGCCCGAGCCGCGCTGGGCGACCAGCTCGTCGCGGATCTCCTTGAGCACCTCCAGCTCGGAGACCTCGATGACCTCCTCGGCGCTCTCCTTGGCCTTGCGGCGGGCCTCCTGCCGGGCCAGGTACTTCGACATGGGCAGCACCATCAGGAAGTAGACGACGGCCGCCGTGATCAGGAACGTGAGGGTGGCGCCCAGCACCGAGCCCCACTGGATGCGCACGCCCGTGGCGCTGTCGCCCGTGCCGGTGCAGGGGCCCTTCAGGCAGGAGCTGTAACCGTCCAGGCTCTGCGTGCCGAACGCCCCGACCAGGGGATTGATGACCCCCTCCACCACCGAGTTGACGATCTTGGTGAAGGCGGCGCCGATGACGACCGCCACCGCCAGGTCGATGACGTTGCCGCGCATCAGGAAGGCCTTGAAGCCCTGCCAGACACTCGGTCCGTTCTTCTCGCTCACGGGGGGAGCACTCCTCGCTCGAACAGGTGTAGAGACCAAACGCCTGGAAACCTACGACAGCGTTGGGCCGTCCTGTCCAATCCGATCCCACGAACGAGTGACTTGACACCCTCAGCACAGGGTCACCGCCAGCCGTGCCGTGGTAGCGGCGCCGACCAGCCGGTGAGCGGAGGCGCGCGGCACCGAGACCACGACCAGCGCCCCGCCCGCCGCCGCGTCCTCCACCGGTTTGGGCACCTTCGTCACCCGCACACCGCGCGCGAGCACCAGGGCGTCCCCCGCGCCGCCGTCCCCGGTCGCGACGACGTCGACACGGTCGCCCGGCCTGAGCAGCCGCACCGTGGCCGCGTCGGCGATCCGCACCGGCGCCGCCACGAGTCGGGTGCCGCCGTCCCGCTCGCGCCCGGGCTCGCCCACCGGACCGTCCGTCGGCCCGGTCGCCGGATGCCCGCGTGCCCGCCGCGCCTCCTCTCCGCCGCTCCCCGGATGCGGGCCCGCGGCCACCAGCGCCGCGGCCGTCACGGCGAGCCCCGCGGCGAGGGCGCGCCGCCGGTGCCGCACGAGCCGGTGCAGCCGGTGGCGCCCGCCGCGCACCCGCACCGGAGGGAAGTGCGGCACCTCACAGGTGGGCGGGGCGTCGACGCCGGCCGGAAGCGGGGAAGGAAGGGCGTCCGAGACAGGAGCCGGGGCGAAGGAGACGGCCGAGGAGCCGGAGGAGGGGGTGTACGAGTCCGCGGAGGAGAGGGCGGAGGGGGCGACGGAAGGGGAGGGTGGCAGCGAGGGGGAGGGCAGGGCGGGACGGAACACGGTGATCACCACCTGTGACGAGGGACCGGCTTGCGCTCCCACGATGCGGCTTTCCGCCGGACCCCGCCGAGGCTCGTGGACCACGGCCCGGCTGTGGACAACTCCCTCACCGGAACGTGGCCTTCCGCTCCCTCCGGCTCCCCGACCGCCGCCCGCGCCTCCTACGGCAGTGCGATCCCTGCCTTCTACGGCAGTGCGACACCTGCCTCCTACGGCAGCACCATCCGCACTTCCCACGGCAGTGCGATCTGTACCCCCCTACGGCAGCGCGATCCCCGGGTCCATCCCGCCCAGCGCAGCCCCGCACGGGCAGCTCCGGTCACCGGTCGCCGGCAGCGCGGCCACCGCGTCGAACAGCACGCCCCGCAGCCGGTCCACGTTGGCCGCGAACACCCGCAGCACGTCCTCGTGCGAGACGCCCTCGCCGCTCTCCGCACCGGCGTCCAGGTCGGTCACGAGGGTCAGGGAGGTGTAGCAGAGCTCCAGTTCACGCGCGAGTGCCGCCTCCGGGTGGCCGGTCATGCCCACCACCGACCAGCCCTGCGCCCGGTGCCACAGGGACTCCGCGCGGGTGCCGAAGCGCGGCCCCTCGACCACGACCAGGGTGCCGCCGTCCACCGCCTCCCAGTCCCGTCCCCGGGCCGCCTTCAGCGCGGCGGCACGTCCGGTGGGGCAGTAGGGGTCGGCCAGCGACACGTGCACCACGTTGGGCACCGCGCCGTCGGGCGTCGGCAGCCCGTCGAAGTAGGTCGACGGGCGGGACTTCGTGCGGTCGACGAACTGGTCCGGCACCAGCAGCGTGCCCGGCCCGTACTCGGGGCGCAGGCCGCCGACCGCGCACGGGCCGAAGACCTGGCGGGCGCCGACCGAGCGCAGCGCCCACAGGTTGGCGCGGTAGTTGATCCGGTGCGGCGGCAGATGGTGGCCGCGACCGTGGCGGGGGAGGAAGGCGACCCGCCGGCCGGCGATCTCGCCGAGGAAGAGGGAGTCGCTGGGCGGCCCGTAGGGGGTGTCCACGCGGACCTCGGTCACGTCGTCGAGGAACGAGTAGAACCCGGAGCCCCCGATCACACCGATCTCGGCCCGCACACCCTCGGCCCGACCGTCCTCGGCCCGACCGCCCTCGGCCTTCGCGTTGTCTGCCATGCCCGCACCCTAACCGCCGCACGCGACGCCGAGTACGCCGAGGACCCCGCCGTCGGACGACGACAGGGTCCCGTGGGATACCGGTGCCCGGAGGGGCCCTACGCGGCGCTGGTGCTCGCGGAGGAGCTGCCCGAGCCCGACGACGAGCCGGCGCCCGAGGACGACGAGCCCGAGGAGGACGAAGAGGACGAGCCCGAGTCCGAGGAGGACGAAGAGGAGGACGCCTTCGAGGACGACGACGCGGGCGAGCTGCTCGACGAGCTGCCACGGCTGTCGTTGCGGTAGAAACCGGAGCCCTTGAAGACGATGCCGACGGCCGAGAACACCTTCTTCAGGCGACCCTGGCAGTTCGGGCACTCGGTGAGGGCGTCGTCGGTGAACTTCTGCACCGCCTCGAGGCCCTCGCCGCACTCGGTGCACTGGTACTGGTACGTCGGCACTGTCTTCCTCCTGGCACTCTCACTCGATGAGTGCTAACGACGGTCCATAGTGACGTATTCCGAGGGATCAGTCCACTGCGGCGGGCGCGCGGTGACCGACACCACGTGCCACCGTACGGCCCGGGGACCGGGTCGCCAGCCGCGAGCGCAGCGTCACCAGGACCACCAGCGCGAGCACCGTGCCGCCCATCGGCACCAGGAACCCCGCGCCGTCCCGGAAGCGGTCCTCCAGTTGTCCGGCGACGGTCACGGCCGCCGCCTGGCCCAGTGCGACGGCCCCGGTCAGCCAGGTGAAGGCCTCGGTGCGGGCGCCCGCCGGTACGAGCCCCTCGACCAGGGTGTAACCGGTGACGATGGCGGGCGCGACGCACATGCCCACCAGCAGGCCGAGGCCGGCCAGCACGAGCACCGAGTGCGCGGCCCACAGACCGGACGCGGTCAGCGCGAGGGCGGTGTAGCCGACCAGGAGGCGCTGCTGCGGGGCCACCTTCCAGGCGATGGCGCCGCAGGCCAGGCCGGAGATCATGTTGCCCGCGGCGAAGACGCCGTACAGGACGCCGTTCAGGCCGGGCTCGCCGATCGACTCGGTGAAGGCGGCCAGCGACACCTGCATGCCCCCGAAGACGGAACCGATGCCCAGGAAGACCACGATCAGGACCCGCACGCCGGGGACGCGCAGCGCGGAAACGTGCTCCACGCGCGCGTGGCCGTCGTCGGCGCCGCCGGTGCCGCCGACGGCGGGCTGGGTGCTCTTCTGCGCGGCGAACAGCAAACCGCCCACCAGGGTGAGCGCGGCCTCCGTGAGCAGGCCCGCGGCGGGGTCGACGGAGGTGCACAGGGCGGTCGCCACCAGGGGGCCGAGGACGAAGGTCAGCTCGTCGGTGACGGACTCGAAGGCGGCCGCGGTGCTCATCAGGGGAGAGTCCTTGAGCTTCGCGGCCCAGCGGGCCCGCACCATCGGCCCGACCTGCGGCACCGAGGCACCGGTGGGCACCGCCGCCAGGAACAGCGCCCACAGGGGCGCGTCCGCGAGCGCGAGGAAGGTCAGGGTCAGCCCGGACGCCGCGTGCACCAGCACCCCGGGCAGCAGGACGGCGCGCTGCCCGTAGCGGTCGGCGAGCCGTCCGCTGTACGGGGCGAACAGGGCCATGGAGACGCCGGTGACGGCGGCGGCGGCGCCTGCGACGCCGTAGGAGCCGGTGGTGTGCTGCACCAGCAGCACGATGGAGAGCGTCAGCATCGCGAACGGCTGGCGTGCCGCGAAGCCGGGGAGCAGGAACGTCCAGGCGCCGCGGGTGCGCAGCAACTGCCCGTATCCCGGACGGGTGACCGTGGATGCCACGGCCCGTGCCTTTCTGCCGCCTGGTAGCGCGGTCCCGGCCCCGTGCGGGCGTCGTGCGGGAGCGCCGAGAGCTGTCCACTCGCGCGGACTGCGGTAGATGCCGGAGCCCGCGTGGATGAGGGGGCGATCCGACCGCCATACGGTCGCGCCAGCTCTGCTTCAGGCAGAGGTGGTTCGATCAGGTGCGGCCTTCATCGTACAGGGGGCGGGAGGGGAGCGGCCTGTGAAAGGGAGCACCCCTCCCGTGCTCACCTGCGATTGCGGCGGGCCCCCTCGGTCTCCCCGGTGCCCAGCCAGCCGGCCAGCTTGCCGCCGTGGCCGACCGCGCGCAGCCGCGCCTCGGCGGCGTCCCGGACGGGGTCGGTGGCGACCACCAGGAGTTCGTCCCCGCGTCGCAGTCCCGTGGTGGGCAGCGGCACGAAGGACGTCCCGTCGCGGACCACCAGCGTGACGGCCGCCCCGGTGGGCAGCCGCAGCTCGTTGACCTCGACGCCGTGCATCTTGGAGCCCTCGGGGATCGTCACCGACAGCAGGTGTCCGCGCAGCCGCTCCAGGGGCGCGGACTCGATGCCGAGGTCGGCCGCCTCGTCGCCCTTGCCGAGCCGCAGCTTGCGGGCCAGCCACGGCAGCGTCGGGCCCTGGACCAGGGTGTAGACGACGACCAGTACGAAGACGATGTTGAAGATGCGGTGGCTGCCCGCGACGCCCTCCACCATGGGGATGGTCGCCAGGATGATGGGCACCGCGCCCCGCAGCCCGGCCCACGACATCAGGGCCTGCTCCTGCCAGGGCACCCGGAAGGGCACCAGGCACAGCACGACGCTCAGCGGGCGCGCGACCATGGTGAGCAC
Source organism: Streptomyces sp. NRRL F-5650 (assembly GCF_000721365.1). Taxonomy (NCBI): domain Bacteria; kingdom Bacillati; phylum Actinomycetota; class Actinomycetes; order Kitasatosporales; family Streptomycetaceae; genus Streptomyces; species Streptomyces sp. NRRL F-5650. The sequence goes on along the minus strand of NZ_JOGV01000006.1, from coordinate 50,851 downwards.
CAGGCCGATGACGAGGGCGGGCAGGATGTCGTCGCCCAGTTCGTGCGGGGTGACGAGCAGGCCGAGCAGGACGAACATGCCGATCTGGGCGAGCCAGCCGAGCCCGTCGGCGAACCCCCGGGTGGCGGGCCAGTGCGGCAGCCGCGCGTTGCCCATCACCATGGAGGCGAGGTAGACGGCCAGGAAGCCGCTGCCGTGGGCGATGGCGCCGGCCGCGTAGGCGGCGATGGCGATCGACATGACGGCGATGGGGTAGAGGCCGGAGGCGGGCAGCGCGACGTGCTTGAGCCCCCAGGCCCCGAGCCAGCCGACCGCGAGGCCGATGGCCGCGCCGATGGCCAGTTCCAGGGCGATCTCGCCGAGCAGCACGTACCAGTGCTCGATCGGTCCTGCCGCGGAGAAGGCGACCACGAGGATGACCACGGGGGCGTCGTTGAAGCCGGACTCGGCCTCCAGCGTGCCGGTTATCCGCTTGGGCAGCGGGATCCGGCGCAGCACGGAGAAGACGGCCGCGGCGTCCGTGGAGGAGACCACGGCGCCGATGATGAGAGCCTGCCGCCACTCCAGCCCCGTCAGGTAGTGCGCGCCCGTCGCGGTCACGCCGACGCTCACCGCGACTCCGGCGAGGGCCAGTGCGGAGGCGGCCGGGAGGGCCGGTTTCGCCTCCTTCCACTTCGTGCCGAGGCCGCCCTCGGCCAGGATCACGACGAGCGCCCCGTACCCGATGACCTGGACCAGTTCGGCGTTGTCGAACTTGATGTCGCCGATGCCGTCCTGGCCCATGGCGACGCCGATGGCCAGGTAGACGAGCAGGCTGGGGAGCCCGCTGCGCGAGGAGATCCGGACCGCCGCCACGGCGATGAGCAGGACGAGCGAGCAGACGAGCAGGAGCTGGTTGAGGTGGTGGACAGTCAGCGGCCGTTCCCTTCCCTGGCACACAGCACGGATCACAGCGGGGGCGGACGCGCCCGCGTTGCGCGCCGGGCGTACCTCCATGGCACACGAATCCGCTGTGCTGCACGGGCAACTACTTCGTTACCTTACCTAACTCTTGACGCTTTCTTGACGCCGAACCTGGCAAGATCGAACGCCCGTGCGTCCCTGTACCCGACTCCGCGTCAAGGCGGAGCCGGGCCTGCGCCTAGAGTTGCTCCAGCGCTCGGCGCTCAGCGCCCAGCCTCCGTACGAAGCACAGCCCGCCCCTGCCGCTCGTGTTAGGACAGCAAGGACAGCGATGCCCCCCACCACCACCGCCTCCCCGGGTCAGCAGTCCGGCACGTCCGGCAGGAACGGCAGGAAGAAGGGGCGCAAGGGCCGGCTGCTCGTCCTCGTGCTGGTCCTGGCCCTCATCGGCGGCCTCGCCTACGGGGCGTACTGGTCGGTCAGCACCGTCCGCGCGTCCTTCCCGCAGACCAAGGGCTCGATCAAGCTGGACGGCCTGTCCGGCCCGGTCGACGTCCAGCGCGACGGGTACGGCATCCCGCAGATCTACGCCTCCACCGAGGAGGACCTGTTCATGGCGCAGGGCTACGTCCAGGCGCAGGACCGGTTCTACGAGATGGACGTCCGCCGGCACATGACCGCGGGGCGCCTGTCGGAGATGTTCGGCAAGAGCCAGATCGACAACGACGCCTTCCTGCGCACCCTGGGCTGGCATCGGGTGGCGAAGAAGGAGTACGACGAGAAGCTGTCGGACTCCACCAAGAAGTACCTCCAGTCCTACTCCAAGGGCGTCAACGCCTACTTGAAGGGCAAGGACGGGGCGGACATCTCCCTGGAGTACGCCGCCCTCGGCTTCACCAACGACTACAAGCCCCAGGAGTGGACGCCCGTCGACTCGCTGGCCTGGCTCAAGGCGATGGCCTGGGACCTGCGCGGCAACATGCAGGACGAGGTCGACCGCGCCCTGATGACCAGCCGCCTGGGCCCCAAGCAGATCGCCGACCTCTACCCGGCGTACCCGTACGACCGCAACAAGGCGATCGTCCAGGAGGGCCAGTACGACGAGCTCACCCAGACCTTCGACGGCGGCGACGGCGGCACGTCCGGCAGCGGTGACGACGGCACGGGCACGGGTACCGGGACCGGTACGGGCACCGGGACGGGCACGGGAACCGGCACCGGCACCGGCACCGGCTCCGGCAACGCCCTCCAGGGCCAACTGGGCGGCCTCCAGGAGGTCCTGGACGGCCTCCCCACCGCCGTCGGCGTGAACGGCAACGGCATCGGCTCCAACTCCTGGGTCGTCTCCGGCAAGCACACCATCACCGGCAAGCCGCTGCTGGCCAACGACCCGCACCTGTCGCCGTCCCTGCCGTCCGTCTGGTACCAGATGGGTCTGCACTGCCGCACCGTTTCCGCCAAGTGCCAGTACGACGTGGCCGGCTACACCTTCGCGGGCATGCCCGGCGTGGTCATCGGCCACAACCAGGAGATCGCCTGGGGCCTGACCAACTCCGGCGCCGACGTCACCGACCTCTACCTGGAGAAGATCACCGGCGAGGGCTACCAGTACGACGGCAAGGTGGTCCCCTTCGAGACGCGCGAGGAGACCATCAAGGTCGCCGGCGGGAACTCCAAGAAGATCGTCGTCCGCGAGACCAACAACGGCCCCCTGCTCTCCGACCGCGACGACGAGCTGGTGAAGACCGGCAAGAAGGCCACCGTCGAGACCGCCGCCCCCGACCGCGGCGACGGCTACGGCGTCGCCCTGCGCTGGACCGCGCTGGAGGCCGGCACCACGATGGACGCCGTCTTCGCGATCGACCGGGCGCAGAACTGGGCGGACTTCCGCGAGGCCGCCACCCTCTTCGACGTCCCCTCGCAGAACCTGGTCTACGCCGACGACGAGCACATCGGCTACACGCTGCCCGGCCGGATCCCGGTGCGCGCCGAGGGCCACGACGGCTCGGTCCCGGCGCCGGGCTGGGACCCGAAGTACCGCTGGACCGGCGAGTACATCGACCAGGACGAGCTGCCCTACGAGTACGACCCGGAGCGCGGCTACATCGTGACCGCCAACCAGGCCGTCGTCGACGAGGACGACTACCCGTACACGCTCACCACGGACTGGGGCTACGGCGCCCGCAGCCAGCGCATCACCTCCCTGATCGAGCAGAAGATCAAGGACGGCGGGAAGATCTCCACCGACGACATGCGCCAGATGCAGCTCGACAACAGCAGCGAGATGGCCAAGCTGCTCGTGCCGCAGCTCCTGAAGATCGACGTCGAGGACAAGGACGTCCGCGAGGCCCAGAAGCTGCTGGAGGGCTGGGACTACACCCAGGACGCCGACTCGGCCGCCGCCGCCTACTTCAACGCCGTCTGGCGCAACATCCTCAAGCTCGCCTTCGGCAACAAGCTGCCCAAGGAACTGCGCGTCGAGGGCCAGTGCCTGTGGGTCGACCCGGTCAACACCACCGGCCCCGCGGACAAGACCAACAAGGTCCGCGAGTGCGGCCAGCGCGACCCCGGCCAGGCGCAGCCGGACGGCGGCGACCGCTGGTTCGAGGTCGTGCGCGGCCTGATGGACAAGCCGAAGAGCGACTGGTGGACGACGCCCGCCAACGGCACCCGCAAGGGCGCCGACCACAACCGCGACGACCTGTTCAAGCGGGCCATGATCGACGCCCGCTGGGAGCTGACCGCCAAGCTCGGCAAGGACCTCGACACCTGGAACTGGGGCCGGCTGCACCGCCTGTTCCTGAAGAACCAGACCCTGGGCACCGAGGGCCCCGGCTTCCTGAAGTACGCGCTCAACCGCGGCCCCTGGAAGCTCAGCGGCGGCGAGGCGGCGGTCAACGCCTCCGGGTGGAACGCGGCCGGCGGCTACGGGGTGATCTGGGTGCCGTCCATGCGGATGGTGGTCAACCTCGGCGACCTCGACAAGTCCCGCTGGATCAACCTCACCGGCGCCTCCGGACACGCCTACAGCGCCCACTACACCGACCAGACCGACAAGTGGGCCAACGGCGAACTGCTCCCGTGGGCCTTCTCGAAGAAGGCGGTCGACGAGAGCACGAGCGACACCCTGGTGCTCAAGCCGTAGCCCCGGCGCCCGTCGTACGGAAAACGGCCTCCACGCGCGCGTGGAGGCCGTTTTCCGTGCACCCGGGGGTCAGCGGAACCTGCGCACCCCGGACGGCGTCACGACCGCGTCCACCGGCCGGTCGTGGGGCTCGGCGGGAACGCGGTCCACGACCTCCCGGTCGTGGAGCAGCACCAGCAGCGCGGGCCGCGCGCCCGCGGCCTCCAGACGTGCGAGCACCCGGTCGTACGACCCGCCGCCGCGCCCGAGGCGCATACCGCGCCGGTCCACCGCCACCCCCGGCAGCAGCACGACGTCCGCACGCGTCACCGCGTCCGGCCCCAGGCGCTCGCCGGCGGGCTCGGACAACTCCATCCGCCCGCCGTGCCGCACGCGCGCGAGGGAGTCCTCCCCGGTGTACTCGCCCCAGTCCAGGTCGTTGTCCGGCAGCAGTGCGGGCAGCAGCACCCGCACACCCCGCGCGCGCAGCGCGTCCAGGAGCGCGAGGGTGCCCGGCTCGGCGCCCACGGAGACGTACGCGGCCACGGCGTGCGCCCCCGCGACCTCCGGCAGCCCGAGCGCGCGCCGGGCCAACGCGTCGGCGGCTTCCCGCAGGTCATCCTGGGTCAACCTGTTCCTCGCCACGAGGACATCCCGCCGCAATGTCCGCTTGTCAGGTTCGTCCGCGGGTTCGATCCGGGGCATGGGAGACTCCTGTACCGCACTCATGCGCTCATATGAGCGTCTAGGTCCTCGCGTCACAGATTCTCCCTATAGGCACCGGATAGGGTGGCGCGCATGACTCAGTCCCACCCCAGGATCAGCAAGGCTGTCATCCCAGCAGCCGGCCTCGGTACCCGGTTCCTGCCGGCCACCAAGGCCACTCCCAAGGAGATGCTGCCGGTCGTCGACAAGCCGGCGATCCAGTACGTGGTCGAAGAGGCCGTGGCCGCGGGCCTCGGCGACGTCCTCATGGTCACGGGCCGCAACAAGCGCCCCCTGGAAGACCACTTCGACCGCAACTACGAACTGGAGTCCGCCCTCCAGAAGAAGGGCGACGCGGACCGCCTCGCCAAGGTCCAGGAGTCCAGCGACCTGGCGATGATCCACTACGTCCGCCAGGGCGACCCCAAGGGCCTCGGCCACGCCGTGCTGTGCGCCGCCCCGCACGTCGGCCACGAGCCCTTCGCGGTGCTGCTCGGCGACGACCTGATCGACCCGCGCGACCCGCTGCTCCAGCGCATGATCGACGTCCAGGAGCAGTACGGCGGCAGCGTGATCGCCCTCATGGAGGTCGCGCCGGAGCAGATCCACCTCTACGGCTGCGCCGCCGTGGAGGCCACCGAGGACAGCGACGTCGTCAAGGTCGCCGGACTGGTCGAGAAGCCGGACGCGGCCGACGCCCCGTCCAACTACGCCATCATCGGCCGCTACGTCCTCGACCCGAACATCTTCGGCATACTCCGCACCACGGAGCCCGGCCGCGGCGGCGAGATCCAGCTCACCGACGCCCTCCAGCAGTTGGCGGCGGACGAGAAGACCGGCGGCCCGGTGCACGGCGTCGTCTTCAAGGGCCGCCGCTATGACACCGGCGACCGCGGCGACTACCTGCGTGCCATTGTCCGACTCGCATGCGAACGTGAAGACCTGGGCCCGGACTTCCGGACCTGGCTCCGCAGTTACGTAGCCGAGGAGATGCAGGGACGTTGAGCAGCAGCGCGCACCGTGACACCGGTCACGACCTCGCCACCGCGGGCGCCGGCCCGGACCGGCTGTGGTCGGTCCAGGAGCACCTGGACGACGTCCTCGCCACCGTCCGGCCCCTGGACCCCATCGAGCTGAACCTGCTCGACGCCCAGGGCTGCGTCCTGGTCGACGACGTCACGGTGCCGCTGTCCCTGCCGCCGTTCGACAACAGCTCCATGGACGGGTACGCGGTGCGGGTCACCGACGTCGCGGGCGCCAGCGGGGAGTTCCCCGCCGTCCTGGAGGTCGTCGGGGACGTCGCCGCCGGACAGGCCGACCCCGTCGCCGTCGGCCCCGGCCAGGCCGCCCGCATCATGACCGGCGCCCCGCTGCCGCCGGGCGCCGAGGCGGTCGTCCCCGTGGAGTGGACCGACGGCGGGCTCGGCGAGGGCCCGGTGGCCGGCATGCGCGCCCGCAGTCTGGCGCCCGAGGGCGACCGGGGACACGTCCACGTGTACCGGCCGGTGGAGGAACGCGCGCACGTGCGCGCCCGGGGCAGCGACGTCCGCTCCGGCGACCGCGCCCTGACGGCCGGCACCGTGCTCGGCCCGCCGCAGATCGGCCTGCTCGCCGCCATCGGCCGGGGCACCGTACGGGTGCGCCCGCGCCCGCGCGTGGTGGTGCTCTCCACCGGCAGCGAACTCGTCCAGCCCGACGAGCCCCTGGCGGCCGGTCAGATCTACGACTCCAACAGCTTCGCCCTCACCGCCGCCGCCCGCGACGCCGGGGCCATCGCCTACCGGGTGGGCGCCGTCACCGACGACGCCGACACCCTGCGCTCCACCATCGAGGACCAACTGGTGCGCGCCGACCTGATGGTCACCACCGGCGGCGTGAGCGTCGGGGCGTACGACGTCGTCAAGGAGGCGCTGGCGCACGTCGGCGACGAGGACGAGCCGGGCGGCGGCGTGGACTTCCGCAAGCTCGCCATGCAGCCCGGCAAGCCCCAGGGCTTCGGCTCGGTCGGCCCCGACCACACCCCGCTGCTCGCGCTGCCCGGCAACCCGGTGTCGTCGTACGTCTCCTTCGAGCTGTTCGTGCGCCCCGCGATCCGCACCCTCATGGGCCTGCCCGACGTGCACCGTCCGACGGTGACCGCGTCGCTGGCCGCGAGCAGGGCGCTGACCTCGCCGAAGGGGCGCCGGCAGTTCCTGCGGGGCAGCCACGCCGACGGATCGGTCACCCCGGTCGGCGGCTCCGGCTCCCACCTCGTGGCCGCCCTCGCGCAGGCGAACGCCCTGATCGTCGTCCCCGAGGACACCGAGTCCGTCGAGCCCGGCACCGAGGTCGAGGTGGTCCTGCTCGGCTGACCGGCCCCCGATGGCGGTACCGTGTCGCGCACGACAGGCCCGCGCGCCGCACCGCGCCGGGCCAGGACCGGGAGCGCCGCACGAGCATGAGTACGCAGGACCGACCGTCCGGGAGCGGACGGGAGCCGCAGGACCGGCTGACGCACATCGACGAGGCGGGCGCCGCCCGGATGGTCGACGTGTCCGGCAAGGACGTGACCGCCCGCACCGCCCGCGCCAGCGGACGCGTCCTCGTCGCGCCCCGCGTGGTCGAGCTGCTGCGCGGCGAGGGCGTACCGAAGGGCGACGCCCTGGCCACCGCCCGGATCGCGGGCATCATGGGCGCCAAGCGCACCCCCGACCTGATCCCCCTGTGCCACCCGCTGGCGCTCTCCGGTGTGAAACTGGACCTGTCGGTCGCGGACGACGCCGTGGAGATCACCGCCACGGTGCGGACGACGGATCGCACGGGCGTCGAGATGGAGGCGCTCACCGCGGTCTCCGTCGCCGCGCTCACCGTGGTCGACATGGTCAAGGCGGTCGACAAGGGAGCGGTCATCACGGACGTGCGGGTGGAGCAGAAGACGGGCGGCAAGTCCGGCGACTGGAACCGGTCATGACGCAGGAAGACGCCCTGCCCGGGCCGTACGCGGCCCTGGTCGTCACGGCGTCCAACCGGGCCGCCGCCGGTGTCTACGAGGACAAGGGCGGACCACTGGTCGCCGAGGGGCTGCGCCGCCTCGGCTTCGCCGTCGACGGCCCGCGGGTCGTCCCCGACGGCGACCCGGTCGAAGCCGCCCTCCGCGCGGGCGCCGGCGCGGGCTACGACGTGATCGTCACGACCGGCGGCACCGGCGTCTCGCCCACCGACCGCACCCCCGAGGCGACCCGCGCGGTGATCGACTACGAGGTCCCGGGCATCGCGGAGGCGATCCGGGCGTACGGCCGGGACAAGGTGCCCACCGCGGTGCTCTCCAGGGGCCTGGCCGGCGTCGCCGGGAGCACGCTGATCGTGAACCTGCCGGGCTCCTCCGGCGGGGTGAAGGACGGCCTCGCCGTGCTGGAGCCGCTGCTGCGGCACGCGGTGGACCAGCTCCGCGGCGGCGACCACCCGAGACCCGCCAGCGGTGGGGGTGCGAGCTGAACGGCCCGTCCTGGCCCGTCGAGCTGACGGACGGCGACATCGTCCTGAGGCCGATAAGGCTGCGCGACCAGCGGACCTGGCGCGAGGTCAACCGGCGCAACCGGGACTGGCTGCGCCCGTGGGAGGCCACCATCCCGCCGCCCGGGCCCGGCGGTCCGATCGCGCACCGGCCGACGTACCGCCAGATGGTGCGGCACCTGCGCTCCGAGGCCCACGCGGGCCGGATGCTGCCCTTCGTCATCGAGTACCGGGGCCGCCTGGCAGGCCAGTTGACGGTGGCCGGGATCACCTGGGGCTCGATGTGCTCCGGGCACGTCGGTTACTGGGTGGACGAGGCGGTGGCCGGGCGCGGGGTGATGCCGACGGCCGTCGCGATGGCCGTGGACCACTGTTTCCGCACCGTCGGACTGCACCGGGTCGAGGTCTGCATTCGTCCCGAGAACGCCCCCAGCCGCCGGGTCGTGGAGAAACTCGGATTCCGGGAGGAGGGCCTCCGGCCGCGTTATCTGCACATCGACGGGGCCTGGCGGGACCACCTCGTCTTCGCGCTCACCGCCGAAGAGGTTCCCGAGGGGCTGCTGCGGCGTTGGCACCGGTCACGGCGGGGCGGTGCGCCGAACGCGGGGAACAGCGGGAGCACCGGCGGTACCGGAAGCACCGGGAATCCGAGTAATTGAATAAACGTTCGAATTTGACCGCGCCTCGACCCTCCCGACCGTCCCGAAACGGATAATTTCCCGTTCCTGACAGTCGGTTGATCGGATCGGTCACAAGAAAAGTTCGAAATATCAGCCAGATCGTGCGACACACCGGCTCAATTGGCGGATGGCCTCACGCAAACCCCTCTACCGTGTGAGGCGTGAGCAGCAGCGGCCTCATCTACGCAGTCATCGTCGGGGCCTGGGCCGCCTACTTGGTGCCGATGTGGCTCCGTAGGCAGGACGAGCTGAACGAGGCCCGTCCGACGGAACGCTTCAGTACCGCCATCCGGCTGCTGTCCGGACGGGCGGGCATGGAGCGCCGGTACGCCAAGGACCTGCGGTCGCGCACCGCCGACGAGGCGGAGCCCGACGCCGACGCCCCGGACGCCGTCACCGACTCGGTGGACGTCCGGGCCTTCGCCGTGTCCAGGACCCGGCGCCACACCCGCCCGGTGCCTTCGCGGCCGACGGCGGAGCGGCCGGAGGCGGCGCGCCCCGAGCCGGGCGGTTCCGGGCACGGTCCGAGAGCCGGGCAGAACGCGGACCCCGCCCACCCGGCCGGGTCCGGCGCGGCACCGGCGCGGGGGCGGGTGCCGCAGGCCCGGCGTGCGCCCCTCTCCCCGGGAGCGGCCGCGGCACGGGCGCGGCGTACCAAGGTCCTCGCCCGCCGCCGGCGTACGACGGTGGTGCTCTTCCTGGCCTTCACGCTCGGCTCGGTCGTCGCCGCGGTCGGCGGACTCGCGTTCCTGTGGGCGCCGGGCGTGCCCGCGCTGCTGCTCAGCGCCTACATCGCCCACCTGCGCGCCCAGGAGCGCCGCCGCTTCGCCTTCCACATGGACCGCCGCCAGGCCGAGGCCGCCGCGCAGCGCCTGCGCGACCGCGACCCGCGCCCGCGCAGGCGCGGGCCCGCCGACCCGGACGGACCGGTCGGAGACCTCGACGCGGAGGAGCCGGACGACGGCCCCGACGTGGAGCCCGGCGCCGGGATGTCGGCGCTCGCCGCGGACCGGCGGGCGCTGGTCGAGCAGACCGACCACGCCGAGTGGGTCGACCAGCAGCGGGAACGCCGGGGGCGTCCGCAGGGCGAGAGCTGGGACCCGGTCCCGGTGCCCCTGCCCACGTACGTGACCGCGCCGGTAGCCCCCCGCGCCACCCCCGACGTGGACCTCGCGGCGCCGGACGCGTGGAGCTCGGCACGCTCCAGCGCCGTCGTGCCCGACGGGGAGGACGCCGTCCAGGCCCCCGCCCCGGAGCGGGACCGCCCGGCGGACCGTGCCGAGGAGGGTCCGGCCGACCGTGCCGACGAGCGCCCGCAGGCCCCGGGCCGCAGCGACGCCCGCCGCGCGGCGTCCGCCCGCCGGGCCAGGGAACGGGGCCGCACACCGCTCTTCGACCAGTACGAGGACGGCGACCGTCCCCGCGCGGCCAACGAGTAGCCGCGACCGGGGCTGCCTCGGCCGCGGCCCCGGGAAGCGATTTTTGAGCAGGCCCGTCGGGGTGCTAAAGTTTCACTCGTTGCAAGGGCCTGTGGCGCAGTCCGGTAGCGCACCTCGTTCGCATCGAGGGGGCCAGGGGTTCAAATCCCCTCAGGTCCACGCACATTGACGAAGGTCCCGTCCGATCCTCACGATCGGACGGGACCTTCGTCGTGTGCTAGCCCTGCGGGACGCGGAGGGCCTTCGCGTAGCAGAGGCTCTCCTCGTGGAAGCGGTAGTAGCCGAACTTCACGCACGGCTCGTAGCCGCTGGACGTGTACAGGGCCACGGCCTCCGGCTGCTTGGTGCCCGTCTCCAGGACCATCCGGGTCCGCCCCGCCGCCCGGGCGTCCTCCTCCAGGGCGGCCAGGATCCGCCGGGCCAGCCCGCGTCCGCGCACCTGCTCGGTCACGAACATCCGCTTCAGCTCGGCGTCCCCGTCGAGATTGCCCTCGTCGTTGGCGTCCTGGCTGCGCCAGCCGCCGGAGGCGACCGGGGCGCCGTTCTCGTCGTAGGCGATCAGGTACAGGCCGTTCGGCGGTGCGAAGTCGGACGGGGCCAGGGACGTCGCGTCGCCGCCGTCGCCGTAGCGGAGGTCGTACTCGGCCTGGACCTCGTCGTTGAGCTTCACGGCGTCGGGGTGGTCGAAGGGGACCCGGCGTATGTTCATGCTTCCTACCGTAAATCGATGCGTATCCGGAGAGGGACGATGTCCAGTGTGCCGGTATCGTGCCCTGGTGCTCACCGTGACCTCCGTGAACGTGAACGGTCTGCGCGCCGCCGCGAAGAAGGGCTTCGTGCCGTGGCTCGCCGACACCTCCGCCGATGTGCTGTGCCTCCAGGAGGTGCGGGCCGAGCCCGGGCAGTTGCCGGAACACGTCCGCACCCCCGACGGCTGGCACGTGACGCACGCCCCCGCCGCCGCCAAGGGCCGTGCCGGGGTCTCCCTGTACACGCGCCGTGAGCCCGACGCCGTCCGCGTCGGTTTCGGCTCGGCGGAGTTCGACACCGGCGGGCGCTACGTCGAGGCCGACCTGCCCGGTGTGACGGTCGCCTCCCTGTACCTGCCCTCCGGCGAGGTGGGCACCGAGCGCCAGGACGAGAAGGTCCGGTTCATGGGCGAGTTCCTCGCCTACCTCAAGGAGCTGCGCGAGCGCGCCGCCGCCGAGGGGCGCGAGGTCGTCGTCTGCGGCGACTGGAACATCGCCCACCGCGAGGCCGACCTGAAGAACTGGCGCGCCAACAAGAAGAACTCCGGGTTCCTCCCGGAAGAGCGGGAGTGGCTGGGGCGGGTCCTGGACCCGGCCGACGGCGGCTACGTGGACGTCGTGCGCTCCCTGCACCCGGACGTCGAGGGGCCGTACTCGTGGTGGTCCTACCGGGGGCGGGCCTTCGACAACGACGCGGGGTGGCGCATCGACTACCACGTCTCCACCCCCGGCCTGGCCGCCAGGGCGCTCAAGGGGTACGTCGAGCGGGCCGCCACGCACGCCGAGCGGTGGTCCGACCACGCCCCGGTGACGGTGGTCTACGACCGCTGAGCGACCGGCACTTCGCCCGGCCGATCCCTTCCGAGCAGTTCCGTGGTTCGCGCGTCGCGTGTGGACACCGCTCGCCCACGGTCAGGCGCCGGCCGGTGCCGCGGATGCCAGTCGTGCGGCTGGTGGCAGCGGTGCGTGGTGGGGGCAGGCTTCGAACGCCTGGATCGCCAGCCCCGCGAAGCGCCGGGAGGCCATGACCCGGGTGGCGGTGGACGCGGCGTGGATCCCCTTGTTGGCCATGAGTACGAGAATGAGGTCGTCCAGGACGAAGTCGGCCCTCAGCCGCCCTGCGTCCTTGGCTCGCTGGGCCAGTCCGGCGACTGCTTTCACCGTGTACTCACGTCCCGCGACGTCCGGTGCCCCCGGGAGGGTCGACAGGAAGGCCTCGGTGAAGCCCCGATCGCGTGCGTGCAGCTCACAGATCTTCTCGATCACCAGGCAGAGGCCGCGCCACGGATCGGGATCTGCGCACCCCTCGTCGACGACGGTGCGACATGCGCGTAGCTGGTCCGCGAAGGCTTCGGCGACCAGCGTCTGCTTGGTCGGGAAGTGCCGGTACAAGGTGGCGGGTCCCACCCCGGCGCGCCGCGCGATCTCCCGCATCGGCACATCCAGGCCCTCGGCCGAGAACAGTGCTCGGGCCGCGTCCTGGATGCGGTCGCGGTTGTCCATCGCGTCGGAACGCAGCTTGTGAGGCAAACGGTCGGTCACCGCTCTCACTTTACCTAAACGGACGGGGGCGTCCGTTACCGTCCGAGACGTAGAAGCTCTCCGCTCGAGCGGTCCGAGAACCTGGAGACCACATTGAAGGCGATCTCGATCCAGAGGTACGGGGGTCCCGACGGGCTGGCGGTCGTCGACCTGCCGGTACCCGCACCTGCTGCCGGGCAGGTGCTGATCGCCGTGGAGGCGGCGGGCGTCGGTGGGGTCGACACGGTGATCCGGAGCGGGGCTCTGGCCGCCTACGGCTTCAAGGAGGGATTCGTCCCGGGTGGCGAGGTGGCGGGCACCGTGACCGCGGTCGGCGACGGCGTCGACGCGGCGTGGACCGGCCGGCGGGTGTGGGGCTTCACCGGCACCGGCGGAGGCTACGTCGAACAGGCCGTCGTGCCGGCCGAGCAGACCCTTCCCCTGCCCGACAGCCTGTCCGCCGTCGCCGCGGTGACGCTCGGCAGTGCCGGTGCGGTGGCCCATTTCGGCCTTCGCCACGCCCACTTCGCTCCCGGGGAGACGGTCCTGGTGCGTGGCGCGGCCGGCAGCATCGGGATCATGGCGGTGCAGCTCGCGGCTCGCGGTGGGGCTGCCGCGGTGGCGGTCACGACCTCGTCGGCCGAGCGCGGCGAACGGCTGCGCCGTCTCGGCGCGACCCACGTGCTGGAGCGCTCCGGCCACGGAGGGGGAGAGGCTCCTGCGGGTTATGACGTCATCATCGATGTCGTGGCCGGTGAGGACATGCCGTCGTTCTTCGACCGGCTCAACCCGAACGGCCGCATGGTGGCCGTGGGCGCGGTCGCGGGCCGGCCGCCCGCGGACTTCGGCACGAAGATCATGGCGGCGTTCCAGAAGTCGATGTCCTTCGCCGCCTTCAGCGCGGCCACCGTCACCCGGGCAGACTTGCGCGCCGTGCGCGGCGAGCAGTTCGCCGCAGCCGGTCGCGGCGAGATCGAAACCGTGGTGCACGAGGTGCTGCCACTGGACCAAGCCGTGCTGGCGCACCGGAAGATGGCCGCGGGCGAGGTCTTCGGGAGGATCGTGCTGACGCCGTAGCCAAGGTGCCCACGCCTCGTCTAGTGCGTCCGCCGGTCCGTCTGCCTGCGTATCCGCCGGTCCAGTGCCAGGGACAGTTCCGCCTCCACCACGCTGCGGGCCAGCGGGCGCAGGCGGTGGAGTTCCGGTTCGGGGGCGTGGCGCAGGATCAGGTCGGCGAAGAGTTCGGCGAGGGCGTCGGCGTGTTCGCGGACGCGGGCCCCGGCCTGGAGGACCTCGCCGAGCGGGATGCCCTCGCGGACCAGGGCGGAGGAGACCTCCAGCAGGCGATGGCTGATGTGGACCAGCTCGTCGCCGTCGGTGCCGAGGTAGCCCAGTTCCATCGCGGCGGCCAGGTTCTCCGGGGTGACCTCGCCCTCGAAGCGGGCGGCGAGTTCCTCGGGGGTGAGGCGGACCGGGGTCTCCTCGGTGGGTTCGCCGAGGCCGAGCAGGTCGCCGACGTCGCGGCCGTGGTCGAAGGCGTCGGCCAGCTCCGCGATGCCGTTCAGGGTGTGGCCGCGGTCGAGCAGCGCCGCGATCGTGCGCAGGCGGGCCAGGTGGTGGTCGTCGTACCAGGCGATGCGGCCCTCGCGGCGGGGCGGCGGGATCAGCTTGCGTTCGCGGTAGAAGCGCAGGGTGCGCACCGTGATGCCGGCCAGCCGGGCCAGTTCCTCCATGCGGTATTCGCGCTTCTCGGTCACGTGACGACCTTAGGGCGTACCCGCGGTAACTTTCCCGCGCGTACCCCCTACCCATGAGTACGGAGCTGTTCTACGCTCCCATTGCGCCAGTGTTCACTGGCACGGTTCGAGACGGATTCCAGACGGTCCAGGCAAGCGTGGAGGCTCCGGGATGGCCGAGCACGAGCAGGTTCACGAACACGTAAGGGTGGCGGTGGTCGGGTCCGGCTTCGGCGGGCTGGGGGCCGCCGTACGGCTGCGGCGCGAGGGGATCACCGACTTCGTCGTACTGGAGCGGTCCGGCAGCGTCGGCGGCACCTGGCGGGACAACAGCTACCCCGGCTGCGCCTGCGACGTGCCGTCCCACCTGTACTCCTTCTCCTTCGCACCCAACCCCGACTGGCCGCGCACCTTCTCCGGGCAGGAGCACATCCGCGCCTACCTGGAGCACGTCACCGACACCTTCGGGCTGCGCCCCCACCTCCGCTTCGACTCGGAGGTGAAGCGGATGACGTGGGACACCGAGCAGCTCCGGTGGGAGATCGAGACCGTGCGCGGGACGCTGACCGCCGACGTCGTCGTGTCCGCGACCGGGCCGCTGTCCGACCCCAAGGTCCCCGACATCCCGGGGCTCGACTCCTTCCCGGGCAAGGTCTTCCACTCGGCCCGCTGGGACCACGACTACGACCTCACCGGCAAGCGCGTCGCCATGATCGGCACCGGCGCCTCCGCCATCCAGATCGTGCCGTCCATCCAGCCGAAGGTCGGCCGGCTCACCCTCTTCCAGCGCACCCCGGCCTGGGTGATGCCCCGCATGGACCGGGCCATCAGCGGCGCCGAGCGCGCCCTGCACCGGGCCGTGCCCGCCACCACCAAGCTCCGCCGCGGGCTGCTGTGGGGCATCCGGGAACTCCAGGTGCAGGCCTTCACCAAGCACCCCGACGAGCTGGGCTTCGTCGAGCGGATCGCCAAGCGCAACATGGGCGCCGCCATCAAGGACCCCGCCCTGCGCGCCAAGCTCACCCCCGACTACCGCATCGGCTGCAAGCGGATCCTGCTGTCCAGCACCTACTACCCGGCGCTCGCCCGCCCCAACGTCGACGTGGTCGCGAGCGGACTCGGCGAGGTGCGCGGGTCCACCCTGGTCGCCGCCGACGGCACCGAGGCCGAGGCGGACGCGATCATCTTCGGCACCGGCTTCCACGTCACCGACATGCCCATCGCCGAACGTGTCGTGGGCGCGGACGGGCGCACCCTCGCCGAGGCATGGAAGGGCGGCATGGAGGCGCTGCGGGGCGGCACGGCGGCCGGGTTCCCGAACTTCATGACCGTCATCGGCCCCAACACCGGCCTCGGCAACTCGTCCATGATCCTCATGATCGAGTCCCAGTTGAACTACATGGCGGATTACCTGCGCCAGTTGAACGTCCTCGGCGGCCGCACCGCCCTCGACCCGCGCCCCGCCGCCGTGCGCAACTGGAACCACCGGGTGCAGGAGCGCATGAAGCGCACGGTGTGGAACACCGGCGGCTGCACGAGCTGGTACCTGGACGCCGCCGGCCGCAACACCACCGTCTGGCCCGGCACGACCGCCGAGTTCCGGCGCGAGACCCGGCGCGTGGACCTCGCCGAGTACCAGGTGCTGCGCCCCGCCCCGGCGAAGAGCACGGCCACGGCGACAGCCACAGTGCCGACGGCCGGCGCGGACGCCGGGGTGAGCGCGTGAGCCGCCTGCCGCACGTCGCCGACGGGCCGTACGCGCCGCCCGTGCCCGCCCACGAGCTGACCGTCACCGCCGCCGACGGCGCCCGCCTCCACGTCGAGGTGCACGGCCCCGAGAACGCCCCGGCGGTCGTCCTCGCGCACGGCTGGTGCTGCTCCACCGCCTTCTGGGCCGCGCAGATCCGCGAACTGGCCGCCGGACACCGGGTCATCGCCTACGACCAGCGCGGCCACGGCCGCAGCCCCGCCAACCCGGCGTACGGCACCGAGCCGCTCGCCGACGACCTCGAAGCCGTCCTGGAGGCCACCCTCGCGCCGGGCGAGCGCGCGGTGATCGCCGGGCACTCCATGGGCGGGATGACGCTGATGGCGGCGGCGACGCGGCCCGCGGTGCGCGCGCACGCGGCGGCCGTCCTGCTGTGCAGCACGGGCAGCGCGCGGCTGGTGGCGTCCGCCACCGTGGTGCCGATGCGGGCGGGCCGGGCGCGCACTTGGCTGACCCGGCGGATCCTCGGCTCCCGGGCGCCGCTCGGACCGGTCACGCCGCCGGCCCGCCGGATCCTCAAGTACGGGACGATGGGCCCCGGTTCGAGCCCCCACATGGTCGAGGCCTGCGCCCGGATCGTGCACGCCTGCCCTAGCCGGGTGCGGCACGGCTGGTCCCAGGTGCTCGACCTGCTCGACCTCGACCACGGTGTACGGGAGTTGCGCATGCCGGTCGAGATCGTCGTCGGCACGGCGGACCGGCTGACGCCGCCCGTGCACGCCCGCGCCCTGGCCGCCGCGCTGCCGAACTGCGTGGGCCTGACCGAACTGCCGGGGCTCGGCCACATGACGCCGGTGGAGGCACCGGACCTGGTCACCGGGAAGATACGGGCCCTCGCCGCCACCTACATACCGAGCGCACGCCAGGAGCGTGCCGTACACGCCGAGGAGAGCGCATGAGCAGGGTGAGCCTGGAGGGGCGGGTCGCCGTCGTCACCGGAGCGGCGCGGGGCGTGGGGGAGTTGATGGCCCGCAAGCTGTCAGCGCGCGGGGTGAAGGTGGCGCTGGTCGGCCTGGAGCCCGACGAACTCAAGCAGGTCTCCGCGCGGTTGCACAGCGACAGCGACCACTGGCACGCCGACGTCACCGACCACGAGGCGATGGCCCGCGTCGCGGCGGAGGTCAAGGAGCGGTTCGGGAAGGTCGACATCGTCGTCGCCAACGCGGGCGTGGCCACCGGCGGTCCCTTCGTCGACTCCGACCCGGAGTCCTGGCGGCGGGTCATAGAGGTCAACCTGATCGGCTCGGCCGTCACCGCCCGCGCCTTCCTGCCCGCGCTGCTGGAGACCCGCGGCTACCTGCTCCAGATCGCCTCGCTGGCCGCCCTCACCCCCGCCCCGATGATGAGCGCCTACTGCGCCTCCAAGTCCGGCGTCGAGGCGTACGCGCACAGCCTGCGCGGCGAGGTCGGGCACCGGGGCGTGAAGGTCGGCGTCGGCTATCTGTCGTGGACCGACACCGACATGGTGCGCGGCGCCGACCGGGACGACGTGATGCGGGAGTTGCGGCAGCGGCTGCCCTGGCCGACGAACAAGACCTATCCGCTGGGCCCGGCGGTCGACCGGCTCGTGGAGGGCGTCGAGCGCCGGGCCGCGCACGTGTACGGGCAGTGGTGGCTGCGCGGCATGCAGGGTGTGCGCGGCTACCTGCCGGCCCTCATCGGCACCGTGGGGCAGCGGGAGATGCGGCGCTTCGGGGACCGGCTCGACGGCCTGCGGGTCGGACTCGTCGGCGCCGGCGGAGCGGCCGACGAACAGCGCCGGACCGGGGCGGCTACGGTCCGTGAGTGATCGACATGCGCAGGGTCACGGCCCGTGTGAATCTGATCGAGCGCCCGACCGATCCGGTCGGGCCCGATCACCACAGGAGTGAACCCACATGGGTATGAAGGACCAGTTCCAGGACAAGGCCGAGCGCATGCAGCAGCAGGGCAAGCAGCGGGCCGAGCAGGCGCGGGACCAGTTCCAGAACCGCGACCGCCGTCGCGGCGAGGACGAGGCGGACCCCGCCGCGCGCCGCCGCGAGTCGCAGCACCAGGACCCGTCCTCGCGCCGCCGCGACGAGGACGAGCAGCTCCAGGACAGCTTCGACGCCTGACGCGCCGCCGCTGACGTGAGAGGGCGCCCCCCCGGCCGGTCCGGGCGGGCGCCCTTTCCCGTGCCGCCGGGGGATGTGCGTGCGGGTGCCGCTACGCGCGCGGCGGCAGCGGCGGGCGCGAGCGGTCCGGTACGGCGTCGTAACCGGGAGGGTTCGCGGGCGGGTTAGTCTCCAGCAGCTCCAACGCGAGGCGGACCGCCTCGTCGAGGACCGGGTAGCGGCCCTCCGCCCAGTCCAGCGGGGTGCGCAGGGCCTCGACGTCGGGGGCGACGCCGTAGTTCTCCACGGACCAGCCGTAGGCGTCGAACCAGGCCGCGTTCATCGGCACCGTGATCACCGTGTCGTCGCCGAGCCGGTGCCGGCCGGTCATGCCGACCACCCCGCCCCAGGTGCGCTGCCCGACCACCGGGCCGAGCCGGAGCAGCTTGAACGCCGCCGTGATCATGTCGCCGTCGGAGGAGGTCGCCTCGTCGGCCACCGCGACGACCGGTCCGCGCGGGGCGTTGGAGGTGTACGACACCGGCTGGGCGTCCCGGGTGAGGTCCCAGCCCAGGATGGTCCGGGTCAGCTTCTCGATGACCAGCTCGCTGATGTGCCCGCCCGCGTTGCCGCGCACGTCCACGATGAGCGCGGGCCGGGACACCTCCATGCGCAGGTCGCGGTTGAACTGCGCCCAGCCGGAGCCGCCCATGTCCGGGATGTGCAGGTAGCCGCAGCGCCCGCCGCTCAACTCCCTTACCACCTCGCGCCGTTTGGCCACCCAGTCCTGGTAGCGCAGGGGGCGTTCGTCGACGAGCGGGACGACGGCGACCCGGCGGGACGGCCCCCGGCAGCCCTCGGCGGGCGCGAAGGTCAGCTCCACCGTCGTACCGCCCGCGCCCGCCAGCAGCGGGGACGGGCCGAGGACCGGGTCGACCGGGCGGCCGTCGACGTGGGTGAGGACGGCCCCGTCGCGGATGCCCGTGCCGGCCAGCGGGGAGCGGGCCTTCGAGTCGGACGAGTCGCCCGGCAGGATGCGCCTGGCCACCCACCGCCCCTCCCGGCACACGAAGTTGGCGCCGAGCAGGCCCTGCCGGCGCTGGTAGTGCGCCGGGCCCTCGTTGCGCCGGGCGGCGACGACGTAGGCGTGCGAGGTGCCCAGCTCGCCGAGCACCTCGCGCAGCAGGTCGGCGAACTCGTCGGGGGAGGCCACCCGTTCGAGCAGCGGGCGGTACTGCTCCAGGACCGCGTCCCAGTCGATGCCGCACATGCCCGGGTCCCAGAAGTAGGCGCGGATCAGGCGGCCCGCCTCGTCGTACGCCTGGCGCCACTCGGCGGCCGGGTCGACCTCGTGCAGGATGCGGCGCAGGTCGATCCAGGTGGTCGAGTCCCCGTCGCCGGCCTCGGTCGCGGGTACGGCGCGCAGGTCGCCCTCGTCGAGCACCACCAGGCGGCTGCCGTCGCCGCTGACCCGGAACCAGTCCAGGTGGTCGACCAGTTCGGACTTCCTCGCCTTGGCCAGGTTGAAGTGCTCCAGCGTCGGCCGTTCGCTCGGGTCGGCGGGGTTGGCGAAGGTCTCGCCGAGCGCGCCCGAGATCGGCCAGCGCAGCCAGACCAGGCCGCCGCCCGCGACCGGCTCCAGCGCCGAATACTTGGAGGCGGGGACCGGGAAGGGCGTCACCCGGTTCTCCAGCCCCTCGACCTCGACGGTGACCGCGCCGCCCTCGCCGCTCTCGTCCTCCAGGGGGTCCAGGCCGCCGGCCGCGGGGCGGCCCTCGGGGTTGAGGGCGAAGGGGGAGGGGGTGGCCGAGGACAGCGGCACCAGGTAGGGGCGGCAGCCCAGCGGGAAGGACAGGTCGCCGGTGTGCACGTCGTACACGGGGTCGAAGCCGCGCCAGGACAGGAAGGCGAGGTAGCGGCCGTCCCTGGTGAACACCGGGTTCTCGTCCTCGAAGCGGCCGTTGGTGACGTCGACGACGAGGGTGCCCTCGGGGCCGTCGATCCGGGCCATCTTGATCTGCCGCAGGGTGCGTCCGATGCCCGGGTGCGACCAGGTGAGCCAGGCCCCGTCGGGGGAGAAGGCGAGGTCGCGCACGGGGCCGTTGACGGAGCGGATCAGCTCGGTGACGGCGCCGTCACCGGCGCCTGTGCCGTCGGCGGGCGGGGCGCCCGCGCGGGGTGCGGAGGCCGCGGGGGCGTCCCGCGTCGTCCCGTCGGCGGTTGTGCCGCTTCCCGCTGCGCCGCTTCCCGTTGCGCCGCTTTCCGTTGCGCCGCTTTCCGTTGCGCCGCCTTCCGCTGTGTCGCTGTCCGTCGCGCGGTTCCCCGTCGTGCCGCTGTCCGCGGGGGCCCTGTCGGCGGGGCTGCTTCCGGGGGCGGCGTCGGCTGCCCGGGCGTCTCCCGGAGCGCCGGTCCCCGGGGTGCCGGCCGACGCGGGGGCGTCTGCGCCCGGGAAGTCCCTCTCCGTGCCGCCGTCCGCCTCCGGCGCGTCCCCCGCCTCCGTCTCCGGTGCCTCCGTCTCCGGCGCGTACCCGGTTTCCACCGCCTCCAGCGCCAGCGCGACCTCCGTGTCCGGTTCCGAGGCGTCGAGGATCAGCAGCCGTCCGTCGTGCGAGGCGACGGCGAGGCGGTCGCCCGCCGGGTCCGAGACCAGCTCCAGGACCCGGCCGAGGTGTCCCGAGGCAAGCCGCCGGGCCGCTCGGCCGCCGGTCGCCCGGGGCAGGTAGGAGATCTCGACCGCGTCCTCGCCCTCCGCGTCCGTCACGTACGCGATCCGCCCGCTCTCCCCGAGCATCTCCGGCAGCCGCACCCGTACCCCCGGGGTGTCCGCGATGGTGCGGGCCGGGCCGTCGCGGTGGGTGAGCCAGTACAGGCTGCCCCGCACGACGACGGCGCTAGCCCGGCCCGTCTCGTCCACCGAGACGCCGCCCACGTGCTGCGCGGCCGGCACCTGGTACGTGCGCCGTCCCGCCCGCGGACCGCTCAGCCGCACGTCGAGCCGGCGCGGCACCGAGCCCGGCGCGAGGTCGTCCACGAGCCACAGGTCGCCCGCGCACTGGTACACCACCCGCGTACCGTCGCTGGAGGCGTTGCGGGCGTAGAACGCGTCGTGGTCGGTGTGGCGGCGCAGGTCGGTGCCGTCGTGGGCGCAGGAGTAGAGGTTGCCGACGCCCTCGTGGTCGGAGAGGAAGGCGATCCGGCCGCCCACGAACATGGGGGCGGCGAGGTGTCCGCCGAGGTCGGGCAGGAGCCGTTCGCCGTGCAGCCAGAGCCGGCCCGTGGCGCCGCCCCGGTAGCGCTTCCAGGCGGCCGGCTCGTGCGGCGGGGTGCCCGTCAGGAGCAGGGTCCTGCGTTCGCCGTCGAGGTCGGCGGCCTGGATGTCGGTGACCGGGCCCCAGGGCAGCTTGCGGCCGGGATCGCCGTCGGGGGTGACCTTGTAGGCCCAGGTCAGGTGTGAGAAGGGCTCGCCGTGCGAGGCGACGGCGAGGACCGCGGTGGTGCCGTCGGGGTCCGGGGGCGACCAGCCGCAGACCCGGGTGTCGAAGCCGCCCCAGTGGGTGAGCTGCCGTCCGGGCCCGCCGTCCACCGGCACGAGGTGGACCTCCGGCACCAGGCTGCGCCAACTGGTACAGGCGATGTGCCGGCCGTCGGGGGAGAAGCGGGGGTGGCCGATCTTGGTGCGGTCGACGGTGAGCCGCCAGGCCCGGCCCGGGCCGTCGAGGGGCGCGAGCCAGAGGTCGTCCTCGGCCACGAAGCACAGACGGTCGCCACTGAGGTGCGGTAGGCGCAGATAACTCACCCGCCCCATGCTTGGACGGGCACCGGGTACCGGCAACTTATGCGGTACCGACAACCGTGACCCAGAACACGAACGAAACAGTTTCGTTTCGTTAGGGGGCTGGGGTACATTCGTCCTGTGCGAAACGGCGCCGTCTTGACGGACGCCGGACGGAACGGGAACGGAGAGGAGTGAGCGAGATGACCGAGGTCGCCACCGCGCGCCGCAGTCGGATCACTCCCGAGCGCGAGGCCGAGCTGTACGAGGCCGTGCTCGACCTGCTCCGCGAGGTCGGCTACGACGCCCTCACCATGGACGCCGTGGCCACCCGCACCCGTTCCAGCAAGGCGACGCTCTACCGCCAGTGGGGCGGCAAGCCGGAGCTGGTCGTCAAGGCCATGCGGCACAGCAAGCCGGGCAAGGTCGGCGACGTCGACACCGGCTCGCTCCGCGGCGACCTGCACGCCCTCCTGGCGCGCGAGGACGACTGCACCATGGAACAGAACTCCGCGCTGATGCGGGGCGTCGCCATGGCGCTGCACCAGAACCCGGACCTGCGCCAGGCGTTCCGGGACCAGCTCATCGAACCGGAGATGGCGGAGTTCCAGCGCGTGCTGCAGCGTGCCGTCGACCGCGGTGAGATCAGACCGGACTGTCCGGCCCTGGACTTCCTCGTCCACATGATGGTCGGCGGTTTCGCCACCCGCACCCTGCTGGACGACCAGCCGCCCACCCGGGCGTTCCTCGTCTCCTACATCGACGCCGTGATCCTCCCCGCCCTCGGCGTCTCCACCCCCTGACACGTCCCTGCACCCCAGTGACACCTGAGCCCCACCTGACGTAACCGCTCACGTCGTCGGGCCGATCATCCCTGCCCCGAAGATCCCACGACCTGACCGGGAGTACGCCCCCGTGGCCACGTTCCTCTACAAACTCGGCCGGCTCGCCTTCCGCCGACGGCATTTCGTCGCCCTCATCTGGGTGGCCCTGCTGACGCTCGCCGGCGTCGGCGCCGCCAGCGCACCGCCCGCCGGCAACTCCTCCTTCTCCATTCCGGGCACGGAGGCCCAGAAGGCCTTCGACCTGCTGGAACAGCGCTTCCCCGGGGCGAGCGCCGACGGGGCGACCGCACGCGTCGTCTTCAAGGCACCCTCCGGCGAGAAGATGACGGACGCCGGCAACAAGGCGACCGTGCAGAAGACCGTCGACGAGCTCGCCGACGGCTCCGAGGTCGCCTCGGTCGCCGACCCCTACACCGGCAACGCCGTCAGCAAGGACGGCGCCATCGCCTACGCGTCGGTGAAGTACGACGTCTCCGGCATGGAGCTGGAGGAGTCAACCAAGGACGCCCTGGAGGACGCCGCCCAGCAGGCACGCGACGCCGGGCTGACCGTCGAGATCGGCGGCGACGCGCTCCAGGCGGTCCCGGAGACCGGCGCCACCGAGGTCATCGGCATCGCGGTCGCCGCCGTCGTCCTGGTCATCACCTTCGGCTCGCTGGTCGCGGCCGGGCTGCCCCTGCTCACCGCCCTGATCGGCGTGGGCATCGGCGTCTCCACGATCACCGCGCTGGCCAGCGCGCTCGAACTGGGTTCGACCACCTCGATCCTGGCCATGATGATCGGTCTCGCGGTCGGCATCGACTACGCCCTGTTCATCGTCTCCCGCTACCGCGCCGAACTCGCCGAGGGCCGGGAGCGCGAGGAGGCCGCCGGACGGGCGGTCGGCACGGCGGGCTCGGCGGTCGTCTTCGCCGGCCTCACGGTCGTCATCGCCCTGGTGGGTCTCGCGGTCGTCAACATCCCGATGCTCACCAAGATGGGCGTCGCGGCGGCCGGCACCGTCGCCATCGCGGTCCTGATCGCCCTGACGATGATCCCGGCGCTGCTCGGCTACGCCGGCCGCAGGGTCAAGCCGGCCGGTGCGAAGGGCAGGCGGTTCGGCCGCTCGCGCAAGAGCGAGCCGAAGACGGAGGCGCCGGGGGCCCAGCCCAAGGCCAACCTCGGCACCCGCTGGGCGAGCTTCGTCGTCCGCCGTCCCCTGGCCGTCCTCCTCCTGGGCGTCATCGGCCTCGGTGCCGCCGCCGTCCCCGCGGCCTCGCTGGAGCTGGGCCTGCCCGACGACGGCTCCCAGCCGACGTCCACCACCCAGCGCCGCGCCTACGACCTGCTCTCCGAGGGCTTCGGCCCCGGTTTCAACGGCCCGTTGATGGTCGTGGTCGACGCCAAGGGCAGCGACGCCCCCAAGGACGCCTTCAGCGACGTCGCGGGCAAGATCGAGGGCCTCGACGGCGTCGTGGCGGTGACCCCGCCCGCGCCCAACAAGGACGGCGACACCGCGACGATCACCGTGGTCCCGGACTCCAAGCCGTCCTCCGTGCAGACCGAGGACCTGGTGCACGCCATCCGTGACGCGGGCGGCGACATCGAGGCGAAGACCGGTGCCGAGACCCTGGTCACCGGCTCGACGGCGATGAACATCGACGTCAGCGAGAAGCTCAACGACGCGCTGGTGCCCTACCTGGTCCTGGTCGTCGGCCTGGCCTTCCTGCTCCTCATCGTGGTCTTCCGCTCGATCCTGGTCCCGCTGAAGGCGGCCCTCGGCTTCCTGCTCTCCGTCATGGCGGCGCTCGGCGCGGTCGTCGCGGTCTTCCAGTGGGGCTGGCTGTCCGGCCTGATGGGCGTCGAGGAGACCGGTCCGGTCATGTCGATGATGCCGATCTTCATGGTCGGCGTGGTCTTCGGCCTGGCCATGGACTACGAGGTCTTCCTGGTCACCCGCATGCGGGAGGCATTCGTCCACGGCGAGAAGCCCCACCAGGCGGTCGTCACCGGCTTCAAGCACGGCGCCCGGGTCGTCACCGCCGCGGCCGTGATCATGATGGCGGTCTTCGCCGGCTTCATCGGCTCCAGCGAGTCCATGGTCAAGATGATCGGCTTCGGCCTCGCGATCGCCGTCTTCTTCGACGCGTTCGTCGTCCGCATGGCCATCGTCCCGGCGGTCCTCGCGCTGCTCGGCAAGCGGGCCTGGTGGCTGCCGAAGTGGCTGGACCGCGCACTGCCCAACGTGGACGTCGAGGGCGAGGGCCTGCGCACGGCCGGCGAGCGGGGTGCCGACCCCGACGAGGACCGGGAGCTGGTACGCGCCTGACCCGCCGCCTCTGAACGGAGGACGGCACAGACCAGCCGGTGAGGGCCCGTGGGGACGGGGCTGCCCTCACCGGCTTCCTCCGTTCCGGGCCCCGCAACCCGGTCGCCCCGAGGACGCACGGCCCGCTACGGTGCCCACCATGACGACCACCGACGACGCCCCCGAGTCCTCCGCCGCCCACCCCCGCTTCGCCGCCGCCCTGCGCGAACTCGGCCTCGGCGAGCTGGCCGGACGGGCCCGGCGCTTCCCGGAGGCCACCCGCACCGCCGCCGAGGCCGCCGCCGCCATCGGGTGCGGGCTGGACCAGATCTGCAAGTCGCTCGTCTTCGCCGCCGACGGCGACCCCGTGCTCGTCCTCATGGACGGCGCCTCCCGCGTCGACCTGGACCTGGTCCGCGAGGAACTCGGAGCCGGGAAGGTCACGCGGGCCAAGGCCGACGTCGTACGGGAGACCACCGGGTACGCGATCGGCGGGGTGCCGCCCTTCGGGCACCGGACCCGCACGCGGGTCCTCGCCGACCGGTCGCTGCTCGCCCACGACGTCGTGTGGGCCGCCGCCGGCACGCCGTACGCCGTCTTCCCGATCGAGCCCAAGGAACTCGTCGCCACCGCCGGCGCCACCCTCGTGGACGTGCGCGAGCGCCCCGAGTGACCCCGCTGGTCACCGCCGCCGTGCTGCTCGCGGCGGTCACCCACGCCGGCTGGAACGCCATCGCCCACCGGATCACCGACAAGCTGACCGGCTTCGCGCTGATCTCCGGCGGCGGGATGCTCATCGGGCTCGCCCTGCTGCCGTTCACGGCGTTCCCGGCGGCCGGGGCGTGGCCGTACCTGCTGGCCTCCGCCGCCGTCCACATCGCGTACTACGCCCTGCTGATGCGGTCCTTCCGGCTCGGCGACTTCGGCCAGGCCTACCCGATCGCCCGCGGCAGCGCGCCGCTGCTGGTCACCCTCCTCGCCGCCCTCTTCGCCCACGAGGTGCCGGACGGCTGGGCGGCCGGGGGCGTCCTGGTCTCCTGCGCGGGGCTGACCGGCGTCGCCCTGTGGGGGCTGCGCGGACGCCGGCCCGACTGGGCGGCCATCGGCGCGGCCCTGGCGACCGGCGTGACCATCGCCGCGTACACGGTCGTCGACGGCCTGGGCGTACGCGCCTCCGGGTCCTCCCTGGGGTACGTCGCCTGGCTGATGGTGGTGCAGGGGTCGGTCCTGCCGGCGTACTTCCTCCACCGGCACCGCGCCGGGTCCTGGGCGCTGCTGCGGCCGCAGGCCCGCCTCGGACTGCTCGGCGCGGCCCTGTCCGTGGCCGCCTACGCCCTGGTCCTGTGGGCCCAGACCCGCGCCGAACTCGCGCCCATCGCCGCCCTGCGCGAGTCGTCCATCCTGGTCGGCGCGGCCATCGGCGCCGTCTTCTTCAAGGAGCGGTTCGGTGCGCCCCGGATCGCGGCGGCGGGCCTGCTGGTGGTCGGGATCGGGCTGATGCTGCGCACCGGGTAGCCGGGGCCGTGCGGACCGCCGTGCCGAGGCGCACCCTGGAAGGAGACGTTCCGGAGGTGATCCTCATGATGCACACCACAGTGGGTTGGCACGTCGAGATGGAGTTCATGGAGGACGACCAGCACACGCGGGCGGTCGCGATGGTGCGGCTGCCCGACGGCAGCGAGATGCGCGCGCACGGCCACGCCAGCCGGCACCGGGTCGACTCCCAGCAGCCACGGGTCGGCGAGGAGGTCGCGGGGGCACGCGCGTTGAACGAACTGGCGATGCGCCTGCTCACCAAGGCCCACGAGGAGATCGACGCGGCCTCGGGCCGGACCTCACATCCCATCCACGTCTGAGCCGGACCCCGCGAGCGACACGCGTACCGCCCGTACCAGTGCCTGCGCCCGCGGGTCCGCCGTCACGGTCTTGCGGAAGCCGTTGGTGACATAGCCCAGGGCGACGCCGGCCTCCGGGTCGGCGAAGCCGAGGGAACCGCCGCGGCCCGGGTGGCCGAAGGAGCCGGGGGACAGGAACGGGGACGCGCTGCCGTGCAGCATGTAGCCGAGGCCGAACCGGGTGTTCACGACCAGGACCCGGTCCGGGCCGGCGGACTCCTCGGCGCGGGCCCGTTCCGTCGTCGCCGGGTCGAACAGCCGCACGCTCCGCGTCACGCCGTCGACCTCGCCGATCAGCGCCGCGTAGAAGCGGGCCAGACCGTCCGCCGTCGCGATGCCGTTGGCGGCCGGGAGGGCGGCGGCGCGGTACACCGGGTCGTTCTGGTCGGGGAACGGGGTGATCGCGGCGAAGGCGCGGCGGGTGAGGGAGTCCGGGTCGCCGTAGGCCTCCGTGACCGCGCGCTTGGGTCGCAGCCGGGGGCCGTTCCCCGACGCTTCGGGCTCCGCCAGGCGTCCGACGCGCCCGGCCCGGCCCGCCGCCTCCTCCGCCGCGGGCAGCCCCACCCACAGGTCCAGGCCGAGCGGTCCGGCGATCTCGTCCGCGATCCACTGTCCGGCGCCCCGCCCGCCGGTCACCCGGCGCACCAGTTCGTCCAGCAGCCAGCCGTAGGTCAGCGCGTGGTAGCCGTGGTCGGTGCCCGGCTCCCACGCGGGCGCCTGCGCGGCGACGGCCGCCGGGCCCCGCAGCGGGTCGAGCGCGTCCCCGGGGGTGAGCGGACGGTCCAGGACCGGCAGCCCCGCCCGGTGGTTCAGCACGTGCCGGACCAGCACCCGCTCCTTGCCGTGCGCCTTGAACTCCGGCCAGTACTCGCCCACCGGCGCGTCCAGGTCCAGCTCCCCGCGCCGGTGCAGCAGCAGCGGTACGGCCGCGGCGACGCCCTTGGTCGCCGAGCGGACCACCTGGGCGGTGCCGCGGCGCCACGGTGCGGTGCCGTCGACGTCCCGGGTGCCGCCCCACAGGTCGACGACCTTGCGCCCGTCCCGGTAGACGGCCACGGCCGCGCCCCGCTCGCCGAGCGCGGTGAAGTTCCGTACGAACGCGTCCCTCACCGGCTCGAAGCCCCCGGCCACCGTGCCGTGCACGTCCACGTCCGCTTCCACTTCCGTCCGTCCCTTCCGGCCGCCGGTGACAGTGGGTGCAACCGCCACGGACCGCCCGCCATTCCTCAGCCGGCGGCCGGCACCGACCGCGGGTCGAAACCGAACGGCAGCTCCAGACGGTGGGCGCGCATCAGCGCGTCGTCCGACAGCAGTCGCGCCGTCGGACCGTCGGCCGCGATCACGCCGTCGCTGAGGATCAGGGCGCGGGGGCACAGCTCCAGGGCGTAGGGCAGGTCGTGGGTGACCATCAGCACCGTGACGTCCAGGGACCGCAGGATGTCGGCGAGTTCGCGGCGGGAGGCCGGGTCCAGGTTGGAGGAGGGCTCGTCCAGCACCAGGATCTCCGGCTCCATGGCGAGCACGGTCGCCACCGCCACCCGGCGCCGCTGGCCGAAGGAGAGGTGGTGCGGCGGCCGGTCCTTGAACTCCGCCATGCCCACCAGAGCGAGCGCCCGGTCCACGCAGGCCTCCAGCTCCGGCCCCTTCACCCCGGCCGCCGCCGGCCCGAAGGCCACGTCCTCGCGCACCGTCGGCATGAAGAGCTGGTCGTCGGGGTCCTGGAAGACGATGCCCACCCGGCGCCTGATCTCGGCCATGTTCCGCCTGTCGACCGGCAGTCCGGCGACGGCGACCGTGCCGGTGCCGCCGGTCAGGATGCCGTTGAGGTGGAGGACGAGGGTGGTCTTGCCCGCGCCGTTCGGCCCGAGCAGCGCGACCCGCTCGCCGCGCGCGACGGAGAAGTCCACGCCGAACAGGGCCTGGTGCCCGTCGGGGTAGGCGAAGGCGAGGCCGGAGACGTCGAGGGAGGCGGGCGGGTCGGTCACGGGGCCGCCGGTGGCGGGGTGTTCGGTCACAGCGTCCATCCCAGCAGACACACGACGAGTGCCGCACAGGGGAGGGCCAGCGCGTACGACCACTGCGCCCGGGACGCGGTCGCCTCGTCGATCACCGGCATCGCACCGGCGTAGCCGCGGCTGACCATGGCCAGGTGGACGCGTTCGCCGCGTTCGTAGGAGCGGATGAACAGCGCCCCCGCGGACTTGGCGAGCACGCCCCAGTGCCGTACGCCCTTCGCCTCGAAGCCCCGGGACTCCCGGGCGATCCGCATCCGCCGCATCTCGTCCGTGATCACGTCGCCGTACCGGATCATGAACGAGGCGATCTGCACCAGCAGCGGGGGAAGCTTCAGCCGCTGGAGGCCCAGCAGGAGTTCCCGCAGCTCGGTGGTGGCGGCCAGGAGCACGGAGGCGGCGACGCCCAGGGTGCCCTTGGCCAGCACGTTCCAGGCGCCCCACAGGCCGTTGACGCTCAGGGACACGCCGAGTACATCGATCCGCTCGCCCTCCGCCACGAGCGGCATGAGCACCGCGAACGCGACGAACGGCACCTCGATCAGCAGTCGCTTGAGCAGGAAGGCGGCCGGGACGCGGGCGGCGTACGCCACCGCCGCGAGCAGCAGCGCGTACAGGCCGAAGGCCCACATCGCCTCGCGCGGCGTGGACACCACGACGACCACGAAGGCGAAGGCCGCGGCGAGTTTGGTGTGCGGCGGCAGAGCGTGCACGGGGGAGTGGCCGTGCCGGTAGAGCCGGTGAGCGTGACCCGCACCCATGTCAGACGGTCGTTTCCGTGGTGCTCGGGGACGCGTCGTCGCTGCGGCGCCTGCGCACCGCCCAGAACACGGCGCTGCCCGCGACGACGGTGACGCCGACGCCGATCACGCCCGCCAGGCCCCCGGAGATCCGGGCGTCGGCGATGTCCTTGACGCCGTAGTCGGCGAGCGGGGAGTCGGCCGAGGCGTGCTCCTCGGCCTTCTTGTCGATGCCCTTGTCGGAGGCGACCTTCTCCAGGCCGTCGGGGTCGGCGGAGGCGTAGAAGCTGACGAAGCCGGCGAGGACCAGGGAGGCGACGAGGCCGGTGATCCACACCTTGCGGTGCGAGCGGGCGGCGACGGGCGCGGGGCCGGGGGCCGGCGCGCCGCCGGGGGCGTCGACCAGTTCGCCGTTCACCCGCAGCCTGAGCCGCTGCCGCAGCCCGCGCGCCCCGTACACCAGGTCCGGCCGTACGGCGACGACGGCGCCGACGGTCAGGGCGGTGATCACGGCCTCGCCGATGCCGATCAGCACGTGCACGCCGATCATCGCGGTGGCGACCTTGCCGATCGAGACGTCGGTGGTGCCGCCGATCCAGTACAGGAGCGTGAAGGCGAGGGCGGCGGCCGGCACGGAGACGAGCGCGGCGACGAAGGAGGCGACGGTGACCGAGCGCCGGGTGCGCGGCAGGACCTTCACCAGGCCCCGGAAGAGGGCGTAGGCGACGACGGTGGTGACGATCGCCATGTCGGTGATGTTCACGCCGAGCGCGGTCAGGCCGCCGTCGGCGAAGAGGATGCCCTGCATGAGCAGGACGACGGAGACACACAGCACGCCGGTGAAGGGACCGACGAGGATGGCGGCCAGCGCACCGCCGAGCAGGTGGCCGCTGGTCCCGGCCGCGACCGGGAAGTTCAGCATCTGCACCGCGAAGATGAACGCCGCGACCAGCCCGGCCAGCGGCGCCGTCCGCTCGTCCAGTTCCCGGCGCGCGCCGCGCAGGCTGCCCGCGATGGCGCCCGCGGCGACGACTCCGGTCACCGCGGAGGTCGGGGCGTTGATGAATCCGTCAGGTACATGCACGGTCCGATGATAGGGACCAGTTGCAACTCGTTCGCAAGAGCGAGGTAAAGGCTGGTGTAAAGCTCGATCTCACATGTGATATCCGGCTCACAGGGCGTGAGCCGGGAAATATGGGACATTGGAGTGGGGGTGGACGCACAGCTTCAACACAGGTGGCAGAGCGTAAGGGGCGACCCCATGTCCGTAGTCGAACAGTACGCGCGAGCCCACATCCTGACGGACGCGGACCTCCCCGACCAGGACGACGGCGGAGCGATACCCGTCGTGCTGCGCTACGACCCCGAGTTGGACCCCTCGGCGGTGCGCGTCGCCCTGCCGGGCCGGGGCGGCCGAGGCGCCCGGCCCCGCGAGTGGACCTTCCCCCGCGGGCTGCTGGAACAGGGGCTGCGTGCGCCCGCCGGGGACGGCGACGTGCGGGTGTGGCCGTGCGGGCGGGTGCAGGCCGTGATCGAGTTCCACTCGCCGCAGGGCTGCTCGGTGGTCCAGTTCGAGAACAAGGCACTCGTGCGGTTCCTGCGCCGCACCCACCAGGCCGTCGCCCAGCCGGTGGCGCACTGAGCGCCGCCCGTCCCGTGGCCCGCTGAGCGCCGCCCGCCCGGTGGCTCCCCGAGTGGAGGGACCGTCAGCCGGCCGCCTTGAGCAGCGCCGCGACGATCGGCCCCGCCGTGTCGCCGCCGTGCCCGCCCTGCTGGACCACGCCCGCCGCGGCGACGTCGCCCCGGTACGCCGTGAACCACCCGTTGGGCTGCTCCTGCCCGTCGACCTCCGCCGAGCCGGTCTTGGCACCCACGTCACCGCCGACGCCGGCCATCGCCTCCGCCGCGGTGCCGTACGCCGCCGTGTAGGACATCAGCTCGCGCAGCGACCCGAGGGTGGCGGCCGACATCGTGCGGGAGGCCGTCGCGAGCGTCCGCCCGTCCACCGACGGGGCGACCAGGTACGGCTGGTGGAAGCTGCCCGACTTCACGGTCGCCGACACCGACGCCATGTTCAGCGGGTTCATCCGCACGCCGCCCTGGCCGATGAGGGAGGCCGCCATCTGGGCCTTGCTCTGCACCGGCACCCGGCCGTCGAAGGTGGGCACGCCGACCGACCAGTTGTTCATGGACAGGCCGAAGACCTCCTTGGCCTGCTTGGTCAGGTCGTCGTCCGACAGCTCCGGGGCCTGGCTGATGAAGGCGGTGTTGCAGGAGCGGGCGAAGCTCGCCTTGAAGGTGCCGTCCTTGATCTCGAACTCGTCGTCGTTCTGGAACTTCCAGCCGCCGTAGCTGAAGTACTTCGGGCACGGGTGCTGCTCGTTCACGGACGCCAGGTCCTTCTCGAGCAGCATCGAGGCGGTGACGACCTTCATGGTGGAGCCCGGGGCGAGCGAGCCGAGGAAGGCGGTGTTGAAGCCGTGCCCGCCGTTGGCGACCGCGAGGATCTCGCCGGTGGAGGCGCGCAGCAGCACGACCGACGCGCCCTTCTTGCCGTCCACCTGCTGTTCGGCGGCGCGCTGGAGGGCGGGGTCGAGGGTCGTCTTCAGCGTGCCGGGCGTGCCCTTGCTCAGCTCCAGCAGCGTCTTGTCGGCGACGTCACCGGCTCCGGAGCCCTTGGCCTCCTTGGAGCCCTTCCCGTCGTCCGCTTCCCCGTCCGCCCTGCCGCGCACCACGCGCAGTTCGACGCCCGGGGTGCCGCCGGCCTTCTTGCCGTACTTGTCGCGCAGGCCGTCCAGGACGGTGCCGAGGGAGGGGTAGGCGGCGGCGGTGATCTCTCCGCCGTCGCGGTCCAGCGCCTTCACCGGCGGGTCTCCGGCCTTCCCGGTGACCAGCCGGTCGCCGTCGCGCAGGTCCGGGTGCACGACTGCGGCCTGCCAGTCGACGCGGGGCTCGCCGTCGCCCTCCCGCCGGACGACGGTCAGTGCGCTGTCGTACGCGAGCGGCGCGGTCTTCCTGTCGTAGGCGACGGTGGCCTTCACGGAGAACGGGACCTTCGCACCGGCCGGGGTGCCCGCAGTGAAGACGGCGTCCTTGACGCGGGCGTCCTTGGCGTACCCGGTGAGCAGGGCCTTCGCGGCCTCGGCGTCGTCGGTCGCGGCGGCGGCGCCGGACACGTCGCCCTGCTGCCAGGCGGTGAGGAACCGCTGGGCCGTCGAGGTGACCTCGGCCGCCGTCAGCGGTCCCGACTTCACCTTCTCCGCGGCCGCCGCGGACTTGGCGCGTGCCGTGTCGTCGTCGCCCGCTCCGCCGCCGTACATCGCGTAGGCACCGAAGCCGGCTCCGGCCACGACCACCGCGGCGACGCTGCCGATCACGGCGGGTTTCGTCCTGCGCCGCTCGGCGGCGGCGCCCCTTCTGCTGCCCACGGTGTCCGTTCCTCGGTGCCTGCGATGCGGTGCCCGCGTGTCTGGTGCGGTGCCCACGTGTCTACGGGGACGCGCGGGGCGTCGGTGCCGGTTCCGGCGACGGCGACCACAGTACGGCCATCCATGGCCACCGGTCTGCGTCAGCCGCCGCGTCAGCCGCCGGCTCGCAGCACGTCCGCGACGATCGGCCCGGCCGCGTCGCCGCCGTGGCCGCCCTCCTCGGTCATGGCCGCCACCGCGACGTCGTTGCGGAAGCCGGTGAACCAACTGTTGGACACCGCCTGCCCGTCGACCTCGGCCGACCCGGTCTTGGCGCCGATGTCGCCGCCGAGCCCGGACATGGCCTCGACGGCGGTGCCCCGGGTGGCGGTGAGCCGCATCATCTGCTTGAGCTGTGCGACGGTGCTCTGCGGCAGCCCCTTGGCGGTGGCGGGCTTGCGGTCGTCGAGGTCGAACGGGACCAGGTAGGGCTGGCGGAACTCGCCGGTGACGGCGGTCGCGGTGACCGAGGCCATGTTCAGCGGGTTCATCTGGACCTGGCCCTGGCCGATGGCGTTGGCGGCGCGGTCGGGGCCGCTCACGGCGGGGACCTTGCCGTCGAAGGAGGTGATGCCGGTCTGCCAGTTGTTCCGCCCGAGCCCGAAGCGCTCCTCGGCCTCCTGGGTCAGGGAGGAGTCGGTGAGCGGCTCCTCGTCGATGAGTTTGATGAAGCCGGTGTTGCAGGAGCGCATGAAGGTGGTGGCGAGGGTGGCGCTCAGGTCGGGCTTCATGGTGGTGATGTTGCGGAAGGTCTGACTCTGCCAGGTCGCGGTGTCGGGGCAGGGCGCCGGGCCGTTCATCGAGGTCACACCGTTGTCGATGAGCATGGCCGCGGTGATGATCTTCATGGTGGAGCCGGGGGCGACAGTTCCCTGGAAGGCCGCGTTGAACCCGTCCTTGCGGTTGTTCGCCACGGCCAGGACCTCACCGGTGCTGGGCTTCACGGCGACCACGGAGGACTCGCCGTACCGTTTCACCGCCTTCTCGGCCGCGGCCTGCGCGCTCGCGCCGATCGTGGTGCGCAGCCTCCCGGGCTTTCCCTCGGTCAGTGTCAGCAGCGGGGTGTCCGGAGCCTCCGTGGTGGTGTGCCGGACCGCCAGCTCGACGCCGGGGGTGCCGCCGGCCCGGTCGCCGTACTTCTCCCGGAGTTTGGCGAGGACCGGCCCGAGCGAGGGGTACTTCTCCTTGCTCAGCACGGCACCGTCCCGTCCGACGGCCTGGATCTGCGGCGTCGCCGACTCGGCGGTGACCAGGGTGTCCCCGTCCTTCAGGTCCGGGTGGACGACGGACGGCTCCCAGTCCACCAGCGCGCGTCCCGTGGTCTCCCCGCGCACCACGGTCAGCCGGCTCTCGTAACGGAGCGGCTTGACCGTCCCCTCGTACGACACCTTCGCCTTCACGGTGAACGGCACGGAGGTCCCGGCCGCCGTGCCCGGCGTGATCTCGACGCCGGTGATGTGCGCGTCCTCGCCGTAGGCGGTCAGCAACGGCCCGGCGACGGAGGCGTTGTTCGTGTACGAGGCGGCACTCGCCGCGTCGCCCTTCTCCCAGGCCGCGAAGAACTTCTCGCTGGTCTCCGCGACCTCGTCCTCGCCCGGCGGCCCGCTCTTGGCCTCCGACCCGGCGGACCCCCCGCCCCCGTCCAGCGCCGACACCACGTTGTAGGCGCCGTACCCGGCACCGCCCACCATCACGGCCAGCACCCCGCCTATGACGGCGGCCTTGACCCCCCTGCCCATCGGCAGTCCCCTCCCCGTCGGACTTCCGCCCGCCTTCTTGAACGCGTTCAGAAGTAGCTGTAGGTCACACCCTATGCGGCGTGGGTGAACGGCGGTACGGGTGTTGCCGTTTGGTGGCCCAAAGGAGACCGGGGCGGCGCGTGCCGGGATCGCAGGCGATCAGCGATGAGCGTTCGACAGGCCTTCGACGAATGCGACGAAGACGGGCGTGGAGAAGGTGAGGGTCTTACGAGGTGCCTTCGAGTCTCGGATCGCCACCCGCGGACCGCGGTCGGCGACTTCGACGCACTCGTTGCCCTCGCCGCCGCTGTAACTGCTCTTGAACCACTGTCCGTTCGTGGGCTCGGGCGGGGAAGGCGCTATGCCGGTCATGAGGACAGCTCCTGACGTGCTCTGGCGACCAGCCGCGACGAGAGGGTGACGTCGGCAGCCTGCGAACGAAGGTAGTCGAACGTCAACTTATAGGCACTGACGTCCTCCGCGTCATCCAGATACACGCCGCGACGGCGCATCTCGATGTACACGACCGCCATGGAGTTGAGCGGTTCCCGCTCGTCGTCACGTCCGAGGATCACGAAGTGCCCGGCCCCGGCGGCGTGCGCCCCCGCGCTGAACGGCAGGATCTGAAGGTCGACGTTGGGGCTCTCGGCCGTCTCGTGCAGATGCTTGAGCTGCTGGTCCATGATGTCGGGGTCTCCTACGGTCCTGCGAAGCACCGCTTCGTCCAGGACCACCCACAGGTGCAAGGCCGGATCGCGCATCAGGATGGTTTGACGTTGCATGCGCGCCTCGACCATCCGCTCGATGCTCTTGTTCGGGCTCCGCACCTCCCTGGCCTGATGGATGGCGAGGGCGTACTCCCGCGTCTGCAACAGGCCCGGAACGACGGTGTTCGCGAAGACGTGTTCGTAGGCTGCCTGGTGCTCGAACGAGACGAGCGGATCCAGCCACTCGGGCACGGCGTTGTTGCCGACCCACCATCCGTCGGCCTGCGACTTGGCCACTGCTACGAGGGCGTCGCGTTCCTGGGGTGTGGCGTCGCATGCGTCGGCCAGGGCCTTCACCGTTGCCCAGCGGATGCGGGCGCGATCCTGCCATGCCTCATACCGGCTGACCGTGGTGGTGCTGACGCCCGCACGGGCCGCCACTTGCGTCTGGGTGAGTCCGCATCGTTCGCGCAGTGAGGTCAGGCCCCGTGCGATCTGCATCCGACCGGCCGGTCCCGTCTGCGTAGCGCTCACGTCGCATCCCCTCCGCCTGTGAAACGTGCGGCTCGGCTTGCCGGCGCCGGCCAACGCCCCGACCCTATGGACCTTCCCAGGACGTCGGACGGGGATTCGAGCTTCGTCACCCACATCAGTGAACTCCCCTCATGGGGGCGCCCATTATGGGAATCCCATGAGAGTTTTCCCCTGCATTGTTCTCGGAGGTGACGAGGAGTTGAGGGCATGGCTGGGCTTACGCGAATCCTGATCCGTCGGCTGGGAGCGGTGGTCCTACCTTCTGGGCGCCATCGAGCGAGACGGCCGCCGAAGGTGCGTCCCGTCGACATGCCCGCCGGTGCACCTGCCGCGGCGCCATCGCGCTTCCGCGCCTCCGTCGCCCGCCACTGGAACGAGCCGATCGACGGTACGTCCACCCCCCTCGTCCGCCCCTACCTCACTGCCTACGAGCGCGACGAGAAGGCCCGTATCCAGCGGCTGCGTCGCGACATCCTCTGGTGCGCCACGTACGGCGTCGACCTCGACACCCGTGACATCCACGCCCGTCCGGAGGTGGCAGCGTGAGGGCCGGGGCGGGCCGCGTACGGATCCTGCCGCGCGCTGACGGGCAAGGGCGCACCGCCCTGCTGCTCACGGACGGGGACGGTACCGTTTCCCGGCTCGCCGACCGTATGGAGGTGGCGCAACTGGGCTTGGGAGAGCGGCTCCTCGCCAAGGCACGGGCAACGCTGGAGGAGCAGCGACCGACGATGCGGGAACTCCGCCTCATGACAGGCCAGTTGACGGACGCGCTGGCGGACACCCTGCTCATCGCCGAGTCCCGGGGCGCTCGCCTCAGGGATACGGAACCCGAGCCCGTGGACGCACACTTGGCGGAACTCCGTGCGTACGCCATGCTTGCGCTCCCCGGTGAGGACCTGGCCTCCGCCCGAACCGCACGGCACTACGTCCGTGACACGTGCCGGTCGTGGTGCCTGCCGACCGGCATGACGGACGACCTTGTGTCCGTCACCGGGGAATTGGTCGCCAACGCCCTGGAACACACGGACAGCCACACCATCGCGATCACCTGCTGCCTCACCGGCGATACCGCCACGCTCGGCGTGACCGACGACGGCAGAGGCGGCGGTACGCCGGTGATCTCCGAGTCGACCGGTGCCTGCGAAGGCGGACGAGGGCTCCTGATCACCGACGCGCTGGCCACCCGGTGGGGGACGCGGCGAACGGGCGGAGGGCTGACGGTCTGGGCCGAGTTCACCATCGGGGCCGGTGCGGACACGGCGGCCTGTCTCGGTTGAGCCCCGCTCGGATCCTCCGTCGGCGGACACGGGGGCGGGGCGAGTCCCTCATACCCGGCGGGCCGTCAGGGGCCGGCGGGATCGGAGGGGCCTGCGCGATCGGCCGAGGCCATCGCCCCGGTCACCGCCCGCCGCAGCGCACGGCTCGTGATCCAGCGGTTCTTGCCGCCGGTGAGGGACACCACGGCGCGGCCCACCCAGTCCGGGTCGCCGAGGAGCTGGAGCTTTCCTTCGTCCACGAGCCGCCGCATCAGACTCTCCAGCCGCAGGGCGTCCACCGCCCGGTAAGGGCGCTCGTGCTGGTCGAAGCGCAGCGCCTGGTCCTCGTACGGGTGGCGCAGCGTCAGGTGCATCCAGCCGCCGGCGCGCCCCGCGACCGTCCCCTTCAGCGTGTACATGCCCCTGCTGTTCGTGCTCCAGGAGTGCTCGCCCCAGGTGAGCCGGACGCCGGTCATGATCCTCGACCAGGGGACCGACCGTCCCTCGGAGTCCGGCTCGTGCTGGTGGAGCCCGTCCGGGCGGAACTCCACCCAGTGGGTGTCCGGGCGGGAGGCGTCACCGACTCCCCAGCGCCCGTCGAACAGCTCCAACGGCCCCAGCGACGTACCGTCCCCCACCATGCGCGTCATTGAATCACGCGTTCCGCACACGGGTGCGCGGTCGGCGGCCCGCTCCGTCGGCGGCCCGGCGGGGCGCTCCGCGGGGTGCGTCAGGTACCGGCGGCGACCGTCAGGGAACGCCGTGCCGCCGGGCAGGGCCGGCCGGCTAGACCCACGTGTCCAGCCACATCCGTGCCCGCCACTCCTCCATCGGGATCGCCGTGCCCGTGTACAGGGGCCAGAAGTAGATGAAGTTCCACGCGATGAGGAGGACCAGGACGCCCGCTCCCGTCGCGCCCGCGACGCGGCGGGTGTCGCTGCAGCCCGGGCGGCCGATGATCGCCCCCAGGAGCATCGCCACCGCCAGGCACAGGAACGGGACGAAGACAACGGCGTAGAAGAGGAAGATCGTGCGCTCCTGGTACAGGAACCAGGGCAGGTACCCGGCGGCCAGGCCGCAGGCGATCGCGCCCGCGCGCCAGTCGCGGCGGAAGAACCAGCGCCACAGGACGTAGAGGAGCGCGAAGCAGCCCACCCACCACAGGAGGGGGGTGCCCAACGCCAGCACCTCGCGGGCGCACTTCTCGCCCGCGTCGACCGGGCAGCCGTCCGAGCCCGCCGACGGGGACTCGTAGAAGTAGGAGACCGGGCGGCCCAGGACGATCCAGCTCCACGGGTTCGACTGGTACGTGTGCGGCGAGGTCAGGTGGGTGTGGAATTCGAGGACCTGGGTCTCGTAGTGCCACAGGCTGCGCCACCAGTCGGGGAAGAGCCACGACCAGGAGCTGTGCGCGCCGTCCTTCGCGGCCCAGTCGCGGTAGTAGCCGCCGGTGCCGTCGGACGGGGAGAGGATCCAGCCGAGCCAGGACAGGAGGTACGTGGCCAGGGCCACCGGGACGGTGGAGAGGAAGGCCCAGCCGAGGTCGTGGCGCAGTACGGCGATGTAGGGGCGGGGGGCGCCCGCGACGCGGCGGGAGCCGACGTCCCACAGGACGGCCATCACGCAGAAGGCCGCCATGATGTAGAGGCCGTTCCACTTGGTGGCCGCCGCCAGGCCCAGCATCAGGCCCGCCGCCAGGCGCCAGGGGCGCCACCCGAGGCGGAGGGTCTGCGCGATGTGCGCGTCGGGGCGGACACGGCCGTCCTCGTCCACCGGGAGGGCGGCGGCGAGCCGGGCCCGCGCCCTGTCGCGGTCGACGACCAGGCAGCCGAAGGCGGCCAGGACGAAGAACATCAGCACGCTGTCCAGCAGCGCGGTGCGGCTCATCACGAAGTGCAGGCCGTCCAGTGCCATCAGCGCGCCCGCCAGGCAGCCGAGGAAGGTCGAGCGGAACAGGCGGCGGCCGATCCGGCACAGCAGCAGCACCGAGAGGGTGCCGAGCAGCGCGGTCATGAAGCGCCAGCCGAACGGGTCGAAACCGAACAGCAGCTCGCCCAGGCCGATGACGTACTTGCCGACCGGCGGGTGCACCACGTACGCCGCGTCGGCCGGGATCGGGACGTGGCCGCCCGAGTTCAGGATCAGGTCGTTGGCGTTCTTGTCCCAGTTGACCTCGAAACCGCGGTGGATCAGCGCCCACGCGTCCTTGGCGTAGTACGTCTCGTCGAATATCACCGCCTTCGGGCTGCCCAGGTTCCAGAACCGCAGCACGCCCGCGAGCAGCGCCACCAGCAGCGGGCCGCCCCACGCCGACCAGCGGACCATCCGCTCGCCGAGCGCCTTCGACAGGCCCAGGAACGTCCACATACGGGGACTCGGGCTCGTGTACGGCGGCACCAGCCGGTCGCGGACGTCGTCGGCCGCGGGCCCCGCCGTGTAGCCGAAGCGGCGCAGCCGCTGCTGCCAGGTGGGCCGCTCGTCGTGCGGGGCCTGGCCCTGCCGGGTGTCCGTGGAGGACGCGGTACTGGTCACCGCGCCATCGTAGGGAACCGCGCTGTGCGCGTCCCGCGCACGGGCCTGCCGGGCGCGGATACGTCCCCCGCTCGGGACGGCTGGGAGGATGGGGGCGTGACTGGAACCCTTGTACTCGCGGGCACTCCCATCGGCGACGTCCAGGACGCCCCGCCCCGGCTCGCCGCGGAACTGGCCGGTGCGGACGTCGTCGCCGCCGAGGACACCCGGCGGCTGCGCCGGCTCACCCAGGCGCTCGGCGTCGCGCCCGCGGGGCGTGTCGTGTCGTACTTCGAGGGCAACGAGTCCGCCCGTACCCCCGAGCTGGTGGAGGAGCTGGTGGGGGGCGCGCGGGTGCTGCTGGTCACCGACGCCGGGATGCCGTCCGTGTCCGACCCCGGGTACCGGCTGGTCGCCGCCGCCGTCGAGCGCGGGGTGCGCGTCACCGCCGTCCCCGGGCCCTCCGCCGTGCTGACCGCGCTCGCCCTGTCGGGGCTGCCGGTCGACCGGTTCTGCTTCGAGGGCTTCCTGCCCCGCAAGTCCGGCGAGCGGCTGACCCGGCTGCGCGAGGTCGCCGAGGAGCGCCGCACCCTCGTCTACTTCGAGGCCCCGCACCGCCTCGACGACACCCTCGCCGCCATGGCCGAGGTCTTCGGCGCCGGCCGCCGGGCCGCCGTCTGCCGCGAGCTGACCAAGACGTACGAGGAGGTCAGGCGCGGGGGCCTCGGCGAGCTGGCCGCGTGGGCCGCCGAAGGGGTGCGGGGCGAGATCACCGTCGTCGTCGAGGGCGCCCCCGACAAGGGGGCCGAGGAGATCGACGCCGGGGAACTGGTGCGCCGGGTGCGGGTGCGCGAGGAGGCGGGGGAGCGGCGCAAGGAGGCGATCGCGGCGGTGGCGGCCCAGGCGGGCGTGCCCAAGCGGGAGGTGTTCGACGCGGTCGTGGCGGCCAAGAACGCGGAGCGGGACGCCGGGCAGGGCGCCGAGGGGAATTCCGGGAAGAAGGGGTGAGAACGAGGGGTTCCGCAGGGCTCGTCTTGACCCGGAGCCCCCTGCTCTTGACCCGTCCCTGACCGTGCGGGCGCTCCCGCCAAGGCCGGCTCAAATCGGGCCAAATACTCGGCCGTACCTGGTGCTTTCCGGCCGGTGGAGGAGTCCACTGGAGGAAGGAACGGAACGAACCGAAGGAGCCGGGATGAGCATGAGTGAGAGCGCCGTGCGGACCGGAACGCGTGCCGGTGCCACCGCCGTCGTCCACGAGTCGTACTCCTTCGTCTGCATGCGCTGCGGGCACGGCTGGGAGCAGGCGTACGAGATAGAACACCGCACGGACGCGGACGGCCACGAGTACGTGCGCTACGTCGCGGACGGCCGCCCCGTCCCCTCACCGCTGACCCGGCCGACCTGCGCGATCTGCGACCACCACGTCGTACGGATCATGCGCCCGGGCCGGGTCGCCTCGGTGCGCGGCACCACGTACGGGGGTCACGTGCCGCCGGCCGGCCCGCCGGAGGTGCCCCTGCTGCCGCAGTCGCCCGAGGCACCCGGACCGGGGGCTCCGGGGCTCGGCACCGGGCACCGGCAGTGGCACCTGGGCGACCTGCTGCGCGCCCTGCGCCTCCACCGCCGGGCGGGCTAGCCGGTGCTTCGGGGGAGCGCGGGGGCTTTCGTAGGATCGGGGCATGCCCTCGAACGCCTCGGGCCGGTCCGACAAGGACGCCGCGCCCCCGCTCCCCGAGCCCCTCCGGGTGCCGGTCGCCGACTCGCACACCCACCTCGACATGCAGTCCGGCACGGTGGACGAAGCGCTCGCCAAGGCCGCGTCCGTCGGCGTCACGACCGTCGTCCAGGTCGGCTGCGACCTCGCGGGGTCCCGCTGGGCCGCCGAGACCGCCGCCGCGCACGACGCCGTCCACGCCACCGTCGCCCTGCACCCCAACGAGGCGCCGCGCATCGTCCACGGCGATCCCGACGGGTGGTCCAGGCAGGGGGCGCGGCGGCCCGGCGGGGACGCGGCGCTCGACGAGGCGCTGGCCGAGATCGACCGGCTCGCGGCGCTTGGACAGGTCAAGGGCGTCGGGGAGACGGGACTCGACTACTTCCGCACCGGCCCCGAGGGCAAGGAGGCGCAGGAGCGTTCCTTCCGCGCCCACATCGAGATCGCCAAGCGGCACGGCAAGACCCTCGTCATCCACGACCGCGACGCCCACGCCGACGTGCTGCGCGTCCTCAAGGAGGAGGGCGCCCCCGAGCGCACCGTCTTCCACTGCTACTCCGGCGACGCCGAGATGGCCGAGGTCTGCGCCCGCGCCGGGTACTACATGTCCTTCGCGGGCAACGTCACCTTCAAGAACGCGCAGAACCTGCGCGACGCCCTCGCCGTCGCCCCGGCGGAACTGGTCCTGGTGGAGACCGACGCACCGTTCCTGACTCCCGTGCCCTACCGGGGGCGGCCGAACGCCCCCTACCTGGTGCCGGTCACGGTGCGGGCCATGGCGGAGGTACGGGGCGTCGACGAGGACACCCTGGCGGGCGCCCTGGCCGCGAACACGGCCCGCGCCTTCGGCTACTGAGGGCCGCGAAGCGCTCGCCGCGCTGATCGGCGGCGGCGCGCGGGGGGAGAGTGGCCGCAGTACGGGCCGTCGCCGGTGCCCGGCTGCGCGGGGCGGGCCGTGGCGGGCCGCGGTGGGCCGCGGCCGGGGTGCCCCATGGCGCCCGAGCGCGAGGCGGGGGCCGGGAGCCGGGCCGCCGCGCACCGGCTGCGGAGTGGGGCCGTCCGTGTGGCGCCCGGTTGCGGGCACGAGGCTGGTGGTGGTGTCCGGTTGCGGGCATGGGGCTGGTGGTGGTGTCCGGCTGGGGGTACCGGGCCGGTGGTGGTTCGGTTGTGGGGTGGGGCCGCTGGTGGTGTTCGGTTGCGGGAATGAGGCCGCTCGTGGTGTCCGGCTGGGGGCATGGGGCCGCTCGTGGTGCCGGAGCGCGGGCACGAGGCCGCTGGGTGGTGTCCGGGTGCGGGCGCACGGCCGCTGGGTGGTGCCCGGCTGCGGGCCGGAGCCCCACGTGCCCCCGGCTACCCTTGCGGGGTGAGCAGCCCCACCCCCGACGCCCTTCTGGGTCCCGCCGACGTCCGTGAACTCGCGGCGGCCCTCGGCGTACGCCCCACCAAGCAGCGCGGCCAGAACTTCGTCATCGACGCGAACACGGTCCGCCGTATCGTCCGCACCGCCGAGGTGCGCCCCGACGACGTGGTGGTCGAGGTGGGACCGGGTCTCGGCTCGCTCACCCTGGCCCTCCTGGAGGCCGCCGACCGGGTCACCGCCGTCGAGATCGACGACGTACTCGCCGGTGCCCTGCCCGCCACCGTCGCCGCGCGCATGCCGGAGCGCGCCGACCGGTTCGCGCTCGTGCACTCCGACGCCATGCACGTCACCGGCCTGCCGGGCCCCGCCCCGACCGCGCTGGTCGCGAACCTCCCCTACAACGTGGCGGTCCCCGTCCTCCTCCACATGCTCGACACCTTCCCGAGCATCGAGCGGACCCTCGTCATGGTCCAGGCCGAGGTCGCCGACCGGCTCGCCGCCGGACCCGGGTCGAAGGTCTACGGCGTGCCCTCCGTCAAGGCGAACTGGTACGCCGAGGTCAAGCGGGCCGGGTCCATCGGCCGCAACGTCTTCTGGCCCGCGCCGAACGTCGACAGCGGGCTCGTGTCACTCGTCCGGCGGACCGAGCCGCTGAAGACCACCGCGTCCAAGGCCGAGGTCTTCGCCGTCGTCGACGCCGCGTTCGCCCAGCGCCGCAAGACCCTGCGGGCCGCGCTCGCCGGATGGGCGGGGTCGGCCGCCGCCGCCGAGGCCGCGCTCGTCGGTGCGGGGGTGTCGCCGCAGGCGCGCGGAGAGGCGCTGACCGTGGAAGAGTTCGCGCGTATCGCCGAGCACAAGAACCAGGGGTGACGAGCAAGTGAGCGTGAGGGTCCGCGTCCCGGCCAAGGTCAACGTCCAGCTCGCGGTGGGCGCCGCCCGCGCCGACGGCTTCCACGACCTCGCCAACGTCTTCCTCGCCGTCTCGCTGTACGACGAGATCACCGCGACCCCGGCCGCCGACGGGCCCCGCGTCACCTGCGAGGGCCCGGACGCCGACCAGGTGCCCCTGGACCGCACCAACCTCGCCGCCCGCGCGGCACTCGCCCTCGCGCAGCGGTACGGCCGTGAACCGGACGTCCACCTCCACATCGCCAAGGACATCCCCGTCGCCGGCGGCATGGCGGGCGGCAGCGCCGACGGCGCGGGCGCGTTGCTGGCCTGCGACGCGCTGTGGGGCACGGGCGCCTCCCGCGAGGAACTCCTCGACATCTGCGCCGAGCTGGGCAGCGACGTGCCGTTCAGCCTGGTCGGCGGCGCGGCGCTGGGCACGGGGCGGGGGGAGCGGCTGACGGAGCTGGAGGTGGGTGGCGACTTCCACTGGGTGTTCGCGCTGGCCGGGCGGGGGCTGTCGACCCCGGCCGTCTTCCGCGAGTTCGACCGGCTGGGGGAGGGCCTGGAGATCCCGGAGCCGGCCGCCGACCAGGCGGTCCTGGACGCCCTCGCCAAGGGCGACGCCGCCGCGCTCGCCGTCGCCGTCTCCAACGACCTCCAGCCCGCCGCGCTCTCCCTCTTCCCCGAGCTGTCCGACACCCTCGCGGCGGGCCGGGCGGCGGGAGCCCTGGCGGCCCTGGTCTCGGGCTCGGGGCCGACGACGGCCTTCCTCGCGACCGACGCCGGGTCGGCCTCCGACATCGCCGGGGTGCTGCGGGCCTCGGGGACCTGCCGCGACGTGCGTACGGCGGCCGGGGCGGTGCCGGGGGCGACCATCCTGGAATGAGGCCCGCGGCGGCCGGACTACCCTGGAGGGTCGAGCGATCCCCCAGGCAGGAGAGAAATGGCCGTCAATCTGGTCAATGTCGAGAACGTCAGCAAGGTGTACGGCACCCG
The DNA here is from genome assembly GCF_000721365.1 of Streptomyces sp. NRRL F-5650. Taxonomy (NCBI): domain Bacteria; kingdom Bacillati; phylum Actinomycetota; class Actinomycetes; order Kitasatosporales; family Streptomycetaceae; genus Streptomyces; species Streptomyces sp. NRRL F-5650. Next base: position 5,930 of record NZ_JOGV01000006.1, on the reverse strand, counting down.
TGCCCTCCTCGACGGCGTGTCCCTCGGCGTCTCCGAGGGGGACCGCATCGGTGTCGTCGGGCGCAACGGCGACGGCAAGACGACCATGATCCGGATGCTGGCCCGGCTGGAGGAGCCCGACACCGGGCGGGTCACCCACTCCGGCGGGCTGCGGCTCGGCGTGCTCACCCAGCACGACTCCCTCGACCCCGCCGCCACCGTCCGGCACGAGGTCATCGGCGACCTGGCCGACCACGAGTGGGCGGGCAGCGCCAAGATCCGGGACGTGCTGACCGGGCTGTTCGGCGGGCTCGACATGCCGGGGTTCCCGCAGGGGCTCGACACCGTCATCGGGCCGCTCTCCGGCGGTGAGCGGCGCCGGATCGCCCTGGCCAAGCTGCTCATCGAGGAACAGGACCTGATCGTCCTCGACGAGCCCACCAACCACCTCGACGTCGAGGGCATCGCCTGGCTGGCCAAGCACCTGCGCGAGCGCAGGTCCGCGCTCGTGTGCGTCACCCACGACCGGTGGTTCCTCGACCAGGTCTGCACCCGCATGTGGGACGTCCAGCGCGGTGACGTCTACGAGTACGAGGGCGGCTACTCCGACTACGTCTTCGCCCGCGCCGAGCGCGAGCGCATCGCCGCCACCGAGGAGACCAAGCGGCAGAACCTGGTCCGCAAGGAGCTGGCCTGGCTGCGCCGCGGCGCCCCCGCCCGCACCTCCAAGCCCCGCTTCCGCGTCGAGGCCGCCAACGAGCTGATCGCCGACGTGCCGCCGCCCCGCGACAGCAGCGAGCTGATGAAGTTCGCCTCGTCCCGGCTCGGCAAGACCGTCTTCGACCTGGAGGACGTCACCGTCCAGGCCGGTCCCAAGGTGCTGCTCAAGCACGTCACCTGGCAGCTCGGCCCCGGCGACCGCATCGGCCTGGTCGGTGTCAACGGCGCCGGCAAGACCTCCCTGCTGCGCGCCATGGCCGAGGCCGCCCGCAGCGAGGGCGAGGAGCAGCCGGCGGGCGGGCAGGTGCGGGTCGGCAAGACCGTCAAGCTGGCGTACCTCTCCCAGGAGGTCGCCGAGCTGGACCCCGACTGGCGGGTCCTGGAGGCCGTGCAGCGCGTCCGTGAGCGCGTCGACCTCGGCAAGGGCCGCGAGATGACCGCCGGGCAGCTCTGCGAGACCTTCGGCTTCGGCAAGGAGAAGCAGTGGACGCCGGTCGGGGACCTCTCCGGCGGTGAGCGGCGGCGGCTGCAACTGCTGCGGCTGCTCATGGACGAGCCCAACGTCCTCTTCCTCGACGAGCCCACCAACGACCTCGACATCGAGACCCTCACCCAGCTCGAGGACCTCCTCGACGGCTGGCCCGGCTCGATGATCGTCATCTCCCACGACCGGTTCTTCGTCGAGCGGACCACCGACCGGGTCTTCGCCCTGCTCGGCGACGGCGCCCTGCGGATGCTGCCGCGCGGCATCGACGAGTACCTGGAGCGGCGGCAGCGGATGGAGGAGTCCGCCGCGTCGAGCGCCCCGGCCGTGGCGGCCAGGCCCGCCGCCGCACCCGAGAAGAGCGCCGCCGACGTGCGCGCCGCCAAGAAGGAACTGCAGAAGATCGAGCGGCAGTTGGACAGGATCTCCCAGAAGGAGACCGCACTGCACGCCCAGATCGCCGAGAATGCCACGGACTTCGCGAAAGTGGCCGAACTGGACGCCGAGCTGCGTGAACTGGTGGGGCAGCGCGACGAGCTGGAGCTGCGCTGGCTGGAACTGGCCGAGGACGCCTGAGCCCTCGCGTGCGGCGGGCGCAGGTGATGTAAAGGGCGGGTGAAGGCTCGTAACGGGGGCATCACGGGCCGGTCCTCCCTTGGGAACAGCGGTGGACGCGGCCCGGTGGGGGCTTCGCCGCGGGTGATAGAAAGGCCGTCCGAGGACTGTCCGAGCACGGTGCGAGACAGGTCCGACGATCGCCTTCGACGACTCCGGGGCCAGCGTGTGACCCGGGGCGTGGCTAGAAATCAGTGAGTGAGCACTAAGGGGGGAACGCGCTGATGAGCCAGCCGCCGAATCAGCCGCCGCAGCCGGGTGGCTTCGGAGCACCGCAGGATCCGCCGCCGGGAGGCTTCGGGGCACCGACCCCGCCGCCCCCGCAGGGCCCGCCGACCGGCCCGCCGCCGCAGCAGCCGGGCTACGGCTACCCGCAGCAGCCCGGCCAGCCCGGCCAGCCCGGGCCGTACGCGCAGCCCGGACCGTACAACTCCGGCCCGTACGCCCAGCCGCAGCAGCCGGGGCCGTACGGCCAGCAGCCCGGCTACGGCTACCCGCAGCAGCAGCCGTACCCCGGCCTGCCCGGCGCTCCCGGGACCCCGCCGCCCGGCGGCCCCGGGTCGCGCAACCCCTTCAAGGGCAAGCCCGCCCTCGCCGTCGCCGCGGCGGTGGCGGCCCTGGTCGTCATCGGCGGCAGCGTGTGGGCGGTCACCGCGAGCGGCGGTGACGACGACAAGGACAAGAAGCCCGTCGCCGCCAAGAGCGACGACCCCAAGCCCTCCGGCTCCAAGGGCGGCGCCCCCGTCGACCCCGGTGACGGCAGCGGCGACGGTGCCGAGGAGACCCAGGACCTGAACAAGGGCCGCCAGGACGGCGAGTCCAAGGTGCTCTGGTACAAGGAGGCGCCCGACGCGCCCGGCTCCGGTGCCGACGCCGACGGCATGTGGATCACCGACAAGGCCGCCGTGAAGGCCGCCTACAAGCAGGTCTTCGCCTACAACGTCGACGACGGCAAGCCCACGTGGGCGCCGGTCGTCTTCCCGCAGAAGATCTGCGCGGTCACCCCGCAGAAGACGGCCGCCGACAAGATCGTCGTCGCCTACATGAGCGGCTCCAGCGACCGCGCCAAGTGCAACCAGCTCCAGGAGATCGACCTCGCCACCGGTGCGAAGGGCTGGACGGAGAAGGTGGCCGAGGGCGACCTGTTCGACTCCACGCTCTCCCTCGAACTCTCGCTCAGCGGCGACGTCATGATGGTCGGCCGCTCCCAGTCCGGCACCGCCTACGACGTCCGCAGCGGCAAGAAGCTCTACGACAAGAAGAAGTACGGCGACGCCTGCTTCCCCGCCGGATTCGCGAGCAGCGCGACCAAGCTCGTCCAGGTCGCCTCCTGCGGCGCCGGCGGCAACAACGCGCACGACGAGCTCCAGGGGCTCGACCCCAAGACCGGCAAGGTCCTGTGGACCTACCCGTACGAGAAGGGCTGGCGGGTGGCCCGCGCCTACTCCGTCGACCCGCTCGTCGTCTACGCCAACAACGAGGACGACAAGGTCTGGAACATCTCCACCTTCACCTCCGGCGGCAAGGTCCTCGAACAGGTCGGCGTCGACGAGGACTTCGCCCCCGAGTGCGGCTGGGCCATCATGGAACGCGACCTCCAGGGCTGCACCGGCGTGACCGTCGCCCAGGGCACCCTCTACCTGCCGACCAAGGCGACCAGCGGCGCCAACGAGATCGTCGCGATCAACCTCGCCACCGGCAAGGAGAAGTGGCGCACCAAGTCCCCCGTGGACGAGTCGATGACGCCGATCAAGGCCGAGGGCGACCAGCTCATCGCCTACGTCCAGCCGTCCTACGAGGCGGGCGGCCGGGTCGTGTCCATCCCGACCGGCGGCGCCAGCCACCAGCCGGCCACGCTGCTGCAGAATCCGGCGAGTGTCGCGGAGATCGAGAACGGCTTCTACTCCAAGGACATCGACTGGGTCGACGGGCGGTTCTACATCTCCACCACCCGCCTGAACGGGAACGACGAGTCGAAGGAGAAGTTGATGCTCGCCTACGGCAAGTGACCCTTCTCCGGACGCTTTCCCGGCCGTTCTCCCGACCGCTTTCCCGGCCGTTCTTCCGGCCGCGCTCCCGTGGTCCGTTCCCCTCCCGTCGTTTCCGCTTCCCGAGGTGCTCACGTCATGACCCAGCCGCCGCCCCCGCCGCCCAACCAGCCTCCGCAGGGCGGCGGCTTCGGCCCGCCGCAGGACCAGCCGCCGCAGAACCAGCCGGCACAGCACCAGCCGCCGCAGCCGCCCGCCGCGCCCTCCGGGCCCGGCTTCGGCAAGGCGCCCGAGCCGGGTTACGGCTACCCGCAGACTCCGGGTACGCCCCCGCCGACCCCGCCACAGGCACCCGCGGCTCCGCCGGCCCCGCCCGCCGGGCCGCCGCCCCAGCAGCCGGGGTACGGGTACCCGCAGACCCCGCCGCAGCCCCAGCCGGGATACGGCTACCCCGGTCAGCCGCCCGCTGCGTACGGGCAGCCGACGCCGGCCTACGGCCAGCCGGGGCAGCCGGGCCAGCCGCCCGGCCAGCCCGGGTACGGCTACCAGCCCGGTTACCAGCCGCCGACCATGCCGATGCAGCCGCAGGGCGCGGGCGGCGGCGGACGGAAGATCAACGCGCAGGTCGCGATCATCGTGGCGGCCGTCGTCGCGATCGCCCTGATCATCGGTGGCGGCGTCTGGTACGCGGGTTCCTCCGGCAAGGACGACGGCAAGAAGGACACCGCCGGCACCAGCGGCGGCACCGGCGGCGACGGCGGCACCGACCAGAAGGGCGGCGACGGCGGCAAGACCTCCGGCGCCAAGGAGAAGGCGCCCGCCGACCCCTCCGCGAAGGTGCTCTTCCAGGTGCCCATGCCCGCGCTGCCCAAGGACGACGACAGCGTCGTCGTCTCCGGTTCGTGGCTCACCGACACGGTGTACGCCAAGAGCGGCATCGCCGAAGTCGTCGGCTACGACCGCGACAAGGGCAGCAAGAAGTGGTCGATCAAGCTGGAGGGACCGGTCTGCGCGGTCACCCCGCACGTCACCGACGACAACAAGACGGTGATCATCCACCAGCCCGCCATGCCGACCAAGGCGGAGCCCTCGCACGGCTGCACCCAGGTCGCCGTCCTCGACCTGGACGCCGGGAAGAAGGTGTGGACCAAGACCGCGGGCGAGGGGCCGATCTCCTTCAACAACGTCACGATCAGCGGTGACACCGTCGCCCTGGGCAGCACCGACGGCGGTGTCGCCTTCGACATCGCCAAGGGCGACATCCTCTGGTCCCCGAAGCCGGGCGACTCCTGCTACGACGCGGGCTACGGCGGCGGCGAGAAGCTGGTCGCGGTGCGCAAGTGCGGCTCGTACGACGCGCGGGAGCTGCACATCCAGACCATCGACCCGAAGAACGGGAAGGTGCTCTCCGAGTACAAGATGGCCAAGGGCATCGAGTACGCGGGCATCGTGTCGACGAACCCGCTGGTCGTGGCCGCCGACGTCGGTGACTCCGCCGGTGACGGCAGCGGCATCTCGGACTTCTTCTCCATCGACAACAAGACCGGCAAGCTGCTCACCCGCATCTCGGCGCCGGGTGACCAGTACGCGGCCCGCTGCGACAGCATCACCAAGCCGGAGGGCTGCAGGGGGCTCGCGACCGGCAACGGCAAGCTCTACATCGCCACCGAGGAGCACGAGGGCAGCGGCAAGTCCTACAGCCGGGCCAACGAGGTCGTCGCCTTCGACCTCGCCACCGGCAAGCAGACCGGCCAGCGCGCCGACTCCGGCGACGACTACACGATCACCCCGCTGCGCATGGACGGCGGCAACGTGCTCGCCTACAAGCGTCCGCCGTACGACAAGGGCGGTCAGATCGTCAGCATCGACGGCTCCACGTTCAAGCAGACGACGCTGATGGAGAACCCGGCCACGGAGGCCGTGCGGGACGTGGAGTCCAGCATGTCGCCGGACTACTCCGAGCTGATCTACGAGCAGGGGCACCTGTACATGTCGCAGGTGTACGCCAGCAAGCCGAGCAGCGCGCGTGACAAGGAGTACCTGGCGATCGGCTTCGGCACCGGCGGGTGACGCCGGAGCCGGTCCCCGGGTGAGCGTTCCGGCCCCGTCCCCGTTCGGGGGGCGGGGCCGGTTGCGTTGTGGGT